>NZ_DATCVQ010000471.1:0-7289 GCF_036566765.1 Streptomyces sp.
GGCCGGGGACGAGGACGGGGACGGGGACGAGGCCGACTCGGACATTTCGGACTAGCCTGAGGAGATCACACCCCCTCACAGAGGAGACGTCATGACCCTCCTCCACCACGAGCACCCCACCCACGCGCACAGCCACGGGCCGGCGTGCGGACATGTCTCCGTCGTGCACGGGGACCACCTCGACTACGCCCACGACGGGCACCTGCACCGCGAGCACGGCGGCCACTGGGACGAGTGCGAGCCCGTGGGCCATGTCCAGCACACGCACCCCGCCCACACGCACGGGCCGGACTGCGGACACACCTCCGTCGCGCACGGCGACCACCTCGACTACGTGCACGACGGGCACCGGCACGCGGCGCACGGCAATCACTGGGACGACCACTGACCTGACGGACGGGGACGACCGCCGACCCGACCTACGGGGCGATCGACCGACGGGTCGTCTTCCCCCGGGCATCACCCGACTGGCAGGCTTTCGCCGACCTGTTGGGCTCACCCGGGGGGACTCCATGGCCGCGACCGACCCGTACACCGTCAAACTCGCACCCGGGGTGCACGCGTTCGTGCAGCCCGACGGCGGCTGGTGCCTCAACAACGCGGGCATCCTCGGCGACGCGGAGGAGAGCCTGCTCGTGGACACCGCGGCGACCCAGCGGCGCGCCCTGCTGCTGCGCGACGCGGTCATCGCCGCGGGGCTGCCGCTCCCCCGCACGATCGTGAACACCCACCACCACGGCGACCACACCTACGGCAACGGGGTGTTCACCCCGGCCGCGCGGATCGTCGGACACGACTCCTGCCGGGCCGAGCAGCTGGCCGCGGGACGGCAGCTCCATCTGCTGTGGCCGCAGACCGACTTCGGCGACATCCGGGTCACGCCGCCCTCCCTCACGTACAGCGAGCGGCTGACCCTGCACGTCGGCGGGACCGAGGTCCGGCTGCTGCACCCGGGCGTCGCGCACACCACCGGCGACTCGATCGTCCATCTCCCGGAGCACCGCGTGGTGTTCACCGGCGACCTGATCTTCCAGGGCGGGACGCCGTTCGTGCCGATGGGGTCGATCGCCGGTTCGCTGCGCGCCCTGGAGATGCTGCGCGCGCTGGACGCGGAGACCGTGGTGCCGGGGCACGGCCCGGTGACGGACCCGTCCGCGTACGACACGACGGAGCGATATCTGCGCTGGGTCGCCGAGCTGGCCCGCGAGGGGCACGCCAAGGGCGCGAGCCCGCTGGAGACCGCGCGCACGGCCGACCTCGGGGAGTTCGCGGCCTGGCGGGAGAGCGAGCGGCTCGTGGCGAACCTGCACCGGGCCTACGCGGAGCTGGACGGGCTGCCGGACGGCTCGCCCCTCGATGCGGCGGCGGTCTTCGGCGACATGGCGGCGATGAACGGCGGGGTCCCGGTCGCCTGCCACGCGTAGCGCGCAGCACCGCACCACCGCCGTACCCACCACCGCAGCGCCGCACCACGTACCGCACACCGCGTGCGAAATCGCCCGCCCGGAACCTCCCGGGCGGGCGTTTTCGCAGACCCCTCTGGACGACATACCGACTGGTCGGTCATCATGAACGGCGACCGGCCGACCACTCCCGCCCCGGAGGTACGCACCATGAGCACCAGTCCCCCACCCGGTCTCGACCCCGAGCGGCTGCGCGGATTCCTCGACCGCGAGCGGCCCGGCCTGGTGAGCGGACCGCTCCGCGCCCGGCTCGTCGAGGGCGGCCGCTCCAACCTCACGTACGTCGTCACCGACGGCGCCGGCCAGTGGGTGGTGCGCCGGCCGCCGCTCGGCCACGTGCTGGCCACCGCGCACGACATGAAGCGCGAGCACCGGGTGATCAGCGCACTGCACCCGACCGCCGTGCCGGTGCCGGAGCCGGTGCTGCTGTGCGAGGACGAGTCGGTGCTCGGGTCGCCGTTCTACGTCATGGAGTTCGTGGCCGGCACCCCGTACCGCTCCGCGGAGCAGCTCGCCCCGCTCGGCCCAGAGCGCACCCGCGCGGCCGTCCTCGCCCTGGTGGACACGCTGGTCGACCTGCACGCCGTCGACCCGGCCGCGGTGGGTCTCGGCGACTTCGGCCGCCCCGACGGCTTCCTCGACCGGCAGCTGCGCCGCTGGGGCAAGCAGCTGGACGCCTCGCGCAACCGCGAGCTGTCCGGCATCGACGAGCTGCACGCCGCGCTCGGCCGCGCGCTGCCCGTCTCCCCGGCCCCGACGGTGGTGCACGGCGACTACCGCCTGGACAACGTGCTCATCGGCGAGGGCGACCGGATCACCGCCGTCCTGGACTGGGAGATGTCCACACTCGGCGACCCGCTGACCGACCTCGGCCTGCTGGTGATGTACAGCGCGAAGCTGGAGCTGCCGGACTCCCCCGTGAGCACCACCGCCGCGGCCGCCGGGCACCCCGAGCCCGCCGAGCTGATCGAGCGGTACGCCGCCCGGTCGGGCCGCGACACCTCCGCCCTGTCCTGGTACACGGCCTTCGCCTGGTTCAAGCTCGCCGTGATCCTGGAGGGCATTCACTACCGCTACACCCTCGGTCAGACGGTCGGCGCCGGCTTCGACCGGATCGGCGACCTCGTCCCGGTCTTCATCGAGCACGGCCTCACCACCCTCCAGGAAGGCTGATCCCGCATGGACTTCGCATTCGACGCCCGTACCGAGGAGCTGCGGGCGAAGCTGCTCGCCTTCATGGACGAGCACGTCTACCCGGCCGAGCGGATCGCGCACGAGCAACGCGCGCTGCTCGCCTCGCCGTGGGACACCCCGCAGGTGGTCGAGGACCTGAAGGCCGAGGCCCGCCGTCAGGGCCTGTGGAACCTCTTCCTGCCGGACTCCGCGCACGGGGCCGGGCTGACCAACCTCCAGTACGCGCCGCTCGCCGAGATCACCGGCCGCAGCCCCGAGCTGGCCCCGACCGCGCTGAACTGCGCGGCCCCGGACACCGGCAACATGGAGGTACTGGCCCAGTTCGGCGACGAGGCGCAGAAGAAGCAGTGGCTGGAGCCGCTGCTCGCCGGGGAGATCCGGTCCGCGTTCGCCATGACCGAGCCGGAGGTGGCCTCGTCGGACGCCACCAACATCGAGACCCGGATCGACCGCGACGATGGGGGCACCTCCCGCTCGAGCGGAGCCGAGAGTGGGGGAGGCTACGTGATCAACGGTCGCAAGTGGTACATCTCCGGGGCGATGAACCCGCACTGCCGGATCTTCATCGTCATGGGCAAGACCGACCCCGACGGCCCCGACATCCGCCGTCAGCAGTCGATGATCCTCGTCCCCCGGGACACCCCCGGCGTGGACGTGCGGCGCGCGATGCAGGTGTACGGGTACGAGGACCACTCCCACGGCGGCCACGCCGAGGTGGTCTTCGACGACGTCCGGGTCCCCGCCGCGAACCTGATCGGCGAGGAGGGCGGCGGCTTCGGCATCGCCCAGGCCCGGCTCGGTCCGGGCCGGATCCACCACTGCATGCGACTGATCGGCATGGCCGAGCGGGCCGTCGAGCTGATGTGCCGCCGGGCGGTCTCCCGTACCGCTTTCGGCAAGGCGATCGCCCAGCAGGGCGTGGTGCAGAACTGGATCGCGGACGCGCGGGTGACGATCGAGCAGCTGCGACTCCTCGTGCTCAAGACCGCCTGGCTGATGGACACGGTCGGCAACCGCGGCGCGCACACCGAGATCCAGGCCATCAAGATCGCCACCCCCCGCGCGGTGGTGGACATCATCGACAAGGCCGTCCAGGTCCACGGCGCGGGTGGCGTCTCTCAGGACTTCCCGCTGGCCGAACTCTGGGCAGCGGCGCGGACGCTGAAGCTGGCGGACGGCCCGGACGAGGTGCACCAGCGATCGCTGGCGCGCCAGGAGCTGAAGAAGTACCTCTGAAACCGGGCGCGTCGAGTCTCGTCGGCGTGCGGTGGGGATGATCCACCGCACGCCGGCCCCTCGAACCCGACGGGCCTCAGGGGCGGAGGGCTCGCAGCAGCAGGTCGGCCAGGTGGCCGGCGACCTGCTCGGGGGTGAGCGGGCCGTCCGGGCGGTACCAGGTGGACAGGTGGTGGACCGAGCCGAAGTGGTAGTCGACCACCAGGTCGGCCGGGGTCGCGGAGGAGAAGACGCCGCTCTGCTGGCCCTCCTCGATCAGGGCCCGGAAGCGCTCGTGGTAGTGCCGGCGCTCGGCCCGTACCTGCTTGTTCTTCTCCGGGCTCAGGTGATGCATCGAGCGGAAGAAGATCGCGGCGTCGTCGAGGTTCTCGATGGTGGTGACCACCACGTCGGCCGCGGCGTCCCGCAGCCGCTCCGCCACCGGCGCGTCGGCGTCCGCGAAGGCGTCCAGGCGCTCCTGCTGGAGCCGCAGGACCCGGGAGTACACCTCCTGGAGGAGGTCCTCCTTGGAGCCGAAGTAGTGGTAGAGCGCGCCCTTGGTCACGCCGGCCGCCTCGACGATCTCCTGGACGGAGGTCCGGTCGTAGCCCTGCTCGGCGAAGAGCCGGGTGGCGGCGGCCAGCAGCCTCTGCGGGACGGGGGCGCCGCTCCCGTCCGTCGTCCTGGCCATGTGCCGCCACCTTTCTCTCGTGCTGCGTACTGCGTGGTCTTCGTTACTCGGGGGAACGGAGTTCCCTTCTGAGGATCTTCCCACTTGTCGTCTTGGGGAGCTCAGCCAGGATCTCGACCTCGCGAGGGTACTTGTACGCCGCCAGCCGTTCCTCGCAGTACGCGGACAGCTCGGCGGGCTCGACGGCCGCGCCGGGGCGCAGGCTGACGTACGCCTTCACCGTCTCGCCCCGGTAGGCGTCGGGGACGCCGACGACCGCGGCCTCGCGGACGGCCGGGTGGGTGTAGAGCACGTCCTCGACCTCGCGGGGCCAGACCTTGAAGCCGGAGGCGTTGATCATGTCCTTCTTGCGGTCCACGACGTAGAGCCAGCCGTCGGGGTCCATGAAGCCGATGTCGCCGGTGCGCAGTTCGCCGTCCGGGAAGGCCTGGGCGGTGGCCTCCGGGAGCCGCCAGTACCCAGGCACGACCTGCGGACCGCGCACGGCTATCTCGCCCTGCGCGCCGAACGGGACCTCGCGGCCCTCCTCGTCGAGGATCCGGACGAGGGTGTCGGGTCCGGGCACGCCGACGGACAGGGTGCCGGAGGCCGGGTCGACCGGGGCCTCCTTCTCCGGCGGCACGGCGGCGCAGGGGGCGGTGCACTCGGTCAGTCCGTAGCCGTTCTGGATGTACGGGCCGAAGCCGGCCCGGAACCTCTCCACGAGCGCGGGCGGGACCGGAGCCCCACCGGAGGAGACGACCAGGAAGGACGCGAAGTGGTCGCGGGTGACGCCGGGGTGGGCGGCCAGCGCCATGAAGGCGGTGGACGGGCCGACGGTGTAGGCGGGGCGGTGCTCCAGGAAGGCGTCGAGGACGACGCCGGAGTCGAAGCGGTAGGCGAGCGCGAGGGTGCCGGCGTTGGCGAAGCAGGCCCCGAGCTCGCAGACCATGCCGGTGATGTGGAAGAGCGGGGCGAGCGCGAAGTACGTGCCGCCGTCGGGGACGGGGTGGCCGGTGCGCTGGCGCTCGGCGTTGTGGACGATGCCCCGGTGCTGGTTCATGGCGCCCTTGGGGGTGCCGCTGGTGCCGGAGGTGTAGCTGATCAGGGCGATGTCCTCGGGGCCGAGGGTGCGGTCCTCGGGGGCCGGATGCCCGGCGCGGGCCACGGCGAGCAGGTCGTCGGCCTCTTCGGCGGGGACGGGTGCCTGCTCGAAGCCGAGCACCCGCGGGTCGTCGCGCGTCTGCAGCTCGCGCTCGAAGGCGGTCAGCGCGATCCGGACCGGGGAGTCGGCGGCGGTGTCCCGCAGGTACGCCGCCCAGGTCCGGTCGGCGCAGACCAGGGCCACGGCCTCGGAGTCGTTCAGGACGTGCGCCACCTCGGCGGACTTGTACATCGGGTTGAGCGGGACGACCGTCGCGCCGGCCTTCCACGCGCCGAGCAGCGCGAGCACGAAGTGCGGGCTGTTCTGGAGCATGATCGCCACGCGGTCGCCGCGGACCAGGCCGCGGGCGGCGAGATGTCCGGCGACGGAGTCCGAGAGCGCGTCCGTCTCGCCGTAGCTGAGCCGGCCGTCGAAGTAGGCGAGGGCGGTGCGCTCGGGGTGGGCGGCCGCGGCGGCCCGGAAGGCGTGCAGCACGGTCGGCGGAGGGGCGATCGGCCCGCGCTGGGCGTCGCTGAGCTGGGCGAGCCACGGCTTGGCCGCGTAGATCGACTCCTGGGCTCCCTGGAGGTCCGTCATGCGCCCGCCCCTTCCCACTTCTGCTGGATGTGGTTCATGTTGCCGAGCCAGCGCTCGGGGTCGGCGGCCCGGACGCGGTAGTAGTCGGCGACCTCGGGGTGCGGCAGGATCAGGAAGCGGTCGGCCTCGATGCCCGCGAACAGCGCGTCGGCGACGTCCTCGGGCTCGATGGCGGTGGGGGCGAGGACGAGCTCGCCGGCAGATCCGGCGGCGGTGAGCATGTCGGTGCGCACGCCCTGCGGGCAGATCGCGTGGACCTTGATGCCGCGGTGCCGGTAGGTGAGCGAGAGCCATTCGGCGAAGGCGTACGCGCCGTGCTTGGAGACGCTGTACGGTGCCGCGCCGACCATGGTGAGCAGGCCGGCGGCGGAGACCGTGGAGACGAAGCGGCCGCTGCCGCGCTCCAGCCACCCGGGCAGCAGTGCGCGGGCCGCGCGGACATGGGCCATGACGTTGACGTCCCAGGCGGCGGCCCACACCGCCTCGTCGGCGAGGGCGTCGCCGGGCGAGGCGAGTCCGGCGTTGGCGCACCATACGTCGATGCCGCCCGTGCCGCCGAGGGCCTCGCGCGCCTCCTCGACGATCTCCGAGGCGTCGCCGGGCACGGCGGCGGCCCCGATCTCGTCGGCGACGGCCTTGGTCCGGCCGGGGTCGAGATCGTTGACGACGACCCGGGCGCCCTCGGCCGCGAACCGGCGGGCCAGCGCGGCGCCGATCCCGCCGCCCGCCCCCGTGACGACCACTCCCGCTCCCTGCACCGAACTCATCGAGACCCGCCTCTCCGTTGCGACAGTGGATGCAGACTAACCAGTCGGTATGTACCTGCGGAAGGCCCTGCGCACAGGCCGGTCGCCCGCTTGGCACACGCCCCGCGCACGCCTCGTTCCGCGGGGCCCCGGTCCGCGCTAGCGTGCGTGGCCATGTCAGGAAGGGCGATCAAGGAGGTTTCCGCATGAGCCTGTCCAGACGGGGCCTGCTGGCCGGCGGCGGCGCGCTGGGCGCGGTC
>NZ_DATCVQ010000472.1:0-10318 GCF_036566765.1 Streptomyces sp.
CCCTGGCCCGCGCCCGCCCCTCTCCCCGCCGCCCCCAAGCCGCCCCGCCGCGCCCTTCGCGCCGTCCTGCGCTGGACCGCCGCCGTCCTCGTCTGCGGTGGCCTCGGCACCGGTACCGCCATGGGCATCACCGCCATGGAGCGCACCGACGTGCCCGGTCTCGCCACCGAGAGCGACGGGCGCTGGGCGTACCCGAAGCTCAGCCTCCCCGCGCTGCCGGTCGGCGTGCCGCGGCCCTTCACCGAGGGGAACGACGGCGAGGTCCACCACGCCGACCTGCGCAAGCTCCTGCTGCCCGCGCCCGCCGGGGCCAAGCCGGACCCGGAGCTCACCGGCGGCTGGATCACCAAGGACCAGTACTTCTCCGCGTACGCGAAGGAGGCCGTGCCGGTGCTGAAGCGGGACGTCGCCGAGACCGCGCTGCGCCATGTCGCGGCCCGTGGCTGGACCACGTCCGACGGCACCAAGACCCGCGTCTACCTGCTCCGTTTCAACTCGGTGGCGTTCTCCGAGGACTTCCGGGACGAGCCGCTGAAGGCGGGCGTGATGGGCGGCATGCTGCTGCCCGCCGGCGTGGAGCGCTGGGACGCGACGGCCGACCTGTCGGGCGAGGTCCGGGTCCCGTACACGTCCGTGTACGCGTTCGACGAGACCAAGCCCTACGGCCCCGAGCAGACCCGCTGGTCCTACATCCAGGCCGGCGACACCCTCGCGCTGATCACCCTGTCCCGCAAGGACGGGGTCGCGACGGTGCCGTTCCAGCAGACGGTCGCGCTGCAGGCGCAGCTGCTCGGTTAGTCCGCTAGACCCACCTCGCAGAGAGGGCCGGGCCCCCGCCCACTAAGCTGGGGTCCGGCCCGTTCTGCCTTCACCGCTCATTCGAGGAGCACTCAGTGATCATCTTCTTCGAGACTCTGCTCGCTCTGGTCTGCGTCGCCGTCATCGCGTTCACCGGCCTCGCCGTGAAGAAGCTGTACCAGGGCCAGCGCTGATCACTGCCGGCATCATCGGCTCACCGCCGGCATCCTCGGCAACTCTCTCCACAGTCCCCACCGCCCTCCACAGATCGTCTGAGTGCCCATGATCGAGATCCCGTCCGACCTCAACCCGGACCTCGTCCCGCTCGCGTTCCTCCTCGGCACGTGGGAAGGCGCGGGCGTCTCCGACTTCCCCGGCGCCGAGAAGTGCAACTTCGGCCAGTCCGTGACCTTCAGTCACGATGGCCGGGACTTCATCGAGTACCACTCGCACTCCTGGGTCCTCGACAAGGAGGGCAACAAGGTCCGCCCGCTGGAGAGCGAGAGCGGCTACTGGCGGATCGACAAGGACCGCAAGGTCGAGATCGTCATGGTCCGCGACCAGGGCGTGGTGGAGATCTGGTACGGCGAGCTCGCCGACCAGAAGCCGCAGATCGACCTGGTGACGGACGCCGTCGCGCGCACCCCGGGCGCCGCCCCGTACAGCGGTGGCAAGCGGCTGTACGGCTATGTGAAGAGCGACCTGATGTGGGTGGGCGAGAAGGCCACCCCCGAGGTCGAGCTGCGTCCCTACATGTCGGCGCACCTGAAGAAGGTCGTCACGCCCGAGGAGGTCGCCGAGATGGCGCGCAACCTCCCCGACATGCCGGACGACGGCATCGCCTTCTTCCGGTAGGAAGACCGTCGGCCAGAAGACCACCGGCGCTTCCGCCACGCCCTCCTACACTGGGGGGCGTGGTGAGCACCGACTGGAAGAGCGACCTGCGGCAGCGCGGCTACCGGCTGACGCCCCAGCGCCAGC
This sequence comes from Streptomyces sp., assembly GCF_036566765.1. Classification (GTDB taxonomy): domain Bacteria; phylum Actinomycetota; class Actinomycetes; order Streptomycetales; family Streptomycetaceae; genus Streptomyces. The sequence continues at coordinate 1,780 of NZ_DATCVQ010000472.1, forward strand.
TTGTCCTGGAGGCCGTGGACGCGCTCGAACACGCGACGCCCGACGACATCCTCGTCGAGGTGCGCAAGACGGCCTCGGGTGTGAACATCTCCACCGTCTACCGGACCCTGGAGCTCCTGGAGGAGCTGGGCCTGGTCAGCCACGCCCATCTGGGGCACGGTGCGCCGACGTACCACCTCGCCGACCGGCACCACCATCTCCATCTGGTCTGCCGGGACTGCTCGGGCGTCATCGAGGCGGATGTGGAGGTGGCCGCCGAGTTCACCGGGAAGCTCCGGGAGACCTTCGGCTTCGAGACGGACATGAAGCATTTCGCGATCTTCGGCCGCTGCCGGGACTGCGCCATGAAGGACGCGCCCGCGGAGTCGTAGGCTTTCTTGCATGCAGCGACTTTCACCGCACAGCCCCTTGCTGTCCCTGCCCGGAGCCGTCCCCGGCGAGGGCCGTGACGAAGGCGTCGCCGCGCACTACGGCGATCTGTTCCGCGAGCAGCGCGCCCTCGCCGGCGGCAACGGTTTCGTCGACCTCTCCCACCGCGGCGTGGTCGCCGTCACCGGCGACGACCGGCTGAGCTGGCTGCACCTGCTGCTCACCCAGCATGTCAGCGACCTCCCGGTCGGACAGGCCACCGAGGCGCTGATCCTCTCCGCGAACGGCCACATCGAGCACGCGCTGTACCTCGTCGACGACGGCGAGACGGTGTGGGCGCACGTCGAGCCGGGCACGCAGGGCGAGCTGCTCGCGTACCTGGAGTCGATGAAGTTCTTCTACCGGGTCGAGGTCGCCGACCGCACGGACGACATCGCCGTGGTCCACCTGCCGGCCGGCTCGATCGCCGCGGCGCCCGAGGGCGTGGTCGTACGGGAGACCCCGCACGGCCGCGACCTGTTCCTGCCGCGCGCCGACCTGGAGGCCTTCGCGGCCTCGCACGGTCCGGCCGCCGGGATCCTGGCGTACGAGGCGCTGCGGATCGAGGCGCATCAGCCGCGGCTCGGCGCGGAGACCGACCACCGGACCATCCCGCACGAGCTGGGGTGGATCGGCACCGCGGTCCATCTGCAGAAGGGCTGCTACCGGGGCCAGGAGACGGTGGCCCGGGTGCAGAACCTGGGCAAGCCGCCGCGCCGGCTGGTCTTCCTGCACCTGGACGGCAGCGAGGTCCACCTGCCGGGGCACGGCGCGCCGGTCCGGCTGGCCGCGGACGGGGCCGAGGGCCGTCAGCTGGGCTTCGTCACCAGTTCGGGGCGGCACCACGAGCTCGGGCCGATCGCCCTGGCGCTGGTGAAGCGGAACGTGCCGGTGGACGCGCCGCTGCTGGTGGGCGAGAAGACGGCCGCCGCGCAGGAGACCGTCGTCGAGCCGTAGCCGCTGTGCCCGGCGGGGATCAGACCTCGACGAGCACCGTGAACGGGCCGTGATTCGTGAGCGAGACGCGCATGCTCGCCCCGAACCGGCCCGTCTCCACGTGCGCGCCCAGCGCCCGCAGTTGCGTCACGACCTCGTCGACCAGCGGTTCGGCGACGTCGCCGGGAGCGGCGGCGTTCCAGGTGGGGCGGCGGCCCTTGCGCGCGTCCCCGTAGAGGGTGAACTGAGAAATCACCAGCAAGGGGGCATTCACGTCCGAACAGGATTTCTCGCCTTCGAGCATCCGTACGCTCCACAGCTTTCTGGCCAGCTGCGCGGCCTTCTCCGGCGTGTCGTCGTGGGTGACTCCCACCAGCACACACAGCCCTTCGCCGACGATCTCGCCGACGGTCTCTCCTGCGACGACGACGCTCGCGCCGTCCACCCTCTGTACCACTGCACGCATACAGACCAACCTAGCTGGGGCCGAACGGGTGCAGAGCGCCTGCGTGCGCACAGGCAGGAGTGGCACGATGCCTCTCAGGCGGTGCGCTGCGCACCGGACGAGGGATGGGGTCAAGACATGAGTGCACCTGGCGCCGGGCAGACGCCGTCGAGCACCCGGGTCGGCGGCGGTACGAGCGTACGCCCGCCCTTGCAGCGGTCCGCCGAGCCGGCCTGCCTGCCGCGACCCGACCTGGCGGCGCTGCGGCTGCCGGAGCTGCGCGCGCTGCGCCGCGACGCGCAGGGCGACGAGGCGGACCTGAGCTATGTCAGGCGGATGCTGCAGGGCCGGATCGACATCATGCGGGCCGAGCTGGCGCGCCGGGCCGACCCGCAGGGGCCGGCGGTGGACCGGCTCGCGGAGCTCTCGGAGATCCTCGCGGACGCGCCCTCGCAGCTGCGGACGTCGGCGCGGCACGTGACGCTGTCGACGCCGCGGGGCGAGGAGTACCGGCGGCTCGCCGCCGAGATGCTGTCCGAAGTGGAGCTGTCGGACCTGGGCGCGCGCACGGACGACGAGCTGCACACGGCGATGGGCCGGCTGGCCGGCTACGAGCAGCAGGTCTCGCGGCGGCGCCAGCAGCTCCAGCGCACCGCTGACGACTGCAGCGCCGAGATCGCCCGCCGCTACCGCGAGGGCGAGGCCCAGGTCGACGACCTGCTGACCTGAGCCGCACCCGCTCACCCCTCCTGAAGCAGGAGGCCGGGGAACCGCGGGCATGGGTGTTCGAGTCTGGGCAGGCATGCGTGTGACGATGATCCTTCCCGCCCTGACAGAGGCGACCAGCCCGCTGTTCCGGCCCATCAAGTACTCGCTCTTCCCGCCGCTGGGCCTTGCGACGCTCGCCGGGTACCTCGACGCGGACGACGAGGTGACGCTGTACGACGAGCACGTGGAGCGGATCGACCTCGAAGCGCTGCCCACGCCCGACCTGCTCGTGCTCCAGCCGTACATCACGTCCGCGCGGCGGAGTTACGAGATAGCCGACCACTTCCGCGCGCGCGGGGTGCACGTGGCGATGGGCGGGCTGCATGTGACCTCGCTCCCCGAGGAGGCGGCGGCGCACGCGGACACGATCTTCACCGGGCCGGGGGAGGACATCTGGCCGCTGTTCCTGAAGGACTTCCGGGACGGGTCGGCGCTGCGCCGGTACGACTCCAAGTCCCGTACCCTCGCCGGACTCCCGCCCGTACGACGGGATCTGATTAAGCGTCACCTCTATCTCGTGCCGAACTCGATCGTGGTCTCGCGCGGCTGCCCGCACCACTGCGACTTCTGCTACAAGGACGCTTTCTTCGAGGGCGGCAAGTCGTTCTACACCCAGGCCGTGGACGACGCGCTCGCCGAGATCGAGCGGCTGCCGGGCCGGCACCTGTACTTCCTCGACGACCATCTGCTGGGCAACCGGCGGTTCGCGGAGGCGCTGTTCGACGGGATGAAGGGGATGGGGCGGCTGTGGCAGGCGGCCGGGACGGTCAAGTCGGTCCTGGAGCCCGACCTGCTGGAGAAGGCGGCGGAGGCGGGGCTGCGGAGCCTGTTCGTCGGCTTCGAGACCGTGAACGACGCGAACCTCGCGGAGCGCCGCAAGAACCAGAACATCGGCCGGGACTACGACGCCGCCGTGCGGCGGCTGCACGACGTGGGCGTGATGGTGAACGCCAGCTTCGTCTTCGGCCTGGACCACGACGGGCCGGACGTCTTCGACCGGACGGTGGAGTGGGCGGTCGAGCAGGGCATCGAGACGGCGACCTTCCACATCATGACCCCGTATCCGTCCACAGGCCTGTGGAAGCAGATGGAGGCGGAGAACCGGATCGTGCACCGCGACTGGGACCTGTACGACACCCGCCACGTCGTCTACCGCCCCGTCGGCATGACCCCGCGCCAGCTGGAGGACGGCTACTGGCGCGCGTACCGCGACTTCTACCGCTGGCGGAACATCTGGCAGGGCGCCACCGCCCAGCCCGGCCCCCGCGAACGCCTGCGCCACCTCGCGTACGCGGGTGGCTGGAAGAAACTCGAACCCGCCTGGGACGCCCTGATCCGCTCCCGCCGCGTGGTCCGCGCCATGCCGGCACTGGAGCGGACCTTGTCGGCGTTCGGGGGCAGGGCGCCCCAGTAGGTCAGGCCCTCGGGCTTTTCGGGGCCTTCAGGACCGCGAGGGCGACCGCGAAGGCGGCGACGAGCAGTCCCGCGCCGACCGCGAAGGCGAGGTGGTAGCCGCTGGTCAGGGCCTCGGGGACGGGGCTGCCCGCGGTCGTGAGGGACTCGGTGCGGGAGGCGGCGAGGGTGGACAGGACCGCGATGCCGAGGGCCATGCCGATCTGCTGCGTGGTGTTGAACAGGCCGGAGGCGAGGCCCGCGTCCGCCTCCTTCGCGCCGGACATGGCCAGCGAGGTCAGCGCCGGCAGCGCCAGGCCGAAGCCGGCGGCGAGCAGCATCACCGGGAGCAGGTCGGTGAGGTACGAGGCGTGCACCGGCACGCGGGTCAGCAGGCCGAGCACGCCGACGAGCAGGACGAGGCCGGTGAGCAGCACGTTCCGCTCGCCGAAGCGGGCGTTGAGACGGGCGGAGACGCCTAGCGACACCGCGCCGATGACTGCCGCGGCCGGCAGCATCGCCAGACCGGTCTCGGCGGCCCCGTACCCGAGGACCTTCTGCAGGTAGAGCGCGACGAGGATCTGGAAGGAGAAGAGCGCGGCGACCATCAGCATCTGGACCAGGTTGGCGCCGGAGACGCTGCGCGAGCGGAGGATCCGCAGCGGCATGAGCGGGTTCGCGGCCGTGGCCTGGCGGACCAGGAAGCCGGCGAGCAGGGCGAGCGCGAGGGTGCCGAGGCCGAGGGTGTGGGCCGAGCCCGCCCCGTACTCCTCGATCTTGACGACCGCGTAGATCCCGGTCATCAGGCCGGACGTGACCAGCAGCGCGCCGAGCACGTCCGCGCCGGCCTTCAGGCCGAGGCCGCGGTCGGCGGGCAGCGCGGGGAGGGCGATGAGCAGGGCGGCGATGCCGATCGGCAGGTTGATGAAGAAGATCCAGTTCCAGGTGAGCGCGTCGGTGAGGACGCCGCCGAGGACCTGCCCGATCGACGCGCCGGCCGCGCCGGTGAAGCTGAACACCGCGATGGCCCTGGCCCGTTCGCGCGGTTCGGTGAAGAGCGTGATGAGGATGCCGAGGCTGACGGCGGAGGCCATCGCGCTGCCGACGCCCTGCAGGAAGCGGGCGGCGATCAGCACGCCGGGGGAGGCGGCGACGCCGGCGAGCAGCGAGGCGGCGGTGAAGACCCCCGTACCGGCGAGGAACATCCGCTTCCGGCCGATCAGGTCGCCCAGCCGGCCGGCCAGCAGGAGCAGCGAGCCGAAGGCGATCAGGTACGCGTTGACGACCCAGCTCAGCCCGACCGGCGTGAAGCCCAGGTCGCTCTGGATGGCCGGCATCGCGACGGTGACGATGCTGCCGTCGAGGATCGTCATCAGCATCCCGGTGGCGAGGACGCCGAGGGCGGCCCAGCGGGACCGGGGGAGGGGGTCAACGGACGGTGCGGCTATCGCGGACATCGCGGTCTCTCCTGTCGGTCGATGCAACAGGAGAGACGTTAGCAGATAGTTTTGTTGCAGACGGTTTCTTTCAGATCTACTTTTCTCCTTTCGGGTCTACTTCTCTCGCTGTCGCGCCCGCCGGGCCGGTCGCGGCCCCTCGGCAGGCTTCTCCAGGTGCCCCGTGACCAGCCGGTTCAGGGCTCGGACCAGCACCGTCCGCTCCTCGTCCGGCAGTGAGTCGAGCGCGCTCTCGTGCACCCCGTCCACGATCTTCTGGCTCTGCTCGGCGACCTTCGCGCCCGCCTCGGTCACCGCGATGATCCGCGCCCGCCGGTCGGTGCTGGACGGTCGCCGCTCCGCTAGCCCCGCCTTCTCCAGGGCGTCGACCGTCACCACCATCGTGGTCTTGTCCATGTCGCCGATCTCGGCGAGTTGCGCCTGCGTGCGCTCCTCCTCCAGGGCGTGGACGAGGACGCAGTGCATACGGGGGGTCAGTCCGATCTCCCCGAGCCGCGCGGTCATCTGCGTGCGCAGGACGTGGCTGGTGTGGTCGAGGAGGAACGACAGGTCCGGTTCGGTGCGCGTGGGTGCCATGGCTGTCATGTCTGTCAGGGTAGCGAGATCCGATCCGTAACGGATTATCGGCAAGCGGATCGGTTTGTCCGGCGGCGCCTATCCGGCGGCGGCGTCCATCCGGCGGCGGCGTTCATCCGGCGCGGCGTTCATCCGGCGGCGGCGACCCGCTCCAGCGTCGGGTAGTCCGTGTAGCCCTCCTCGCCGCCGACGTACATCAGGTGCTTGTCGCGGACCTCGTTGAGCGGCGCGCCGGCCCGGAAGCGCTCGACCAGGTCGGGGTTGGCCAGGAAGGACCGCCCCAGCGCGATCAGGTCCGCGCCGGCCTCAAGGAGTCGCTCGCCCGCGAGCCGCCCGCCGTCGGCGGGCAGCGGGCCGCCCCAGCCGAGCACCGGGTTGGCGATCAGCGTGCCGGGCCAGGCCGCCCGGATTTTCTGGAACAGCGGCGCGTCGGGGTCGGCGAAGACCACGTGCAGGTACGCGGGCCGGATCCGGGTCAGCTCGTCGACGAGCGCCGGGTAGATGTCCTCGGTGTCGCCCTCGTCCATGCCGTTGACGGTCAGCCCGGGGGCCAGTCGCACGCCCACCCGGTCGGCGCCGATCGCGGCCACGACGGCCTCGACCACCTCGACCACGAAGCGGATCCGGTGCGCCACCGGGCCGCCGTACGCGTCGGTCCGCCGGTTGGTTCCCTGCCCGAGGAACTGGTGCAGCAGATAGCCGTTCGCGGCGTGCACCTCCACCCCCTCGAAGCCCGCCTCGACGGCGTTGCGCGCGGCGGCGGCGAAGTCGGCGACGGTGGAGCGGATCTCGTCGACGGTCATCTCGCGCGGTACGACCGAGGGCTGGTGCCCGCTGGGCGTGTGGACCGTGTCCGGCAGCGCGATCGGGGACGGCGCGACCGGCGTCAGCCCGCTGTTGTCCGGATGCCCGACCCGGCCGCCGTGCTGCAGCTGAAGGAACATCCGCCCGCCCTCCGCGCGCACCGCGTCGGTCACCTGCCGCCAGCCGGCGACGTGGGTCGCGTCGTGGATCGCGGGGATGTGCGGGTACGTCTGCCCCACCGCGTTCGGCGTCGAGGCCTCCGCCACGATCAGCCCGGCCGAGGCGCGCTGCGCGTAGTACGTCGCCATGATCGGCTGCGGGACGCCGTCCGCGCCCGCGCGGTTACGGGTCATGGGGGCCATCACCAGGCGGTTCGGCAGGTCCAGGCCGCCGAGACGGGCGGGCTCCAACAGGCGGGTGTTCTCAGGTGAGTTCGTCATGGCCTTACCGTAGAAGCTCACACTGATGTCAGATTCAAGTCGGGGGGCGGCATGCGGATCGGCGAACTGGCCCGGCTCACGGGTGTCAGCGAACGCTCGTTGCGCTACTACGAGATGCAGGGCCTGCTCGCGGCGGAGCGGACCCCTGGAGGCCATCGCGCCTACGGGGACTGGGCGGTGGACCGGGTCATCCGGATCCAGGCCCTGTACGCCGCGGGGCTGCACAGCACGAAGATCGCCCAACTCCTGCCCTGCATGCGGGACTCCGACGGCGGCCCGAACGAGCGCGCCACCCCGCTCCTGGTCGCCGAACTCACCGCGGAACGCGAGCGCGTCGACCGGCTCATCGTCGATCTCGTCCGTTCCCGCGAGGTCCTGGACGAGGCGATCGCGGCGGCCGCCGGCCGAATGGAACCGGCGGGCGCCGCGGCGGCCCAGCGGGCATGATCGGCGAAGCCGCGGTGGTGCGGATGCGTTGCGTGGAAGGTGCGGGGCGGCATGGTGGAGCGCAGTGAGCAGCTGGCGGAGCGGTTCGAGGAGCAGCGGCCGCGGCTGAGGGCGGTGGCGTACCGGATGCTCGGCTCGCTCAGCGAGGCGGAGGACGCCGTCCAGGAGACCTGGCTGCGCGCCGAGCGCGCGGACACCGACGCCGTGGAGAATCTGGCCGGCTGGCTGACCACGGTGGCGGGCCGGGTGTGCCTGAACATGCTGCGCGCCCGCGAGACGCGGCGCGAGGACCCGCTGGAGCTGCGGATCCCCGACCCGGTCATCGGCCCGGCAGACGGCGCCGACCCCGAGTACGAGGCGCTGCTCGCCGACTCGGTCGGCCTGGCGCTGCTCGTGGTGCTCGACTCGCTGGGTCCGGCCGAGCGCCTCGCGTTCGTGCTGCACGACATGTTCGCGGTGCCGTTCGACGAGATCGCGCCGCTGATCGACAAGACGGCGACCGCCACCCGTCAGCTCGCCAGCCGGGCCCGCCGCCGGGTCCAGGGCCAGGCCCCGGCCCCCGACCCCGACCGGGCCCGCCAGCGGGAGGTCGTCGACGCCTTCTTCGCCGCCACCCGCGACGGCGACCTGGAGGCGCTCGTCGCCGTGCTCGACCCCGGCGTCGTCCTGCGCTCCGACGGCGGCGTGCTGCGCGCCCGCCACACCGTCGTTCTCGAGGGCGCCCGCACGGTCGCCGCCCAGGCCGCAACCTTCCGCGCCCTCGCCCCGTTCGCCCGCATCGCCCTGATCAACGGCACCGTGGGCGCGGTGGTGGTGGCCCCGACGGGCCAGCGCATCTCGATCATGGCGTTCACGGTCACGGACGG
>NZ_DATCVQ010000473.1:0-2023 GCF_036566765.1 Streptomyces sp.
GGGCGGCCTTGATCTGCATGTCGGACGGTTCCATGGGCCCATCATTCCGTATGCCGCTAGATTCCGGGGGTGCGCACATTCACCACTCTCCAAGAAGTCTCCGACGCCGCAGGCACCGAGATCGGCACCGGCGAATGGCTCGAGGTCGACCAGGACCGCGTCAACGCCTTCGCTGACGCCACCGGCGACCACCAGTGGATCCACATCGACGAGGAGCGGGCCAAGGAGGGTCCCTTCGGGGGCACCATCGCCCACGGCTACCTGACGCTATCGCTGATCCCCTACCTCGGCGTGAGCGTCTACTCGCTGGAGACCCCCGGCGCGAAGCTCAACTACGGCCTCAACAAGGTCCGCTTCCCCATGCCGGTCCTGGTCGGCTCCCGCATCCGCCCGATCATCACCTTCGGCGAGGTCACCGAGCTCCCCACCGGCCTCCAGCTCGTCGTGAAGACGACGATCGAGATCGAGGGCTCCGCCAAGCCCGCATGCGTCGCGGAGTCGGTCGTCCTGCTCCTGGCGGACTGAGGCCGGATCGGCCGAGCGCGAGGGCCGCGGACCGGCACCGAAGGCATCGGTGCAGAGCTGGACCAGATGCCGTACGCCGGGCAGCCCGAGCGCCCAGCCGGCCATCGCCCAGCGGAGGTCGATGTGGCTCAGGGCCCGCGCGACCGCAGCGACGCCACTGACCCTGACGCCCGCCGACTCGTAGGTCACCCGGTAGAGCACCTCGGGGTGCTCGGCCGCCGGCCTGATCGCGAGCCCGCGCGGCTCGTGCCGCAGGAACCAGCGGCCGACCTCCGAGCAGATCCCGCAGTCGGCGGCCACCCACAGGGTCGCGCTGTCGATCACCGCCGGGCGCCATCGCGGAACCCACGACGGCACCTCGGCTCGGTAGGCCACCCAGTCGTCCCCGAAGGCCGTCCGCAGCTGGGCACCCTCGTGCCAGGCCGCCAGCCCGGCAGAGTACGCAGCGGCCGCGACGGCCGCGACCAGCAGCCGGGCATCGCCGAACGTGAGCGCCAGGGCGACGAAGACCAGCACCATGCTGATCTGCATGGGGTTGCGGACATAGGCGTACGGGCCGGACGTGACGAGCCGGCTCGGCGGGTCGTAGGGCAACGGGGTACCCCGGCCGACGATCGCCAATTCGCGCATCGCGGCGACGCTCGGCAGCGCACAGGCCACGGCGAGCTGGACGCCCGCAGAGGTGATCACGTCCGGCCAGCGCGGCTCCGGCGCGAGCACGGCCAGCGGCCCTCCGACGATGAGGCCACCGGCACACAGCGCCTGCGCCCAGCCGCGGGCGACGACGTGTCGGTCGAGCAGCGTCCAGCGGGCCAGGAACAGGGCCGGGACCAGCACGAATGCGACCGCGACCAGCTCACCGACGAGCCAGGTCTCGCCGAGGCGTACGGCCGGATGGGCCAGCGGCATCGCGCCCAGGTCGACCCAGACCAGCCCCGCCGCGATCCCGACGGCCGGCCATCCCGACCGCAGCAGGAGCGCGGGCAGCGCACCCCACAGCAAGGCCCACGCCAGCCACAGGTCGACCGCGATGCCCTGCCACACGGCGCCCTCGACGTCGTAGGACCACCACCCCAGCCACTGCGCGACCAGGTTCACGGGAAGCAGCGCGAGCAGCGACCAGGCGGCCGCGACGACCATCGCCGCCAGCTCGCGCTGGTTCGGCGGTCGCCGGACGCACAAGAGGGCTACCGCGACGACCGGCAGGGCGAGCCCCAGGCTGCGTACGACGGCGGGGTCGGTACTCATCGCCCCACTCACCTGTCGGCCGCAGCGGCGGCGAACGTGTCGGCGAGGTAGCCGGCCGCGAGGCCGGTGGTGTGCTGCTGGAGCGGTCCGAAGTACCACGACGGGTCATAGGTGCGCGCCCAGTCGAGGGTCCAGGTCGTCTCGGTCCGGTCGCCGACCCGGTGCCATACGACGGTCGCCGACTGCAGCTCCATCCACCGCGACAGCGTGCTGTCCGCGGTGACCTCGAAGACGACGCGCCCGGCATCGG
>NZ_DATCVQ010000474.1:0-8151 GCF_036566765.1 Streptomyces sp.
GCCCGCCCGCGCCGCGCGTGGCCTTCCGCGCAGGGGCAGGCGCGGATCCGGGAGGGGGTGACGGCCGTGACCCGCTCCGCCGCAGCGCCGTTCACTCCGGTGTCGGAGTCGTACGACCCGCGCCGCCGCCCCGTCGGCGGAGGCCGTCCGGGCAGCCCGGACCGTACAGAAGGCGCAGCACACCACTCATGGACCCCCGCGTCCCCGCCCCGGCGACCGGCCTGGCCGCCGGCCGGCCGGCCGCCCCCACCGCCCCCGGGCCCGCCGCACAGCGCACCGAGCGGCCCGGCGAACTGCCGGCCCTGCACAGCGCACTCGTCGGCGTCGCCCTGCCCTGGCTCGTGTTCTCCGCCGAGCACGGCCAGCTCACCGGCGACGGCCTCGACGGCGTCTACCACGCCGGCCGGCGGCTGCTCTCGCGCTGCGTGCTGCGCGTGTACGGGCGCGAACCAGTCGCCGTCCAGGGCAGGTTGGCCGCGGCGGACCAGGCCCGGTTCGTCGGCGTGCTGCGGACCCCCGGGGACTCCGGCCCCGACCCCGGGCTCACCGTCGAGCGGACCCGCGGTGCGGACGGCACCGAGCGGATCACCCTGCGCAGCGCGGCCGGCCGTCCGCTCCGGCTCCCCGTGGAGCTCGCTCTGGGCACGGATCTCGCGGATCTGGGCGCGGTGGCGGCCGGCCGGCCCGGGCCCGAACTCTCCGCCGGAGTCCACGCCGCCGGACTGCGCTGGTCCGGGCCCGACGGCCGGTACGCCACCGTCACCGCCGATCCGCCGCCGATGGACGCTCTGGCCGTGGCGGGCCTGCTCCGCTGGGACCTCGAACTGGCCCCCGGCGCCTCCCGCACCATCGAACTCCGCGTCAGGGGCGACCGCTCGGCCGACCGCCTCACCGAGCGCGGGGCCGGCGCCACGGCGGGGCCCGGCGGAGAGGTGCTGGCCGAGGCCCGGGCGGAGGGGGACGACCCCCGGGTCGCGGAGCTCTTCCGGGCCTCCGTCGACGACCTGCGCGCCCTCCTGCTGCGGGACCGCGCCCGGCCCGCCGACCTCCACGCGGCGGCGGGAGTGCCGTGGCGCTGCGGACCGGTCACCGCCGAGTCCCTCTGGGCCGCCCGGATGGCGTTGCCGCTCGGCACCCGGCTCGCCGCCGGCACCCTCAGGGCCCTCGCCCGGACCCAGCGGGACGGCGCCGGACCTGAGCGCGGACGCATCCCCGGCCCCCTGCGGGACTCGGGCCCCGGCCTGCCGGCACGGTGCACCGGAGTCGAGGCCACCCTCGCCTTCCCCGCGGTGCTCGCCGAGGCCGCGCGCTGGGGACTGCCCGAGCAGGAGCTCGCCGAGCTGCTGCCCGCCGCGGAGCGGTGCCTGGACTGGCTGCGGGCCGCCATGGCGGCGGACGGGTACGTGTCGGACTCGGGGTCCGCCGGCAATGGGCCCGCCGGCCACGGGCCGTCCGGCCCGGTGCGGGCCGAGACGCAGGCGCACGCCCACCGGGCCGCGATGCTCGGCGCCGACCTGCTCGACTTCTGCGGCCGGCCCGGCGGAGCGGAGTGGCGTGATCGGGCGGGGGCGCTGCGGGAGCGGTTCCGGCTGGAGTTCTGGCTGGACGACCGCGGCGGCGGGCGGCCCGTCGCGGCCCTGCTCCCCGGCGGGACGCCGTTGCCGCACCTGGGCTCCTGGGCGGCGCACCTGCTGGACACGGGGCTGACGGGCGGAGGCCGCACGGCCATCGGGCTGCTGGACAAGGACCGGACCGACCAGCTGGCCCGGCTGCTCGGCGGACCGGCGCTCGACACCGGCTGGGGCCTGCGCGGTCTCGGGGCGAAGGAGCCGGGACACAACCCCTTCGGGCACCGGTCGGGTGCGGTGCGGGTGCACGAGACGGCCGTGGCCGTCACGGGTCTGGCCGCCGCCGGGTACGAGCGGGAGGCGGTGTCCCTGCTGCGGGGCCTGCTCGACGCGGCCGAGGCGTTCGGGTTCCGGCTCCCCGAGATGTACGCAGGGGAGCAGCGCACCTCCGGCGCGGTTCCGGTGCCGCACCCGGCGGCCTGCCGTCCGGCGGCGGTCGCCGCGGCCGCCGGGATCCAGGCGCTGACCGCGCTCGCCGGGATCCGTCCCGACGCCCCGGGGCGGACGGTGGCCCTGCACCCGATGCGCTCGGCCCCGCTGGGGGCGGTCCGGCTGGCCGGGCTGCGGGTCGCGGGGGAGCCGTTCGCGGTGCGGATCGGCAGGCTCGGTACGGCCATCGTCGAGGAGGCCGCCGACGGCCTCCAGCTGGGGGTGTGAGCGGGTGAGCGAACACGAGGGGGACGGAGGGAAAGGAGGGCAAGAAGTCACTGCTGTTGCTGGAGAGGGGCGTGTTTATCGTCAGGAAGACGACTATGATCGCGGCATGCCTCCCTACGACCCGTCGGCCTTTCCGCCGTTCGCTGTCACCGTCGACCTGGTCGTACTCACCGTGCGCCGCCACGCGCTGTGCGCGCTGGTGGTGCGTCGGGGAGAGGCGCCGTTCCAGGGCAGCTGGGCGCTGCCCGGCGGCTTCGTCCGGGCGGACGAGGACCTCGGTGCGGCGGCGGCCCGTGAACTCGTCGAGGAGACCGGGCTGTGCGTCCACGATCCCGGCGCCCCGCCGCCGGTCCCGGTCAAGGGCGCGCACCTGGAGCAGCTCGCCACCTACGGCGACCCGCAGCGCGACCCCCGGATGAGGGTCGTCAGCGTCGCGCACCTCGCGCTGGCGCCGGACCTCCCCGCGCCGCGCGCCGGCGGCGATGCGAACAGCGCGCGCTGGGCCCCCGTCGACGAGCTCCTGCAGGAGGGCGAGGAGGCCCGGGGCGACGAGCAGTCCGCGCCGCTCGCCTTCGACCACGCCCAGATCCTGGCCGACGGCGTCGAGCGGGCCCGGTCCAAGATCGAGTACTCCTCGCTCGCCACCGCGTTCTGCCCGCCGGAGTTCACGGTGGGCGAGCTCCGGCGGGTCTACGAGGCGGTGTGGGGCGTCTCGCTCGACCCGCGCAACTTCCACCGGAAGGTGACCGGCACCCCCGGCTTCCTGGTTCCGGCCGGCGGCACCACCACCCGGCAGGGCGGCCGCCCCGCGCAGCTCTTCCGGCCCGGCGGGGCGACGCTGCTCAACCCGCCCATGCTGCGCCCCGAGGTCTGAGCGAGGGTCTCCGGAGCCCGGACACCACAGGCCCGCAGGCCCCAGCCCTGCACCAAAAGTCTGAAATGTCGCGTTATCTTGCTGCGGTAGCCGCCCTGCCGCGCAGCGGTCTCCCCTACCGCGAGAGAAGCGATGCTCCAGGCCATCGGACTCACCAGCACCCCCCGCCGCAACCGCCCTCCCGCCGTGCGCGACCTCACCTTCGAGGCCCCGTCCGGCCAGGTCACCGCGCTTCTCGGGGCCGCCGGATCGGGGAAGACCACCGCGCTGCGACTGATGCTCGAACTCGAGCCGGGCCGCGGCGTCACCTCCTTCCGCGGGCAGCCCCTGCACCGGGTCGCGCACCCGGCCCGCGAGGTCGGCGTGCTCCTCGGCGACGTACCCGGTCACCCCTCGCGCACCGTGCGCGGCCAGCTGCGCATGCTCTGCGCCGCCGTCGGCGTCCCCGTCTCGCGCGCCGACCGGATGCTTGAGGCCGTGGGCCTCACAGGCGTCCACGACCTGCGCCTCGGCACTCTCCCGCTCGGCATGGACCGCCGACTCGGGCTCGCCTGTGCCCTGTTGGGGGAGCCGCACACCCTGCTCCTCGACGAGCCCGGGGCCGGCCTCGCGGTCCGGGAGAACCTCTGGCTGTACGAGCTCCTGCGCGCCCACGCGGCCGAAGGCGGAACGGTTCTCTTCACCACCCCGGACCCCAAGGAGGCCGCGCGCAACGCCGACCGGGTCGTCACCCTCGACGCCGGACGGCTCGTCGCCGACCAGGACGTCACCGAGTTCGCCCGCACCCGGCTCCGTCCGCGCGTCGCCGTCCGTACCCCGCACGCCGCCCGCCTCGCCGCCGCCCTGGCCCAGGAGGCCCGGGCCGGCCGCCGCTCCGTGGAGGTCGTCGCCGAGGGTGGCAACCGGCTGTCCGTGTACGGCAGCGACTGCGCCGCGATCGGCGACACCGCGTTCCGGCACGGCGTCCTCGTACACCGCCTCGCCGACGAGGTCGGCGACACCGGCGTCCCCCGCAACGCCGCCCACGCGGCAACCGCGCCGGAGCCCGGCGCCTCGACCCCGACCGCCCCAGCCCCAGCCCGATCCCCGGCCCCCGACCCCGCATCCGGTCGGAACCCCACCCCCGACCGCCGCCCCACCCGCGCCCCCCGCCGCCCCTTCCGGTACGAGGTCCGGCGGCTCCTCGGCGTGCCCTCCACCGGGCTGGTCGCCGTGGCGACCCTCGTCGCCTCCGCCGTGCTCGCCGTCCTGCTCGCCCGCGGCGGCCGGACCCCGCTCCCGGTCGCGGTGGCCGGCTGGCCGGAGCTCTCCCCGCTGCCGCCCGCCGCGCTGGGCGCCGGACTCCTCGGCGCGCTCTCCTTCGGCGACGAGTACCGCCACCCCGCGCTCACCTCGGGGCGCGGCGTCGTCCCGCGCCGCCTGGGCCTGCTGGTCGCCAAGCTCACCGTCACCGGCGCGGTCGCGCTGCTGCTCGGGACGCTCACGATCGTGGCCGACATCGAGGCCCTCCGCCTTCTCTACGGCGAAGACTTGATCCCCGTACCGGACAACTGGCCCTCGCTGTGCGCGAGTTGGCTGGGCCTCGCGGTCGGCTGCGCCTGGGCCGGAGTGCTGGGCGCGGGGGTGTTCCGGGCGACGGCGGCGGGAGTGGCCGCGGTGCTCGCGGTGCCGGTCGCCGTCGTCCCCGTCCTGAAGGCCGCGCTCACCGGCGCCCCGGGCCGGTCGGTCGCGGGGCTTCCGGCCCGGCTGCGTGAACTGATGCTCGTCCAGTGGCCGTCCGCCGGCGACCGCTGGCTGGACGGCGCGCTGCGGGTGGTGGGGCAGCCCGTCGGGGTGGCGCTCGCGCTGTCGTTGGCCGCGCTGGTCTGTGCCTACCTGATCACCGGCCTTCGGCGTAGGGCCCGTTGGTGATCACTTCTGGAAGGATCACCTCCACTTCCGGTGATCTTCTGGCGCAACTCCCTTGAAACTGCCCGTTTCGCACCGATTAAGCGTCAATTGTGAAGGGGGTGCCGATCACCCTTTCGTGTGCTTTTCACCAAAGACCTCAAGGGGCACCGGGGCAACGCCGACAAAGGATGCGTGAGTACCCTTGCGCACACCATGATGACCGCCGCCCGCCCCGCCGACTCCGGCCTGGCCGCCACGGGCGATCTCGACCGCTACCCGTATGTGGAGGCGCCTGGCGCCGACCGTGTCGGGCCGCCCACCTGGGAGGGGGCGGACACGGACCTCGGCCGGGTGGGACGCCGGACCGCCGGCAGCCGCGGTCGTGGGCTGCACGGCCAACTCGTCCAGCAGCTCGGCCAGATGATCGTCTCCGGCGACCTGGGCGCCGACCGGCCCCTGGTCCCCGAGGAGATCGGCCAGCGCTTCGAGGTCTCGCGCACCGTGGTGCGCGAGTCGCTGCGCGTCCTGGAGGCCAAGGGCCTGGTCAGCGCCCGTCCCAACGTCGGCACCCGGGTCCGCCCGGTCAGCGACTGGAACCTGCTGGACCCGGACATCATCGAGTGGCGCGCCTTCGGCCCGCAGCGCGACAACCAGCGCCGCGAGCTCAACGAGCTCCGCTGGACCATCGAGCCCCTGGCCGCCCGGCTGGCCGCCGGCCACGGCCGCGAGGACGTCCAGCAGCGCCTCTCCGACATGGTCGAGATCATGGGTCACGCCTTCGCTCAGGGGGACGGACTCACGTTCTCCCGAGCCGACGCCGAGTTCCACTCGCTGCTCATCCAGCTCGCCGGCAACCGCATGCTGGAGCACCTCTCCGGCATCGTCGGGGCCGCCCTCCAGGTCTCCGGCGCACCCGCGACCGGCTGCGAGCGCCCCGGCGAGCCCTGCCTCGCGCACCACGCCCGGATCGTCGAGTGCCTCGCCGCCGGCGACGCCCCGGGGGCCGAGGCGGCCATGCGGCAGCTGCTCACGGCCCACCCCGAGGTGGAGCGCGTCGTGCCCGCCCCGCGCGAGCACTGATCCGCGGGCGACGGCAGGGAGTGCGCAGCCGTACGCATCGCGTGTCGCCGGGCCCGGCGGCCCCCGCAGGGAGGCCGCGGGCAGGCCGCGAGGGATGCTCGAGACGTGGGGTCGCGGGCTCCGGTGGCACGATTGCGGGGGCGAACAGCCGTTCTGGCCGGTTCGTCGCATTTGTGGTGTGACTGGGGCCACGCGGATTGGGCGTAACGCTCTTCGAGGCAATGCGATGACTTAAGAGGTGACGGCCGAGGAAGGAATACAGCAGCCCCGTGTGGCGCTGTGCAGATCCCCGGTCCAGCCCGCGCCGTCGGCACATCCCCAGCCGTCGGTCGTCGGCTCCAGCCCGATCATGGGCGGGGCCGGAAGCCGTTTTCCATCGTTCCGAGAGGTTGTTCGTGTCGGCCAGCACATCCCGTACGCTCCCGCCGGAGATCGCCGAGTCCGAGTCTGTGATGGCGCTCATCGAGCGGGGAAAGGCTGATGGGCAGATCGCCGGCGATGACGTGCGTCGGGCCTTCGAGGCTGACCAGATTCCGCCAACCCAGTGGAAGAATGTTCTGCGCAGCCTCAACCAGATCCTCGAGGAAGAGGGTGTGACGCTGATGGTCAGTGCAGCGGAGTCGCCGAAGCGCGCCCGCAAGAGCGTCGCAGCGAAGAGCCCGGCCAAGCGCACCGCCACCAAGACCGTCACCGCCAAGACGACCGTGACCAGGACCGTCGCGGCCGCCACGGCGGCCCCGGCGGCCGAGAGCGCGGATCCCGCCGACGAGGCCGGTTCGCCGGCCAAGAAGGCGGCCGCCAAGAAGACCGTGGCCAAGAAGACGGTGGCGAAGAAGGCCACCGCCAAGAAGACCGCGGCGAAGAAGACCACCGCCAAGAAGGACGCCGACGAGGCCGTCGAGGGCGAGGAGCTCCTCGAGGACGTCGCGCCCGGCAAGGGCGAAGAGGAAGAGACCGAGGGCGAGAGCAAGGGCTTCGTCCTGTCCGACGAGGACGAGGACGACGCGCCCGCCCAGCAGGTCGCCGACGCCGGTGCCACCGCCGACCCGGTCAAGGACTACCTCAAGCAGATCGGCAAGGTCCCGCTGCTCAACGCCGAGCAGGAGGTCGAGCTCGCCAAGCGCATCGAGGCCGGTCTGTTCGCCGAGGACAAGCTGGCGAACTCCGACAAGCTGGCGCCGAAGCTCAAGCGCGAGCTGGAGATCATCGCCGAGGACGGCCGCCGTGCCAAGAACCACCTCCTGGAGGCCAACCTCCGCCTGGTGGTCTCGCTGGCCAAGCGCTACACCGGCCGCGGCATGCTCTTCCTGGACCTGATCCAGGAGGGCAACCTCGGCCTGATCCGGACGATCGAGAAGTTCGACTACCGGCTCGGCTACAAGTTCTCCACCTACGCCACCTGGTGGATCAAGCAGGCCATCACCAGGGCCATGGCCGACCAGGCCAGGACGATCCGCATCCCCGTGCACATGGTGGAGCTGATCAACAAGGTCGCGCGCACCCAGCGCCGCCTGCAGAGCGAGCTCGGCCGCGAGCCCACCCCCGAGGAGATCGCCACGGAGTGCGAGCTCGAGGTCGACCGCGTCAGCGAGATCCAGGGCTACGGCCGCGAGCCGATCTCCCTGCACACGCCGCTGGGAGAGGAGGGCGACAGCGAGTTCGGCGACCTCATCGAGGACACCGAGGCCGTCTCCCCGGCCGACGCCGTCTCCTTCACCCTGCTCCAGCAGCAACTGCACTCGCTGCTCGACCAGCTCTCCGAGCGCGAGGCGGGGGTGATCAGCATGCGGTACGGCCTCAACGACGGCAAGCCGATGACCCTCGACGAGATCGGCCGCATCTACGGCGTCACCCGCGAGCGCATCCGCCAGATCGAGGCCAAGACCATGTCCAAACTGCGCCATCCGTCCCGGTCGCTGGCGCTGCGCGACTACCTGAGCTGACCCCGGCTCGCCGCTTGGTACGAGGTGCGGACTGAAAGGCTGCGCAAACGGGAACTCAAGAGTGTCGCCGTTGCCCTAT
>NZ_DATCVQ010000475.1:0-3977 GCF_036566765.1 Streptomyces sp.
CGCCTGCGGGCTGGACGCGACGGGCGCCGGGGAGGGGGCCGGCGCGGGCGGGTTCGGGCGGCCGCCGCGGCGCGCCTCGATCATGGCGGTGGCGCTGTGCGGCAGCCAGGCCGAGGCCGTGCCGCTGTCGTCGCTGCCGGAGCCGAAGAGGTGCGGGGCGAGCTGGGCCTGCAGGTCGGCGGGGGTGGGCCGGAGCGACACGTCCATCTGCATGCAGGACTCGATGAGCGGCCGCAGCTCGTCGGGCAGTCCGGCCAGGTCCGGGCCCTCGCGCAGCAGCATGAAGACGGTCTCGACCGGGTTCGCGCCGTGGAAGGGCGCGTGGCCGGTGGCCGCGAAGACCAGCATCGAGCCCAGCGAGAAGACGTCGCTCGCGCCGGTGACGCTGCGCGAGTCGCGGGCCTGCTCGGGCGACATGTACGCGGGCGTGCCGACGGCGACGTTCGTCATGGTCAGCCGGGTGTTGGAGACGCCGGACGCGATGCCGAAGTCGATCACCCTGGGGCCGTCCTCGACGACGAGGACGTTGGAGGGCTTGAGGTCGCGGTGGACCAGGCCCGCGCCGTGGATGGACTGCAGGGCCTCGGCGACGCCGGCCGCGAGCCAGCGCACCGCCTGGGCCGGCAGCGGCCCGCACTCGTTCACTATCTCTTCGAGGGAGGGCGCCGGGACGTACGCGGTGGCCAGCCAGGGCACGGCGGCCCGCGGGTCGGCGTCCACGACGGCCGCGGTGTAGAACCCGGAGACCGCGCGGGCGGCCTCCACCTCGCGGGTGAACCGGACGCGGAACAGCTGGTCCTCGGCGAGCTCCGTCCGCACGGTCTTGATCGCCACGCGCCGGCCGGACGCCGAGCGCGCGAGATAGACCAGGCCCATGCCTCCGGCACCGAGCCGGCCCAGCACCTCGAAGGGACCGATCCGCCTCGGGTCGTGCTGCGTCAGCTGTTCCACTTGCCTGCCACCTCCCCGTACGGGCCATGAGAGTACGGCCCGCTCGCCCCCTGATTCTTCCTGTCCGGGGCGGCGGTTGCGAACCCGGGGGCGGATCGGGGTGTCCTAGGTCATATCGTCGGGCTTTTCAGCGGACTTTTCGGCCGTTTCCGCATCCCGCTCGGGAGCGGAGTCGTCGGCGACCGCTTTGTCCCCCTCTTCCTCGCCGCCCGCCTTCTCCTCCGCGGGCTCGGCGAGAACCGCGAACCGGGCGCCCTGGTTGTCGGTGAGGACGGCGACGCGGCCGTGCGGGGTGTCGAAGGGCTCGTTGGTGATCCGGCCGCCCATCCGGACCGTCGCCGCGCAGGCCGCGTCGCAGTCGGCGACCGCGAAGTAGACGAGGACATGGCCGGGCATCTGGGCCGGGAATGCCTCGGTGAGCACCGCACGGCCGCCGAACGAGCTGTCGTCGCCGGGCCGCGAGCCGGGCGGGGACCAGACCCGGTAGTCGAGGCTGCCCTCCGTGAGGTCCTGGGCGACGTACCCGAAGACGGCGGCGTAGAAGGTGTCGACGGCGTCCTTCTCGCGCGTGTAGATCTCCATCCAGCAGAAGGAGCCGGGCTCCATCTGGGTCTGGAAGCCGTCGTCGCGCTCGCCGCCCTGGCGCAGCCCGAACACCGCCCCGCCCGGGTCCGCGGCGAGCGCCACGACCCCGTACGGCCCGACGGGGTACGGCTCCATCACCATCTGGCCGCCGGCCGCCCGGATCCTGGCGGCGAGGGCCCCGGCGTCCTCCGTGGCGAGGTAGACGGTCCAGGTGGTGGGCATCCGCCCGTCCCGCTTCGGTACGAGCCCGGCGGCCCGCTTGCCGCCGATCCGGGCCTCGCCGGTGGCGGCGTCGAAGGTCCAGCCGAAGAGCTCGCCGTAGAAGCGCTTGCCCGCTTCGAGGTCGGGGAGCTGGGCGTCCACCCAGCACGGCGTGCCCTCTGCGAATGCGGCCATGGGCGTGGTTCCTTCCAGATACCGGTATCCGGTGTCCACGCTAGGACGGGGCGAATCACCCCGCACCCCCTGAAATCGAACAGATGGATGCATGACGACTCCTGGGTCCGGCCGGCGACCCGGCTCCCCCTTAAGTTGTCCACCGAAGTTGTCCACAGGCTGTTAATAAGCCTATTCGGGTACGGGCGGGTCGGCCCAGGCCCCGGGAGCCCTCGGGGCGCTCCCCGGCGGCGCTCCGGAGGCTGCCGGGGAGGCGGTCAAGGAGGCGGTCGGGGAGGGGTGCACCCCATTTGCAGTCGGCCGAATCGCGCCTCGATCACCCGTCGGTAAGCTGACGGCATGACAGGACAAGTACGCACCGTCGACGGCCGCGTGGCCGGTCGACGAGGTCAGGCGACGCGGCAGAAGCTGCTCGACTGCCTCAGCGAGATGCTCAGCTCCTCTCCGTACCGGGACGTCAAGGTCATCGACGTGGCCCGGAAGGCGGGCACTTCACCCGCGACGTTCTACCAGTACTTCCCCGATGTGGAGGGCGCCGTCCTCGAGATCGCCGAGGAAATGGCCAAGGAGGGCGCGGGGTTGACCGACCTCGTCTCCGGCCGCTCCTGGGTCGGCAAGGCGGGCTGGCAGACCTCCGAGGAGCTCGTCGAGGGATTCCTGGACTTCTGGCGCAAGCACGACGCCATCCTGCGCGTGGTGGACCTGGGCGCCGCGGAGGGCGACAAACGGTTCTACAAGATCCGTATGAAGATCCTGAACTCGGTCACCAACTCCCTTACGGACGCGGTGAAGGAGCTCCAGGCCAAGGGCAAGGTCGACAAGGACGTCAGCCCGGCGGCGATGGCCGGCTCGCTCGTCGCGATGCTCGCCTCGGTGGCCGGGCACCAGAAGGGCTTCCAGACCTGGGGCGTCAAACAGGCCGAACTGAAGCCGAACCTGGCCCTGTTGGTGCACCTCGGGATCACGGGCAAGAAGCCGACGAAGTAACCCGTCGGTCTTCCCTGCCTCCCTTTCGTCCTGTCGCGCCGGCGGCGGCCCGCACCACGGCCGCCGCCGGCGTTCCCGTCCGTGCGCTTCCTGTCCGTGCGCTTCCTGTCGCGGATACGGGCTCAGCACCGCGTCAGGCGGAAGAGCCGGATCTCCCGTTCCACCCGCGCCTGGTACGTCGCGTACGGCGGCCAGAAGCCCAGGACCGCCTTCCAGGCGGCCGCCCGCTCCTCCCCCGTCAGCAGCTCCGCGCGGACCGGGATCGTCTCGCCGCGCCAGCTCACCTCCGCGTCCGGATGGGCCAGCAGGTTCGCCGTCCACGCCGGGTGCCCCGGGCGGCCGAAGTTCGAGCCGATCAGGATCCACGTGGCCCCGGACGCCTCCGGCATGCAGGCCAGCGGGGTCGTGCGCGGGATCCCCGACTTCGCGCCGCGCACGGTGAGGATCACCCCGGGCAGCATCTGGGCGCTGAGCATCACCTTGCCGCGGGTCAGCCGGTGGACCGTGCGGTCCATCGCGGGGATGAAGTGCGGCGCGATCTTCGCGAAGGTGCGCGTCGAGGACACCTTCTGCATCAGGCGCAGTCCCACAGGCATCAGGCCGCCGCCTCCTTCCGTGCCGGATCCGGTCCGAAGAGCCCGGCCGCGCCCGCCGCGGCCGCCCGCAGCCGGTGCACCGGGCCGAAGAGCAGCTCGTCGGCGCTCGCCCGTTTGAAGTACAGGTGCGCCTCGTGCTCCCAGGTGAAGCCGATCCCGCCGTGCAGCTGGATCGTCTCGCCGGTGACCGCCCGCGCCGTCTCCAGGCACTGCGCGAGCGCGAGCGCCGCGGCCCCGGGCTCCCCCGGGCCGGGCCGGCCCGCGTCCCAGGCCGCGTAGTACGCCGCCGAGCGGGCCGCCTGGAGCTGCACGTACAGGTCGGCGAGCCGGTGCTTGACCGCCTGGAAGGAGCCGACGGGTCGGCCGAACTGTTCGCGGGCGCGCACGTACGCGACCGTGGCGTCCAGGCAGTGCGCGGCCGCGCCGACCGCCTCGGCGGCGACGACCGCGGCCGCGGTGCGT
>NZ_DATCVQ010000476.1:0-5619 GCF_036566765.1 Streptomyces sp.
ACACCAACGATGGCGGTACCGGTGTCGACCAGTGCACCAACCCCGACACAGGCCCCGGCTGTCCCTAAACGAGGAGGCCCGAAGGCCTCGCGTGCATGACGCGAGGGTCTCGTCGGTTTGTCGGTGACGACACGCCACGAGGCCCTCGCTTACGCGACAGCGGGGGAAGGCAACTTCATTGACTTCCGCTCCCCGGCCTAAAGGCCGGGGATTCCTACCATGGTCGGCTGACCGCCTCGGTGGGTTCCTGCTTCACAGCGCTGTGCGGGGACAGGTCCCCGTCTTACCCGCGCTCGACAGGCTGATGCCGCCAGTCCGGCGGCCTTGGCGACGTTGACCGCCGTGTTGATGTCCCGGTCGAGGATGGTCCCGCACGCTCTGCACTCTCACACGCGGATGTTCAGGGGCTTGGGGCCGTCCTTGACGCCGCACTGCGAGCAGACCTGAGAGGTCGGTTCGAAGCGTCCGATGCGGTGGAAGGAACGCCCGTACCGGGCGGCCTTGTACACCAGCATCGCGACGAACGCCGACTATCCGGCGTCGTGCACCGACTTGGCCATGCGCGTACGAGCGAGACCCTTGACCGCCAGGTCCTCAACGGCAACCGCTTGGTTCTCACGGACGACCTTCGTTGAGAGCTGGTGGTGGAACTCGCGCCGTGCGTCGGCCACCGCGCCGTGGGCGCGGGCGACCTTGATGCGGGCCTTGGTCCGGTTCTTGCTGCCCTTCGCCTTGCGGCTCAGGTTCTGCTGTGCCTTCTTGAGCTTCCTCTCCGCCCGGCGCAGGAAGCGGGGGCTGTCGATCTTCGTGCCGTCGGAGAGGATCGCGAAGTGCGACAGGCGGAGGTCGACGCCGACCACGGCACCCGTCTCGGGCAGCGTCTCGGGCTCGGTCTCGACGACGAACGACGCGAAGTACCGACCGGCCGCGTCCTTGACCACCGTCACCGTGGACGGGGTCGAGGGCAGAGCACGGGACCACTTCACTCGCACGTTGCCGATCTTCGGCAACGACAGGTCTCCGCCCGCCGTGATCTTCCAGCGGGCATTGGCGGTGAACCGCACGGCCTGCCGGTTGTCTTTCCGGCTCTTGAACCGGGGCGAGCCCATGCGCGGGCGCTTGCCCTTCAACCCGTCGAAGAAGTTCCGGTACGCCGTATCGAGGTCCCGGAGGGACTGTTGCAGCACCACGGCCGAGACCTCGCCGAGCCAGGGCCCGTTCTTCGGTCTTCTTCGCCTCGGTGATCAGCAGCTTCGAAAGGTCACCGGTCTTCGGGAATGCCCCACCGCCTGCACGGGCGGTCTCACGGGCCCGAAGGGCGTCGTTGTAGACCACCCGCGCACACCCGAACGCACGGTCCAGCGCACTGCGCTGAGGCCCGTTCGGGTAGAGGCGGAAGGAGTACCGGAGCTGCATGTCGATCACCGTAAGGTCTACCGCCGCCCTGGTTGGTTCAGAGAAGTGACCAGGCCGAATGAGATTGCACCGCTCCACAGGGCGTGGGGCATCGGGTCCTCCAGGCCCCCCTGGCGGGTGGGAACTTGTAGGGTCTCAGTTTTCGTGGCCAAATCTCAGAGCAGATGGCCACTGTTTGGCCTGTTGGCCACGTCGCTGAGACGCGCACGTCAGCGGCGTCACTCGTTCGAGTGTCGCCTGAACCGTGTCCTTCCCCGCTCCCCTTCACCGTAGAACGCGGGCCCTCGTCGTTGCGTAGTTGCAGTTGGCTTGGCCCGGCCGCCGGCACGCAGCGCCGGGCCGCGCCTTTTCGTCAGAGGGTCTTGGCCCTCTTCGACCCGCCCCACAGCGAGCCCGGGTTGGCTCGGTTCGGGTACAGCGCGAGCATCGCCTCGTACAGTTCGGCCGCCGTCTCAGTCTCGGCCTCGAGCCGGTTGAAGTCCGCCAGGAACTTCTTGGTCTCGGCCAGGATCTTCGGGTCGTCGGGCAGGTCGGGCTTCTTGTGGCCGGCGACGACAAAGGCGGGGTCAAGTGCGGCGAGCGTGTCGGTGGCGCGCATCCACTCCTCGCGCGACGCGGTGGTGGTCTCGCCCATGTACTGGTGGATGCCGTTGTAGGCGACATCGCCGGCCACGACGAGCCGCAGGTCCGGCACCCATAGCGCGGTGCTGCCCTCGCAGTCGGTGAAACCGGTCTCGATCACCCGCAGCGGGTGCCCTTCGAGGGTGAACGTGTCGCCGTCCAGGACCTCCGGGAAGACCTGCGGCGCCGGAACCTGCCCCGGAAAGCGCGCGGTCCAGAAGGTATCGAAGTAGGGCGGCGTGCCCTCGGACCTCGCCTTGGCCACGACTGCGGCGGTCGAGACCGCCTTGGCCTGGGGGAAAGCCTCAAGGAGCTGCTTCACGCCGAAGGCGTGGTCGCCATGACCGTGCGTGATGTAGACGTAGGCCAGATTACGGTCGTGCGCCTTCACCCAGTCGACGAGCTGTTGGTTCTGTTCAACGGTGAGGAACGTGTCGACCACGACTGCGTCGCGCTCACCGTAGATCAGCGTGGCGGTGTTGGAGACCCACTGGAGGTCTTCTTTCCCGGGCGGCAAGTCGCGCGTAAGGCCCGGTCGGCGGAGGCACAACGTGTCGTACTGCAGTGATGATGCGGGCGCCGTCATGTACGTTTCCTTCCGGGGCTGTGACGACTGGCGACGAAGTTCTGGCGGCTCTCCATCCGGTGGCGTCGGAGGCGCTCATGGACCACTCGCCCATGCACGGCCGATTGTCACCGCATGTCACGAATCATGATGGCGCATGGCGGGTCACATGCCATGGAATGGCGGGAAACCAGCTCCGCCGGCCTGGACAGCAGCCGAGGTCAGGACCACTCGTGGGGATCGCCTTCAGAACATGCCGACGTAGTCGGCGGCCGTCTCCGGAACGTCCTGGATGACGTCCCAGTGCTCGACGATCCTGCCGTTCTCCAGACGGAAGAAGTCGGCCAGGGCGCGGCCGGGCTTGCCGGGTTCGAGGATGAGGTGGGAGTGGGTGACGACCATGTCCCCTTCGGCGATGACGCGCTTGATGTCCAGGCGGATCTCCGGGTAGGCGCTACGCATCTGCCTGTTGAACTCAATGAACCCCTCGTCGCCGAACTGCATGTCAGGGTTGTGCTGGACGTACCCCGGGCCGAGGTAGTCAGCGATCGCCTTCTCAATCCCCCCACCGACCACCATCTGGAAGTAGTCGACGACAACCTTCTTGTTCTGCTCAAGATCCGGCACAGCTGCTGCTCCGTTTTCAGGACTCTGGGTCTGCCCGCGACCGGACGGGTGCCGTCGTGAGCGGGACCCCTTCAGTGTTGGTGAGGGACGAGCCCCGCGCCATTCATGGGACAGCGAGACCCCCAGCCCGTGGCCATGATCGATCTCGGCGCTACTTCCTGCGCCAACGGCTCGCACCCGGAGCAGCTTCAGGGATACCGAGGGATGGATTGGTCCAGTTCCGATGACATCGGAGCGGATCACCTGAGAAGGGAAACCCACGGCATCGGGAAGCGAGTGGCTACCGCAGCCCGGAAAGCACTCAGAGGAAATGACACGACGATGAGACAAAACCCTCCCGCCATGGTATGGAACAAACCCAGAACCCGCAGATCACAGCCTGGGCGCTCTGACACCGGCCGCGAGATCCTACAGCTCCCATGTAGGGTCTCAAATTTCGTGGCACAATCTCAGCTCCGCTGGCACAACAGTCGCACTTATGCCGTCTTCGTGAGACTCCCTGCTGTCCTGTCGCACTGAGCCGTTTTCATCCTGAGTAGTCGCAGGTCAGGAGGGTGTGGACGGCTTGGACGATGGTGCCGATGCAGCGGGTGGAGCATCTGGCTCGCCGGAGCAGTCGCCAGGACTTCAGCTGAGCGAAGGCGCGCTCGCCAGGAGCCCGTAAGCGGGCGTGGTCGCGGTTGAACTACTGGTAGTGCGCCGGCTGGATGTGGTGGTGGTAGTACGGGGTTCGGAATGTGGCGCCGGCGCCCTGGTAGGCGCGGTCTGCCAGGACGAGGATCTGCCGGGTGAGGCAGGCCTGGACGATGCCGTGGGCACGGGCCGCGGTCAGGTCGTGGGTCCGGCCCGGCGTCGCGCGGGAGAACCACAGCGGTGTGCCGTCCGGACGTGTGATGACCTGGACGTTCATGCCGTGCTTCTTGTGTTTTTGGCTGTAGTACGGCTCGTCCGCGCGGACGCGGTCGGTGGGGATCAGGGTCCCGTCGACGATGACGAAGTCCCCTTCGCCCAGGCCGACGAGGGCCTCGTGCAGGCCAGGCGCCCAGGAGGCCAGGACGTCAAGGGTCTCGTCCACGTACCGCCATGCGGTTGCGGTGGAGACGCCGAACCCGGTGGCGAGCTGGGGCAGCGTCTCGTTCTTGCGCAGGTGGACCAGGGCGAGGAGGGCTTGTTTGAAGCAGCCCAACTTGCGCCAGCGCGAGCCACGTTCACACCTTCGGGCATAGATGAGCCACGAGACGTGCTCGACCAGCTCATAGGGGACGTCGACCGTGGCACGATACGGGACCAAGCAAGGCTCCTCGGACGATGCGTGGTGCGTAGAGAACACCACCGCAACGACCAGGAGCCTCGTCTTGTCACTCCACCCCGCTCACCTGCACGTTCACCCTGCAGAGACAGGATGAAAAGGGCTCACTGAAGCTGTCGGATTCCCACTCGGTCTCGTTCGTGCTGGCAGGTTCTCCATTAGATGCACTGAGACGGGACACCCAGCGTCGAGATTCCGCCATTCTCGGGAGTGGTTCTCGGCCTCGCTCCCCTTTTGGACGGCGGCTGGCGCGCCGCTGTGACCTGGGGGGCTGTGATTGAGACGCGGGGATCTGCGATTAGATCGCAGAATCCTGCGAAGCAGTCACGCGTTTCCGCAGGTCAGCTGGCATTTGTGTGCTGTCAGGGCGAGCGGTTCGGCGCTAGATTCGTGGATGTAACGGCGCACACCGTCGACTTCCGGATTCAACTCCGTACGGGCCACGGACGTCCAGGACCGTCCTGGGGTTCATGTCTGGAAGGCGAGGGCGTGATGGGGAGTTCGGAGAGCGGCAGTCCGCGGGATCGGAGCGGGGTGCCGAACTGGGTCAAGACAGTGGTGAAGGTGGTCGTGTCTGCGGTGATCAGCAGCGTCGTGCGTGAGGGGATGGACGATCTCCTCCCACCGTTCGCCGAGCGGGAGAGGGAGTAGCTGCGACGGCGGAACGCCTTCGGCCCTCGTCGGCGCGTGACCTAGGTGAGGGTGATCGGGGGCATGGCCCCGATCACCCTCACCGCCGGCGCTTCTGTCTCTACTACGAAGAGACTTCCGTCAAAGCCAGGTCGTTTGAGAACTGCAAGCCCCGGCCTTCTCAAGCCGCCTGGCACCCCAGCAGGCCAGAAAGCCCCTCATCCGCCAGATGCACTGTGGCAGAACACTGCCGCACGGAAGGGAGATTTGATCTCATCTCCCTGCTCCGGTGCGGCGCGGGTTCCTCAGCCCTGGGCGGGGATGTCCAGGGCGGTCCCGTACAGGCGGGAGACCCGGAGCAGGATGGTCACGCGCCGGTCAGGCAGCGGCTGCTCTCCGGGGGTCGCCCCGTCGGCCGGGTCGGCTATCTCCGCCTCTCCTTCCGCGACGG
>NZ_DATCVQ010000477.1:0-8755 GCF_036566765.1 Streptomyces sp.
GGCGGCCCGGCGGGCGAGCGCGGCGGCCTCCGCGAGGGCGGGGCCGTCGACGACCTCGTCCCCGAGCAGGGCGCGGTACGCCCGGTCGACGGCCCGCAGCCGGGCGGCGAGCACGGCCTCGGGGTCGGCGATGCGCCAGCCCTCGGGCACGTACCGGGCCACCATCTCCGGGCTGAAGCTGTAGAAGGCGGCGGCGACCCGCTCGGCCCCGACCGGGCCCAGGGGCGCGGCGCGCCAGACGAAGTAGCTGGGCCAGCGCTCGTCGACGGCGAGGCCGAGCGCGGCGGCCTCCTCGAAGGCCTCGGGGGCGTAGTACACGACGGCGTGCAGCGGCTCGAGCAGGTGCCACATCTGCCGTACGCGCCCGAGGTCCGGGACCTGACCCGCCGCCTGCTCCTCGTTCCCGTGCATCACGCTCATGACGTCCTCCGCTCTCGGTCACCACATCTTGTCGGTGACAAGATTGCCTCCGGTCGAGAGAACTTGTCAATGCCTAGATTCGGCGTAGGCTGGACTCATGACCAGGCAGCAGCGCTCCTACCACCACGGCGATCTGCGGCAGGCCGTGCTCACCGCCGCGCTCGACGTCATCGCCGCCGAAGGCCCGTCCGCACTGAGCCTGCGCGACCTGGCCCGGCGCGCCGGCGTCTCGCACGCCGCGCCGGCCCACCACTTCAAGGACCGGGCCGGGCTGCTGACCGCCGTCGCGACGGAGGGGTACGAACTGCTCGCGGGGGCCCTCGGCGAGGCGACCGACCTGCGGGACGCGGGCGTGCGCTACGTCCGCTTCGCCACCGACCACCCGGCGCACTTCCAGGTCATGTTCCAGCCGGACCTGTATCGGACCGACGACCCCGAGCTGCTGGCCGCCCGGGAGCTGGCAGGCGGCCGGCTGCGGGCCGGGATCTCCGGCCTGCCCACCGGCCACGGCGGCCCCGACCCCCGGCTCGCGGGCGTCGCGGCCTGGTCGCTGGCGCACGGCTTCGCCACGCTGCTCCTCAGCCATAACCTGGCCGCCCCGCTGAACGGCCGCGACCCCGAGGACGTCTTCCGTACCCTGACCGGACTGCTGTTCGCCAACGACCCCTCCGGAGGCCACTGATGACCGCGTCCACCTGGGACCCGTCCGGTCCGGGCGTACTGCCCCTCCCCTCGGGCCGGCTGGTCCGCGGCCGCGGCCTGGGGCGACCGCTTCCGCCGGGGCCGCGCCCGGACTTCGCCGTCTATCTGCTCGGCAAGCGCCCTCCCGAGATGCCCTGGGAGACGCTCTGGGTCCGCTGGACCGACTTCTGGCTGCCCAGCAGCCACAGCGCGGCCCGCACCGCACTCGGCGAGGCCTGGGAACGGGCCGCGTTCGAGCGCGTCGAGCTGGCCTGCGGGGGCGGCCGCGGCCGTACCGGCACCGCCCTGGCCTGCCTCGCCGTCATCGACGGCGTCCCGGCGAAGGAGGCGGTGGCGTACGTGCGCGAGCACTACCACCAGGGCGCGGTCGAAATGCCCTGGCAGAAGCGGTACGTGCGGCGCTTTCCGGCCACTTTCTGACCGGTCCGCACCAGCCTGGGAATTTCCGGAGTTGACCTCCGCTTGAGCCGTTTCGACAACGGAACGTCAGAAACGGGCGGAACAGATGAGCACCTCAAGCACCTCAAGGACCGTGAAGCGCGCCGGCGTCGCCCTGCTCGCCACGATCGCACTCGGCACCCTGCCGTTCGCGGCCTCCGGCACGGCGAGTGCTGCAGCAGCGCACAACGGCGGGGCGTGGCGCGGCGGTTGGGCCGCCTCGCCGCAGTCGCCGGCCGCGCCCTTCGGCGCCAACTGGTCGCCGCAGGGCTTCGCGAACCACACGGTCCGGCAGGTCGTGCGGGTCACCACCGGCGGCACCAAGGCCCGGATCGAACTGTCCAACCGGTACGGCACCGGCCCGCTGCGGATCACCGGCGCGACGGTCGCCCTCACCGACGAGGGCGCGTCCGTGAAGGCGGGGACGGTCCGTCCGCTGACCTTCGGCACGCACCGCTCCGCGACCATTCCGGCCGGCCGCACGCTCTCCAGCGACGGCGTGCCCTTCAAGGTCGACGCCCTGCAGTCGGTGACCGTCACGCTCTATCTGGCGGACCCGACCGGCCCGGCCACCTTCCACCACTTCGCCTCCGCCACCAGCTACCGCGCCGACGGCGACCACCGCGCCGACCGGGACGGGGCGGCGTTCAAGGAGTCCAGCGGCTCCTGGTACTTCCTCACCGGCGTCGAGGTGAGCGGCGGCCAGCCGAACCGCCGCGACGGCATCGTCACCTTCGGCGACTCCATCACCGACGGCGTCGGCTCCACGGCCGGCACGGACAACCGCTACCCCGACGAGCTGGCGGAACGGTTCGCCGCCGCCGGGAAGCCGCGCAGCGTCCTGAACCACGGGATAGGCGGCAACCAGGTCACCAACGACACGACCTGGGCCGGCGAGAAGGGCATCGAGCGCTTCAAGAAGGACGTCCTCACCGAGCCGGGCGTGCGCACGGTCGTCGTCCTCGAGGGCATCAACGACATCGGCGGCAGCGGACCGTCCTTCCCCGGCGGCCCCACCCCCGTGGTCTCGGTCGAGAAGCTGATCGAGGGTCACCGCACGCTGATCCGCCAGGCGCACGCCAAGGGCATCAAGGCGGTCGGCGCGACCCTGACGCCGATGAAGGGCTCGTTCTACTACAGCCCGGAGAACGAGGCCAAGCGGGACGCGGTCAACGAGTGGATCCGCACCTCCGGCGCGTACGACGCCGTGGTCGACTTCGACCGCGCCGTCGCCGACCCGAAGGACCCCGACGCGCTGCTCCCCGCGTACGACTCGGGCGACCACCTCCACCCGGGCGACGCGGGCTTCCGCGTCATGGCCGAGGCGCTCGACCTCGACGAACTCTGACCTGTGGACGATCCCGGGGCCGGCCGCGCGGCCGGCCCCGGGCACTCGCCTGACGGGCCCCGGGCCCTTGCCTACAGGGGCCCTTGCCTACGACCCGAGGATCGTGGTGAGGAACTCCCCGGTCCACGCCAGCAGTTCGCGTCCGACGACCGGCTTGCCGCCGATCTTGCCGCTGGTCGGGCGGGGCACCAGGATCTGGTGGATCGGGGCCTTGATGACCGTGCGCGGATACAGCCGCTTCAGCCGCAGCTCCTGCGACTCGCGCAACTCCACCGGCGCGAAGCGGATGTTCTGGCCCTGCAGCACGATCTCGCCGACGCCGCAGGCCCGCGCCAGCATCCGCAGGCCGGCCACGAGCAGCAGGTTCTCCACCGGCTCCGGCAGCTTGCCGTAGCGGTCGGTGAGCTCCTCGCGTACCGCCTTGACGTCCTCCTCCGAGTTCGCCGAGGCGATCGCCCGGTACGCCTGGAGGCGCAGCCGCTCGCCCGGCGCGTAGTCGTGCGGGACATGCGCGTCGACCGGCAGCTCGATCTTGACCTCCAGCGGCGGCTCCTCCTCCACGCCGCCTTCCAGCGAGGCCCGGTAGTCCGCCACGGCCTCGCCGACCATCCGTACGTACAGGTCGAAGCCGACGCCGGCGATGTGACCGGACTGCTCGCCGCCGAGCAGGTTGCCCGCGCCGCGGATCTCCAGGTCCTTCATCGCCACGTACATGCCCGCGCCCATCTCGGTGTGCTGGGCGATCGTCGCGAGCCGCTCGTGCGCGGTCTCGGTCAGCGGCTTCTCCGGCGGGTAGAGGAAGTACGCGTACCCGCGCTCGCGGCCTCGGCCGACCCGGCCGCGCAACTGGTGCAGCTGGCTCAGGCCGAAGTTGTCGCCGCGCTCGACGATCAGCGTGTTGGCGTTGGAGATGTCGATTCCGGACTCGACGATCGTCGTCGAGACGAGCACGTCGAACTTCTTCTCCCAGAAGTCGACGACGACCTGCTCCAGGGCCGACTCGGACATCTGGCCGTGCGCGGTCGCGATCCGCGCCTCCGGGACGATCTCGCGCAGCCGGGCCGCGGCCCGGTCGATCGACTCGACCCGGTTGTGGATGTAGAAGACCTGGCCCTCGCGCAGCAGTTCACGGCGGATCGCCGCGCCGATCTGCTTCTCCTCGTACGGGCCGACGAAGGTGAGGACCGGGTGCCGCTCCTCCGGCGGGGTGGTGATCGTGGACATCTCACGGATGCCGGTCACCGCCATCTCCAGGGTGCGCGGAATCGGCGTCGCGGACATGGTGAGCACGTCGACGTTGGCGCGCAGCTTCTTCAGCTGCTCCTTGTGCTCGACGCCGAACCGCTGCTCCTCGTCGACGATGACCAGGCCCAGGTCCTTGAACTTCGTCTCGGAGGAGAACAGGCGGTGGGTGCCGATGACGATGTCGACCGAGCCCTCCTTCAGGCCCTCCAGGGTCGCCTTCGACTCCGTCTCCGACTGGAAGCGGCTGAGCGCCCGGGTGGCGACGGGGAACTGCGAGTACCGCTCGGTGAACGTGCCGAAGTGCTGCTGCACCAGCAGCGTGGTGGGCACCAGGACGGCGACCTGCTTGCCGTCCTGGACCGCCTTGAACGCCGCCCGGACCGCGATCTCCGTCTTGCCGTAGCCGACGTCGCCGCAGATCAGGCGGTCCATGGGGATGCTCTTCTCCATGTCCTCCTTGACCTCGGCGATGGTGGACAGCTGGTCGGGCGTCTCCACGTACGGGAACGCGTCCTCCAGCTCCCGCTGCCAGGGGGTGTCCTGGCCGAAGGCGTGGCCGGGGGCCGCCATCCGCGCGGAGTACAGCTTGATCAGGTCGGCGGCGATCTCCTTGACCGCCTTCTTCGCCCGCGCCTTCGTCTTCGTCCAGTCCGCGCCGCCGAGCCGGTGCAGCGTCGGGGCCTCGCCGCCCACGTACTTGGTGACCTGCTCCAGCTGGTCGGTGGGGATGTACAGGCGGTCGCCGGGCTGGCCGCGCTTGGCCGGCGCGTACTCGACGAGCAGGTACTCACGGGTCGCGCCCTGCACGGTCCGCTGCACCATCTCGATGTACCGGCCGACGCCGTGCTGCTCGTGCACGATGTAGTCGCCGACCTCCAGGGTCAGCGGGTCGATGGTCTTGCGGCGCTTGGCGGGCATCCGCTGCCCGTCCTTGCCGGCCGCCTTCTGGCCGGACAGGTCCGTCTCGGTCAGCACGGCGAGCTTGAGCGCCGGGTCGACGAAGCCGTAGTCGATGGAGCCGCAGGCCACGTGGACCAGGGACGGGGAGATCTCGGCCAGGTCCGCGTCGAGGCGGGCGGCGATGCCCTCGCCGCCGAGCACCTCGACCGTGCGCGCGGCGGGGCCGTGCGCCTCCGTCACGTACACCGTGCGCCAGCCGTCGGCCAGCCAGCCCTTGGTGTCGGCGAGCGCCCGGGCGGTGTCGCCGCGGTACGTCTCCGGGGCGTGCATGCCGAGCTTGAGCGTGTCGGCCCCCGAGTCGTCCGCCTCGTCCGCGGCGAACGGGGAGACCGACCACCACATCATGCCGAGCTCGCGGGCCCGGTCGCGGACGTCGGCGATCCCCCACAGCGAGGCCGCGCCGACGTCGATCGGGGCCTCGCCGCCGCCGGCGGTCGCCGCCCAGGACGCCGCCAGGAACTCCTGGGAGGTCGCCACCAGGTCGGCGGCCCGGGTGCGGACCCGCTCGGGGTCGCAGACCACGGCCATGCTGCCCGCGGGCAGCACGTCGAGGAGCAGCTCCATGTCGTCGACCAGGACCGGGGCGAGGGACTCCATGCCCTCGACGGCGATCCCCTCGGCGATCTTGCCGAGCAGCTCGCCGAGCTCCGGGTGCTCCTCGGCGAGGGCCGCGGCGCGCCGCTTCACCTCGTCGGTGAGCAGCAGCTCGCGGCAGGGCGGGGCCCACAGGCCGTGCTCGGCGACCTCCAGGGAGCGCTGGTCGGCGACCTTGAAGTAACGGATCTCCTCGACGTCGTCGCCCCAGAACTCGATCCGGAGCGGGTGCTCCTCGGTCGGCGGGAAGACGTCCAGGATGCCGCCGCGGACGGCGAACTCGCCGCGCTTCTCGACCAGCTCCACCCGCGCGTACGCGGCGGCCGCCAGGCCCTCGACGATCTCGTTCAGATCGGCCTGCTGCCCGGTGCGCAGCGCCACCGGCTCAAGGTCGCCCAGGCCCTTGACCTGCGGCTGGAGCACGGAGCGGACGGGGGCGACGACGACGGACACCTTGCCCGCGGCCGGGTCGTCGGGCGAGGGATGGGCGAGCCGGCGCAGCACGGCGAGCCGGCGGCCGACGGTGTCGGAGCGGGGCGAGAGCCGCTCGTGCGGCAGGGTCTCCCAGGACGGGTAGTCGACGACCGTGTCCGGGTCGAGGAGGCTGCGCAGCGCGGCCGCCAGGTCCTCGGCCTCACGCCCGGTGGCGGTGACCGCAAGGACCGGGCGCCCGGCCTCGCGGGCCAGCGCGGCCACCGCGAAGGGGCGCGCGGCGGGCGGGCCGACCAGGTCCACGTGCATGCGGTTGCCGTCCGTGGCGGTCTTCACCGCTTCGGCGAGGGCCGCGTCTCGTACGACGACGTCGAGCAGACCGTGCAGGCTCATCAGGAGGTTCCATCCCGGTTGGACTACGGGGGCGGGCAACGCGAACAGCCCGACACGTCTCACGGGCCGGGGGTTTCCACGATACGGCGTGGGCCGGACGCCCACAGCCGCGAAACGGCCCCGGTGGGATGGAGGACATCCACCGGGACCGCTCGCGCCCCCACCGTATCGGCCGCGCCGCGGCAGGTACGGCGCTACGCCGTTACGGGACTCCCGGGGGCTACTCGCTGGCTATCGCGTTCAGCACGTTCATCCGGCCGGCCCGGAAGGCCGGGACCAGCGCCGCGAACAGGCCCACGAAGGCCGACCCGACGAAGACCGTCAGGATCGTCGGCCAGGGGATCTCCAGGACGCCCAGGCCTTCCAGGGCGAGCAGCTTCTGGGCCGCGGTGCCCCAGCCCATGCCGAGCCCGAGGCCGAGCAGGGCGCCGAAGAGGGCGATCACCACCGACTCCAGGCGGATCATGCGGCGCAGCTGGCGGCGGGAGAGCCCGATGGCCCGCATCAGGCCTATCTCCCGGGTCCGCTCGACCACCGACAGGGCGAGCGTGTTCACCACGCCGAGGATCGCGACGATGATCGCCAGGGCGAGCAGCCCGTAGACGATGTTGAGCAGCTGGCCGACCTGGTCCTGCAGGTCCTTCTTGTAGTCGGCCTGGTTGTTCACCTTGTACTGCGGATAGTCGGCGAGCGAGGCCTTGAGAGCGGTGTACGCCTCGGCCTCCTTGCCGTCCTGCGCCGTCGCGAACACGATCATGCTCTTGGGCATCTTGTCGGCCGGCAGGTACTGGGCGGCGGTCGTGATGTTGGTGTACATCACGCCCTTGTCGACGTTGTTCTCGTCCGAGGTGATCGCGGCGACCTTGAGCTGGGCCGTCCGGCCGCCCTTGAAGGCGACGGTCAGCACGTCGCCGACCTTCACGTCGTGCTCGGTCGCGTAGTCGCTGCCGACCGACATGGCGTTCTTCCCGTAGGCGTCGGCGAGCCGGCCGCCCGTGGTGTCGCGGCGCAGGTCCTGCGCGTACGTCGGCTCGGCGGCGACCAGGCCCTTGTCGACGGCCTTGCCGCTCGGGTCGGTGATCTTCGCCTCGGTCCACCTGTACTCGGTGACGTGGTCCAGGCCGGGGGTCTTCTCCAGGGCGGCCTGCGCCTTCGGCACGATCGGCTGCCCGTTGCCCGACTGGACGATGAAGTCGGCGCCCACGGAGCGGTCCAGCTCGTCGGTGGCCGAGGCGACCATCGAGGAGCCGACCACGGACAGGCAGGCGACCAGGGCCAGGCCGATCATCAGGGCCGCGCCTGTGGCGCCGGTGCGGCGCGGGTTGCGCAGCGCGTTGCGCTCGGCCATCCGGCCGACGGGCCCGAAGACCCGCAGCACGACGACGCTGATGACCCGGACGACCCCGCCGGCGAGCAGCGGGCCGATGACGATGAAACCGATCAGGGAGAGCACGATCCCGGCGCCGAGCCACACGGAGCCGGTGCCGGCCTTCTCGGCCTGCGTCGCTGTCCACAGGGCGGCCGCGCCGCCCGCGGTCAGGGCGAGCCCGATCACGCCGCGGACCAGACCGGCCCGGCCGTCGGCGGGCGTGCCGGCGTCGCGCAGCGCGGCCATCGGGGAGACCTTGCCGGCCCGGCGGGCCGGGACGTACGCGGCGACCACGGTGACCACGATGCCGAGGACGAGGCCGACGACCGGGGTGGTCCACTTCACGGTCAGGTCCTGCGTGGACAGGTTCATGCCCATCGAGGACATGATCTCCATCAGGCCTATCGCGAGCCCGACGCCCGCGCCGATGCCGGCGATCGAGCCGACGACGCCGAGCAGCAGCGCCTCGACGAGGACGGACCGGTTGACCTGCTTGCGGCTCGAACCGACCGCCCGCATCAGGCCGATCTCACGGGTGCGCTGGGCGACCAGCATCGAGAAGGTGTTGATGATCAGGAAGATGCCGACCAGGAACGCGATCCCGGCGAAGCCGAGCATGGCGTACTTGATGACGTCCATGAACGCGCCGACGTCCTTGCGGTTCTCGTCCGCGCTCTCCTTGGCCGTCTGGACCTTGTACGAGCCGTCCAGGGCCTGTGTGACGTTCTGCTTGAGCTGGGTGTCGCTGACGCCGGCCGCGGCGGTGGCGTAGACCTGGGTGAACCGGCCCTCGGCGCCCAGGAGTTCGCGCTGCGCGGTGGCGGTGTCGAAGTAGACGATCGCGGCACCGGGGT
>NZ_DATCVQ010000478.1:0-1608 GCF_036566765.1 Streptomyces sp.
GCCCTCCGCGGCCCTCGCGCTCCTGCTGGCCGAGGCCGCCGCCGCGGCGGCCCTGGGCCTTCGGGCCGAGCAGGTCTGGCCCCTCTTCCCGGTCACCGGCCTGCTGGTCGCTGCCGTCGCGGCCACACGGACGCCCCGCGCCGGTCTCGCCGCCGCCTTCGCCACGGTCGCCGTCCAGGAGACGGTCCTCCAGGTGGACCTCTTCCGGGACGGCGGCCGGGGCCGCGTACTGGCCCCCGGCTTCCTCGGCCTGACGGCATGCCTGGCCCTTCTCGTCCTGCTGGCCTGGCTGACCGGCACGTACGTACGCCAGCGGCGCGCGTACGGCGAGGCGCTGCGCGCCCACGTGGCAGCCCAGGCGGTCACGGCCGAACGGCTGCGCATAGCCCGCGAACTCCACGACATGGTCGCGCACAGCATCGGGGTGATTGCCATCCAGGCCGGCGCCGGGAGCCGGGTGATCGACAGCAAACCGGAGCGTGCGCGCGGCGCGCTCACCGCCATCGAGACCACCAGCCGCGAGACGCTGCGCGGACTACGGACCATGCTCGACGTCCTGCGCACTGCGGAGCCGGGACCGGCGTCGGCCGCCGAGGCCGAGCCGTCCTCCGGTCTCGCCGACCTCGACCGGCTGGTCGCGACGACGGCGCATGCAGGAGTGCAGGTGGAGGTGAGGCACGGCGGGGAACGACGTGGACTGGCCGAAGCCGTTGACCGGTCCGCGTTCCGCATCATCCAGGAGTCCGTGACCAACGTGGTGCGTCACGCGGACGCCCGGCACTGCCGGGTGACGGTCGACTGGCGCCCCCACGACCTGTCCGTCGAGATCGTCGACGACGGCCCTGGCCACCCGGACACCGGCCGCCCCCGGGATGCCGCCGGAACCGGGACCGGCTACGGGGTCCGCGGCATGCGGGAGCGGGTCGCCCTCCTCGACGGCGACTTCACCGCCGGGCCGCGTCCGGAGGGCGGTTACCGGGTCGCTGCCCGCTTCCCCCTACCCCCCACCGAGGCGCCATGACCACGATCCGCGTCCTCCTCGCCGACGACCAGCCGCTGGTCCGCACCGGCCTGCGCATGGTCATCGACAGCACACCCGGCATCGACGTCGTCGGCGAGGCCGAGACCGGCGCCCAGGCCGTCGCCCTGGCCAGGGAACTCGCCCCCGACATCGTGGTCATGGACATCCGCATGCCCGGAATGGACGGCATCGAGGCCACGCAGATGATCACCGCCGAGTCCCCGGAGGCCCGGGTCGTCGTCCTCACCACCTTCGACACCGACAGCCACGTCCACGCTTCCCTGCGAGCCGGAGCGAGCGGCTTCCTCGTCAAGGACATGGATCTCGACGGGTTCCTCACCGCCATCCGGGTCGTCGCCGCCGGCGACGCCTTGATCGCGCCCGGCGTCACCCGCCGCCTCATCGCGGAGTTCGCCGGCCGTCCCGTACCCGCCCCGCCCGCGCCGGAACTCGCCGCCATCACCACGCGAGAACGCGAGGTGCTCACTCTCGTCGGCCGTGGCCTGTCCAACGCCGAACTCGCGACCCACCTCCACATCAGCCCCGGCACCGCCAAGGCTCACGTCGCGAGTCTGCTGTCCAAGCTG
>NZ_DATCVQ010000479.1:0-12775 GCF_036566765.1 Streptomyces sp.
GGCGGTGGGCGGGTTCGCGGGCGTCGCCGGGGTCGGCGGCGTGGAGGGCGCGGGTGCGGGCGTCGGGGCCGACGGGGTCGGCGGCAGGGTGGGGGCGGCCTGGTCGGGCGCGGCGGTCGGCGAGGAGTGGCGTACCCTCCCCCAGCCTTCGGCCGGGGGGACCCCCATGGCGTCGGGGACCCGCGGCGGCGGGGCGGAGACCGAGCGGGCCATGCCGCGGGCGACGGCCTCCAGGATCGTGCCGGCCAGCTCGGCGGGGCGCTCCAGGCCCTGGTCGGCGAGCATCGCGGCGAGCCCGCCCTGGTACCCCTGGCCCATCGCGCGGACCTTCCACGCGCCCTGGCGGCGGTAGAGCTCCAGGGCGAAGACCGCGGACTCGCTGTCGAGGCCGGTGATGGTGTAGCTGGCGATCTCGGCTCCGTCGAGGGCGGTGACGGCGACGAAGGGCGCGGCGAGGGCGCCGAAGCGGGCCGGGCCGCCGACTCCGACGGGCAGCGCGAGGAGCACCGAGACGCGGTGCACGGAGGCGGGCAGCGCCTCCAGGTCGACGGCGAGGCGATGGTCGGCGGCGGCCTGCTGGGAGACCTCGACGCCGGGCAGCGACGGCGAGCCGGGGTGGGCGATCCACTCGACGCCGGCGACCCTGCCGCCCTCGTCGCCGAGGGTGGCGCCGGCGACGACCGGATGACCGGCCGACACCCGGATCTCCAGGCGGTTGTCGGGCAGGGGGTGGTTCTGTCCCCGGACCAGCTCGGCCGTCATCGACTCGTTTCCCCTCGAAAGCTGTGGTGCGGTTCGGCTGTTGTGCAGTTCGGCTGCAGTGCGGATCGGTGTGCTTCGGGTCAAGCGGTGGTGCGGATCATGCGGGACAGCTCCCGGGGGCGGTGCCTCCGGGAGCTGTGGGTGCGACGGCGGTCCGCTTACAGGTGCGGCAGGATCGCCGGCATCAGGTCCTGGAACGTCCGGCCGTTGGCCGGGTTGCCCAGGGCGGTCATCTGCCAGCCGGCGCCGACACGGTGGACCTTCGCCATGATCTGCGCGGTGTACTGGCCACCGCCGTCCAGGGTGTAGCGGGCGAGCTCCTGGCCGTTCGACTCGTCGACGATGCGGCAGAAGGCGTTCTGCACCTCCTGGAACGTCTGGCCGGTGAAGGAGTTCACCGTGAAGACGATCTGGTCGATGTGGACCGGGACCCGCTGCAGGTCCACGAGGATCGCCTCGTCGTCCCCGCCCTGGCCCGCGCCGCCGACCAGGTTGTCGCCGGTGTGCTTGACGGAGCCGTCGTCGCTGACCAGGTGACGGAAGAAGACCACGTCCACCGGCTGCTTGTCGGCGAAGAGGACCGCCGAGGCGTCCAGGTCGATCTCGCGGGTGCGCGAGCCGAACAGGCCGCGGCGCGGCGCGGCCTGCCAGCCGAGCCCCATCCGTACGGAGCTGAGGCTGCCACCGTCCTTCTTCTCCAGGCTGATGGCCTGACCCTTGGTCATATTGACCGACACGCGCTGTCCCCTCTCGTTGCGTCCGCATGTACGTGCGCCGCCCCCGCGGCAGCCTTCCGCATGCGGTTGCCCAGAACCCTACGCAGGGGCAGTGACACCGCAGCAGCTCCGGTCCGATTTTGTGTCGGTCTTGCAACACATCGCACGGCCCGGGCGGCGGAATCCGTCAGGCGAGTCCCGCCTCCTTCATCTGGCGCAACTCCTTCTTCAACTCCCCCACCTCGTCCCGGATTCGGGCGGCGACCTCGAACTGCAGCTCCGCCGCGGCGGCCCGCATCCGGTCCGTCATCTCCTCGATGAGCGCGGCCAGTTCGGCGGCCGGCCGGTCGCCGAGGTCGAGTGTGCCGCCCTTGGCGCCCGCCTTGGCCCGCTGGGGCGCGTGCGCCGCGAGCGAGGGCACGGGGGCCTTGGCGCCCTTGCCCTCCTTCCCCTGGCGGTAGCCCGTGCCGAGGAGCTGCTCGGTGTCGACCTCCTCGCGGGCGATGGTGGCCACGATGTCGTTGATCTTCTTGCGCAGCGGCTGCGGGTCGATGCCGTTGGCCTCGTTGTACGCGATCTGCTTGGCGCGGCGCCGGTTGGTCTCGTCGATGGCCTTGTCCATCGCCGGCGTGATGGTGTCCGCGTACATGTGGACCTGGCCGGAGACGTTGCGCGCTGCGCGGCCGATGGTCTGGATCAGCGAGGTGCCGGAGCGCAGGAAGCCCTGCTTGTCGGCGTCGAGGATGGCGACCAGGGAGACCTCGGGCAGGTCGAGGCCCTCGCGGAGCAGGTTGATGCCGACCAGGACGTCGTACTCGCCGGCCCGCAGTTCGCGCAGCAGCTCGATGCGGCGCAGTGTGTCGACGTCGCTGTGCAGGTAGCGGACCTGGATGCCGAGCTCCAGGAAGTAGTCGGTGAGGTCCTCGGCCATCTTCTTGGTGAGGGTCGTGACGAGCACCCGCTCGTCCCGCTCGGTGCGCAGCCGGATCTCGTGCACCAGGTCGTCGATCTGGCCCTCGGTCGGCTTGACGACGACCTCGGGGTCGACCAGGCCGGTGGGGCGGATGATCTGCTCCACGAAGCCCTTGCCGCGGGAGAGCTCGTAGGTGCCGGGGGTGGCGGAGAGGTAGACGGTCTGGCCGATCCGCTCCTGGAACTCCTCCCACTTCAGGGGGCGGTTGTCCAGCGCGGACGGCAGCCGGAAACCGTGGTCGACCAGGGTCCGCTTGCGGGAGGCGTCGCCCTCGTGCATCGCGCCGATCTGCGGCACTGTGACGTGCGACTCGTCGATGACGAGCAGGAAGTCCTCGGGGAAGTAGTCGAGGAGGGTGTTGGGCGCGGAGCCGGGCTCGCGGCCGTCGAAGTGCATCGAGTAGTTCTCGATGCCGGAGCAGGAGCCGATCTGGCGCATCATCTCGATGTCGTAGGTGGTGCGCATGCGCAGCCGCTGGGACTCCAGCATCTTGCCCTGCTTGTCGAGCTCGGCGAGCCGGGTCTCCAGCTCGCGCTCGATGTCGTTGATCGCCCGCTCCATGCGCTCCGGGCCGGCCACGTAGTGGCTGGCGGGGAACACGTACAGCTCGCGGTCCTCGCTGATGACCTCGCCGGTGAGCGGGTGGAGGGTTGACAGCGCCTCGATCTCGTCGCCGAACATCTCGATCCGGACGGCCAGCTCCTCGTAGACCGGAAAGATCTCGATGGTGTCGCCGCGGACCCGGAAGGTGCCCCGGGTGAACGCCAGGTCGTTGCGCGTGTACTGGATGTCGACGAAGCGGCGCAGCAGCTGGTCCCGGTCGATCTCCTCGCCGACCTTGAGCGGGACCATCCGGTCCACGTACTCCTGCGGGGTGCCGAGGCCGTAGATGCAGGAGACCGAGGCGACCACGACCACGTCCCGCCGGGTGAGCAGCGAGTTGGTCGCGGAGTGGCGCAGCCGCTCCACCTCCTCGTTGATCGAGGAGTCCTTCTCGATGTAGGTGTCCGACTGCGGGACGTACGCCTCGGGCTGGTAGTAGTCGTAGTACGAGACGAAGTACTCCACCGCGTTGTTCGGCAGGAGCTCGCGGAACTCGTTCGCCAGCTGGGCGGCCAGCGTCTTGTTCGGCGCCATGACCAGCGTCGGGCGCTGGAGGCGCTCGATCATCCAGGCCGTGGTCGCCGACTTTCCGGTGCCGGTGGCCCCGAGCAGGACGACGTCCTCCTCGCCGGCGC
The DNA here is from genome assembly GCF_036566765.1 of Streptomyces sp. GTDB lineage: Bacteria > Actinomycetota > Actinomycetes > Streptomycetales > Streptomycetaceae > Streptomyces. The sequence continues at coordinate 3,690 of NZ_DATCVQ010000479.1, forward strand.
GGATGCGACGCTCGAGGTCGTCGATGGCCGCGGGCTGGTCGCCGCTGGGCTGGAAGGGGCTGACGACCTCGAAGGGCGCCACCGTGCGTTCGATCTTGGAAACGGGCCGCATGCAACCACCGTACGACCCCCCACTGACAGTCGGGCCCCGATCGGCTCAGGGCCCGGGCGTCACCAGTCCTGGGGGCGGTGTCCGTCCCGCCGCGCGATGCGGGCTGAGGGCCGGCGGGAGGTCCAGTTGGCGGGCTCGCCGTAGGCGGGGGCGGAGCGCGGGGCGGGCAGCCCGGGCCGCGGCGCGGTGGGGCGGCCGGAGGGCTTCTGCCAGTCCGGTTCGCCCATCACGAGCAGCGGGTCGAACATCACCACGACCGCGGCCAGGACCAGGAAGACCCCCGGGCCGATCAGCATGGGGAGCAGCAGCGAGGCGGCGGTGTCCCCGCCGCCGGCGGGCTGAGTGCCGTGCAGGTGGACCCGGACGGCGGCCATGGCGGTGTAGTGCATGCCGCTGACGGCGAGGCCCATGACCAGGCTGGCGCCGAGGCTGGCCAGGAAGCCGTGCACGGAGACCGCGGCCCACAGGGCGCTGGTGGCCGCCACGACGGCGATCAGGACGGACAGGGCGACGGTGAGGGTGTCGTACTCCACCCGTCCCTGGAGCCGCATGCCCGCCATGCCCAGGTAGTGCATGGTGGCGACGCCGAGGCCGGTGATGGTGCCGCCGGTGACCAGGGCGAGCGGGGTGGCCCCCCGGTAGCCGACGATGAAGATCCCGATGCCGACCATGACGATGGCGACGGCGAGGCTGGCGAAGGTGAGGGGGCGGTCGTAGCTGATCGGGGCCTGCCGGACGGAGAAGCCCATCATGGCGATGAAGTGCATGGTCCAGATGCCGGTGCCGATGGACGTGGCGCCGAGGGCGAGCCAGCCCGCCTTGAAGCTGTCCCCGTTGCGCAGGGATCTGGTGGTGCAGCGCAGTCCCAGGGCTCCGCCGAGGCACGCCATGAGATAGGCGGCCACGGGCGTGACGAGGCCGTAGCTGAATCCGTCGACCGAGCCCTGCATGACTGTGTGTCCTCCCACCACTCAACGGCCCTGCGGCCGAAAACCGTCGGTACGGCTGTGTCCCCCACCCGGGCGAGATTATGGCGCTCCGGGCGGCTGGCAAACATGTGCGGGGTGATTCACCTGCGCCGAGACTGCGTCCTGATGCGGTCTGGGCGGTTCCGTTCCCGTTCCGGCCAAGCTTTGCGGGCCTGTGCCGAGCAATGGCTGCGCGGCTCAATTTCGTCCGCGATTCAACGATGCGAGGAGTTGCCTTGTCCGCACGTCCCGTCGCCACGATCGCCGCGGCGCTGCTGGGCATCGGTGCGCTGCCGGCCCCCGGACCCTCCGTCGCCCACCACGGCCGACCTATGGTGATCGCGCATCGCGGCGCGTCCGCCTACGCCCCGGAGAACACCCTCGCCGCGGTCGACCTGGCCGATGAGCTGGGCGTCGGCTGGGTGGAGACCGACGTCCAGCGCAGCAAGGACGGCGAGCTGGTCGTCGTCCACGACGCCGGCCTGGCCCGGACCACCGACGTCGAGCAGCGCTTCCCGGGCCGCGCTCCGTGGAAGGTGAAGGACTTCACGGCGGCCGAAATCGCCACCCTGGACGCGGGCAGCTGGTTCGGCGGCCGCTGGGCGGGGGCGCGGGTGCCCACCCTCAAGGAGTATCTGAACCGGGTGGACACCCACCACCAGATGCTGTTCCTGGAGATCAAGAAGCCGGAGCTGTACCCGGGGATCGAGGCCGACACGCTGCGCGTGCTGGACGAGGAGGGCTGGCTCGACCGGCACCACGTCAGGCGCCGGCTGGTGATCCTGAGCTTCCGCGCGGCCACCGTGAAGGCGGTGCACGCGCGGCGGCCGGACGTCACGACCGGGTTCAACGGCGCCCCGGCCGTCGCCGACCTGCCCGCGTACGCGGCGTTCACCGATCAGATCAACCCCGCGGTCGGCACGGTCGACGCCGCGTACGTGGCCGCGGTGCAGGCCCTGAACGGCGCGCACGGCCGGCCGCTGCGGGTCAACGCCGGGACGGTGAACGACGCGGCGGGCGCGCGCCGGCTGGCCGGCTTCGGCGTGGACGGGATCTTCTCCAACAACCCGGACGTGGTCGCGGACGCCCTCGACGGCGACTGATCGCCGCATTCCCGCCTTCGGCCGCCCGTTGTCAGTGGCCGGTCGTACGGTGGTCGGCATGGACAGCGAAGTGCAGTCGCCGCGCGTCGAGTGGGCGGTCGTGACCAGCGACATCGGTCCGCTGCTGCTCGCCGCGACCGACCAGGGACTGGTGACGGTCGTCTTCCACGCCGACGCCGCGATACGGGACCGGGCGCTGGACCGGCTGGCGGGGCGGCTCGGCGCGGAGCTCGTGGAGTCCGCGTCGGGCCGGCTCGCCGAGCCGATACGCCAGCTCGCCGCGTACTTCGAGGGCGGGCTGCGGGGCTTCGACCTGCCGCTCGACTGGTCGCTGGCCACCGGCTTCAACCGCCAGGTGCTGCGCGAGCTGGCATCGGGGGTGCCGTACGGGACGGTCGTCGGCTACGGGGACCTGGCCGACCGGGTCGGGCAGCCGGGGGCGGCCCAGGCGGTCGGGGCGGCGATGGGCGCCAACCCGCTGCCGGTGGTGGTGCCGTGCCACCGGGTGGTGGAGAGCGACGGGGGGCTGGGCGGCTTCGGGGGCGGCCTGGAGACCAAACGGCAGTTGCTGGCGCTGGAGGGGGTGCTGCCGCAGCCGCTGTTCTGACGGCGGGGCGAGGACGGGGGGACAGGGGCGGGCGGGGCGCGGGGGGGCGGATGCGGGCATACAGGTACGGGGTAAGGGTCTCGAAACCCCATATCGTCGCCGCGAGGCTCCTGACACACTGCGCCAGTGACCAACTCCTCTGATGCCACTGACGCGGCCGCGGCCGCGCGCATACCCAAGGCCACGGCCGCCCCCGTCACGCCCGAGGAACTGCCGGCGCTGCGGCGGCGGGTCCACGCCGTCCTGATCGCCAGCCAGATCCTCGGCGGGCTCGGGGTCGCCATCGGCGTCGCGCTCTCCGCGGTGCTGGCCAAGGAGGTCAGCGGCACGGAGGCGCTGGCAGGTCTGGCGGCGACCGCCGCGGTCGCCGGACCGGCGCTGCTGGCGATGCCGCTGGCCGCCCTGATGACCGCGCGGGGACGGCGGGCCGGGCTGACGCTCGCGTACCTCGTCGGCGCGGTCGGCGCGGGCGTGGTGGTGCTGGGCGCGGTCGTCGACAGCTTCCCGCTGCTCCTGGCGGGCATGGTGGGCTTCGGCGGGGCGTCCTCGGCGAACCTCCAGGCGCGGTTCGCCGCCGCGGACCTGGCGGAGCCGGAGCGGCGCGCCCGGGCGATCTCCACGGTCGTCTGGGCGACGACGATCGGCGCGGTGCTCGGGCCGAACATCGCGGCCCCGGCCGGCAAGAGTGTCGCCGGTCTCGGCATACCGGCGGCGGCCGGGCCGTTCCTGTGGGCGGCGGGGGTCTTCCTGGTGTCCGCCGTCATGGTCGCGGTGCTGCTGCGCCCCGACCCGCTGCTGACCGCCCGCGCCCTCGCCGGGCCCGAGGAGGCCGGTGCGGCGCAGGAGCGTTCGCTGAAGGCCGGGCTGCAGGCCGTACGGGAGTCCTCGCGGGCGCGCCTCGCGCTGGTCACCGTGGCCGCCTCGCACACCACGATGGTGTCGATCATGTCGATGACCCCGGTGGCGCTGGGCCACCACGGGGCGGGGATCCAGCTGATCGGTCTGGTCATCAGCGGCCACATCGCCGGCATGTACGCGTTCTCGCCGCTGATGGGCTGGCTCGCCGACCGGGTGGGCCGGCTGTCGGTGATCGGCCTCGCCGTCGGGCTCCTCACGGGCGCGGCGCTGCTCGCGGGTACGGCGGGCCCGAGCCACGCGCAGACGGCGGCGGGCCTGTTCGTGCTGGGGCTCGGCTGGTCGGCCGGTCTCGTCTCGGGCTCGGCGCTGCTGACGGACTCGGTGCCGCAGGCCGCCCGAGCCGCGGTCCAAGGCCTTTCGGACTTCACCATGAACACCGCGGCGGGCGTGGGCGGCCTGATGGCCGGTCTGATCGTGGCCAAGGCCGGCTACGGCTGGCTGAACGCCGTCGGCGCGTGCCTGCTCCTTCCGATGGCGGCGCTCGCGGTGCGCGGCGCGACCCGGAAGACGGCCCCGAGCGACGCCTGACAGAACGCCCGAAGCAATGCCTGACCGCCCGTCACCGGACCAGCACCGGTGAGGACGCGCCCCGTACGAGAACGCGCGGGGCGCCCGAGCCGTCCGCCGGGCTGGTCCACACATCGCCCGCGTGACCGTAGGCGAGCGTGCGGTCGTCGAGCCAGGCGGCCTGGTCGTCGATGCTGCGGCGGTCGGCGAGCGGCCGCTCGCGCCCGGTGCGCAGTTCGAGAACGTACAGCCGCCACGGCGTCGCCGGGTCGTCGGACACCTTCTTCTTGAAGGCGATCCGGGCGCCGTCGGGCGACAGGGACGGGCACTCGGCGTTCGGCCGCAGCGCCCGTGCGGACCAGGCCCGCAGATCGCCCTCGACGAGGTGCGTCCGGCCCTTGGCAGAGACGGTCGCGTAGAAGCGGTTGTCGTCGCGGGCGAAGGTCACGCCCCAGTAGTTGACGTCGGGGGCGTGGTGGCGGCGGCCGTCGATCGTCAGCGGGATCTGCTCCATGTTCTTGATCAGATAGCCGGTGCGCAGATCGAGGATCGACGTGCGGGTGGAGAAGGCGGAGCTCGCGTACGAGTCCCCGGTCGCGAACATCGTCCAGGACAGCACCTGCCCGGAGGCGGAGACGCGGGCCCGGTTCGGGATGCCGGGCAGCGCGATGCGCCGGATCTCGCGGAGCTCGCGGTCGAGGACGATCGCGTACGCCCGGGCCGGGACGCCCGGACGCCGCCGCAGGCACAGGGCGGTGGGCCCGGCGGCGTGGAAACGGTCGCATACGGGGCCGCCGGCCACCCGGTTCCGGCCCCGGGCCAGGGCGACCCGCCCCGTCGCCGTGTCCCGGACGAACAGCCGCTCCCCCGGACCGTCCAGGGTGAACGCCCCCTCCCCGCCCGCCACGGCCCCACCTCCGTCGGCCCGTTGGGCGGCCCGCAGCGTGTACCCGGCGGCCCCGCAGCCGAGCAGCAGGACGGCGAGGACCAGCGCCCACAGGCGGCCACGGGTCATGACGCATCCCTTTCGGAGGACGACGAGGACGACGAGGACGACGAGGACGGCAGCAAGAACCCGGCGCAGCCCACGGCGGCCGCCAGGGCCGTGAGCGCGAGGGCGAGGGCGGTACCCGGCCCCCACACCGTCCACGCGGCCCCGAAGCCGGTCGCCGCGACCAGCCGCGCGAGCGCCTGGACGGTCTGGACGACGGCGAGGCCGCCGGCCCGCCGCCCCTCCGGCAGCAGCGGACCGGCCAGGGCCATCAGGACTCCGTCGGTGGCCGCGTAGAAGACTCCGAGCAGGGCGAGCAGTACGAGCACGAGGACGAACCCCGCCGCGCCGCCACCGCCGGGGACGAGGAGCAGCAGCGCGTACCCGGACAGCAGGGTCAGGTGCCCGTACAGGAACGGCCGGCGCCGCCCGATCCGGTCTGCGAGCCGCCCGGCCGGCACGGCGAGCAGCAGGTAGACGGCGGCCGCGCCGAGCGGCAGCAGCGGGAACCACGTCGCGTCGAGGTCGAACCGCCGCTGGAGCAACAGGTAGACGAACGCGTCCCCGACGGTCGCCGCTCCGAGCAGCGCGGTGGCGACGAGCAGCCGCCGGAACGCCCGCGCCGACGCCGGGGGCATCCCGAACAGCCCTGAGCCGACGGGCCGCGAGCGCGCCGCCCTCGACACGTCCGCCGCCCTCGCCGCGTCCCCCGGTACCGCCGCCGCCCACACCAGCACCCCCACCAGCCCCACAGCGAAGCTGACGACGAACACCGCGTCGTATGCGTCCGCCGTGACCCACAGCAGGGCGAACGCGGCGAGCGGCCCGAGCAGCGCGCCCGTCGTGTCCATGGCGCGGTGGACGCCGAAGGCGCGCCCCAGTCCGTCCGGCGGGCTGCTCAGGGTGATGAGCGCGTCCCGGGGCGCGGTCCGGATCCCCTTGCCGAGCCTGTCGGCCGCCAGCGCGGCGGCGATCCCGGTCGCGGCACCACCGGCGAGGAGCAGCGCCAGCCGGGAGCAGGCGGACAGCGCGTACCCGAGTCCGGCGACCGTCTTGGGCCGGCCTGCGCGGTCGGCCAGCTGCCCGCCGAGGATCCGGACCAGGGCGGTCGCCCCGTTGAACAGCCCGTCCAGGAAGCCGAACTGGAGTGGCGAGAGGCCGAGCCCGAGGACGAGATAGAGCGGCAGGACAGCGGTCACCATCTCGGAGGAGACGTCGGTGATCAGGCTGACCGCGCCGAGCGCGAGGACGGTCCCGGAGACGCGCCGCCGAGGCCCCGAGGGGGCGGACGGCGCGTCCCGGCGACCGGTGGTCGCGAGGTACATCAGTGGCAGGTGTAGGTCGGGCCGGAGTCCTTGACCGAACCGTCCGTGCCGACGTACTGCCAGGTGTACGTCGTGTCGGTGAGGTCGAGCTTCAGCACGCCGTACGGTCCGCTGATCCGCTTCTGGCTGTTCGGCTGGACGGTCTCGATCGGGTACGGCTCCGCCCCGCCCATGCCTCCGACGATCTCGACGATGCCGTCGGCGGCGGCCCGCCCGTACGGGTCCTGGCGTGCGAAGCGCTCGTAGTGGTGGTCGTGGCCGTTGAGGACGAGGTCCGCCTTGGCCGCGTACAGGATCTTCCAGACGGGCTGGGACACCGGGTCGTTGCCGTGCCCGCCGGAGGAGTACAGCGGATGGTGGAAGTAGGCGGCGACGCAGCGCTTGGCGTTGCGGGCGAGGTCGTCCTTCAGCCACTGGAGCTGCGCCGGGTCGTCGAAGGAGTTGGAGTCGAGGGCCACGAAGTGCCAGCCGCCCTCGTCGTAGCTGTAGTACGGCTTCCCCTGCGGGTAGGCGATCGCGCCGAAGTACGCCTTGTAGCCGGCCAGCGGTCCGGCCGGGTCGTAGGTCTCGTGGTTGCCGGGGACGGGCCGGGTCTTCGCCTTGAAGGCGCCCCAGGTCTTGTCGTAGTAGGCCCTGAAGTCGGAGAGCAGGGCGTCGTCGTACTGGTTGTCACCCATGGTCAGGTACAGGCGCGGAGCGATCCGCTGCGCCAGGGCGGCCGTCTTGGGGTGGGCGCAGGAGTTGCTCGACGCGGTGCACTGGGCGGCGATGTCGCCGGCGGCGACGACGGTGAACGCGCCGGAGGGCGGCGGACCGGAGTCGAGGACTCCGTACACCTCCACCTCGTAGAGGGAGTAGCCGTACGGGGTGCCGCGCGCGGTCCCGTACACGCGGAGGTGGCGGCCGCTGCCGGTCAGGCCGGTCCAGTCGTCGGCGCCGCCGTTCCCGGCGGTCTCGGTGGCGAGCCGGGTCCAGGTGACGCCGTCGGCGGAGATCTCGACACGGTAGGCCTTGGCGTACGCGGCCTCCCAGCTGAGCCGGACGCGGCTGACGGCGGCGTTCGCGCCGAGGTCGACGCGGAGCCATTGCGGGTCGGCGCCCTCGGCGCTGGCCCAGCGGGTGGCGGGGTCGCCGTCGAAGGCCTTCTCGGGGCCGAGGGCGGGGTCCTCGACGGAGGACGAGGTCGCGGGCTTCCCACGAGAGATGAGCGGGTCGGCGGCGTCGGCGCGGTCGGGGAACCCGAGCAGGAGGCCGGCGACGAGGGCGAGAACGACGGCGAGGAGCGCGGCCGTGGCACGGCGGCGGGGTGGGGCGAAGGCGGTCAGGCGCATACCTGGACTCCCTGGCCTGGAGGGCGGCGAGAGCTGGACACCGGTGCGTGCGACACCCTCCGCCCCCGCCCCTGAGCGGTGGGCGGGCGCGGCGGTGCGCAGCGGCCGGGTCAGAGCTCTCGCTGAGCGCGTCACGCCCGTCCCCTCGGGGGAGGGGGACGGGCGCCGCGCCGAGCCGCTGCCGCGGATGCTAGTCGAAAGGAAAGTTTCCTACCACCCCTGTGACGACGGTGAGTTGAGGCTGCGGGGGGCCGCTCTGCGGGGCCTCAGAGGTTTCAGAGGCTGATGTGGTACGCCTTGCGGAGGGTCTCGTGGACCGTCCAGGTCGTCTTCTCGCCCTCCCGCATCACGGCCGCGACGCCCGGGCCGAGCTCCAGCGTGCCGCCGCCCTCGATCTCGACGGTCGCACGCCCGCTCACCACGACGAAGAGCTCGTCGGCCTCGGTGTCGGTCACCACGCCGGGCGTGATCTGCCAGAGGCCGCGCACCTGCTTGCCGTCGGCGGACTCCCACAGCACCTTGCCGGTCACGACCGGGTCGCCGGAGACGATCTGCGCCGGGTCCAGGGGCTCGGGCTCCAGCTCGGCGTCGGGGATGCGCACGGCGAAGGAGGACTGATCATGTGTCGTCATGGCGGGTGACTGTAGCCCGGAGAACCCCCTCCGACCAGCGCGTTTGCGCCGGGTCGGGCGTGGCGACGGAATCCGCGGCGCGGCCTGGGAGGGCAGGAGGCAGGTCACGGGGCACGGCACCCTGTGCGGGCCGGTCGGGCGGGTGTCGGAGCGACTGAATCCGTAGACGTGGCGGAAAGGGGTCGGGGGCCGACGCGGAGGACGCTTCGGGCAGACGCGGGGGACGTTCAGGCCCGCGCCGAGGGCCGTTTCGGGCCGACGCGGAGGACGCTTCGGGCCGACGCGGGGGACGTTTCAGGCCCGCGCCGAGGGCCGTTTCGGGCCCGTGCGGCCGAAAACAGCGGCCGCCCCGCGTGGTGCCGGAGGGCGACGGCGCAGGTCGCGGACCTCGCCTTTGGTGCGCCCAATGTTGCTCCGGGCGATGCCTCCGAGGCCCTGCCGTTCATGGCGTGGACCGGTCAAACTCGCGCTCAAAGCACCCAGTTGCTTCCCCCACCCTTGACTGGAGCGTGCGATGTCCTCCCCCCTCCGCCATGCCTCCCTCACCGCCGCCGTACTCCTCGCGGCCACGACCCTCGCGACCGCCGCCCCC
>NZ_DATCVQ010000480.1:0-35295 GCF_036566765.1 Streptomyces sp.
CCGGTCTGGGTGTATACGTCGCCGTCTTGCAGGTCGGCGGCGCGCTTGCGAAGTCGGGTCAGCGACAGCCCCACCGGTTCAGCAGAGGCCGGATATCACGGTGGCTGGGCGAGGACTAGCGTCCGTAGGAGTGCGAAGGACACTCGCCCGCGGAGGAGAACCGGCGGATCTTCGTCCTCGACATCGTGCCGGACCTCCTGACCGGCCCCGCCGCGCAGGACCCGGCCACCGCCGTCTTCCTGCTCGGACAGCCCGGCGCAGGCAAGACGCGCGTGGCCGAGTTGATCGCGGAACAGCTCGATGCGCGCGGCGGGTTCGCTGACATCGACAGCGACCTCTACAAGCCGTACCACCCGATGTACGCCCGGCTCATGGCCGAGGACGACCGGCTCATGACGCTTTACACCGGGAACGACGGGCGGGCCTGGATGCGTCAGGCCCAGCAGTTCGTCCGAGGCGAGGACCCGCTCTCGGGCGGGCGGCAGCTGAACGCTCTGGTCCAGGAGATCGCCATGGACCCGCAGTTCCTGGCCGAGACCATGCGGAAGTACCGGAACGTGGGCACCCGCGTCGACACCTTCGTGCTGGCCGTCTCCCAGGCCTTAAATGAGCAGGGCATCCTCAACCGCTACCACGAGCAGGTCCTGGACCGCGGACAGGGACGTCTCACCGTCCCGGAGAAGGCCCAGGCCTCGTACACCGGCATCGCCGACTCCTGCGAGGTCATCGTGCGCGAGGGCCTCGCGGACTTCGCCGCCGTCTACCGCCGCGGCGAGACCACCCCCCGCTTCGCGGCCGACGCCACCGAACTCGCCCGCACTCCCCTGGCGCTGCGACAGTCCGTGGAGCGGGAACGCAACCGGCCCTGGACACCGGAGGAGTCCCACGACTTCCTCAGCGTCCAGCGGAAGCTGCGCAAGGGTCTGCCGCCGACTTCGGCCCGCAGCTCGACCGCATCGACAAGTTGGCCGCCCCGCTGCTGGCGGTGCCGGGGCTCGGTGCCCCGCGCATATCGACCGCGGCCGCCCGCTCACGCAGCGCCACCGCCGCCAAGCGCCCCGCCCCCGGACAGGCACCGGCGCCGACCGACCGCACGTTCCCCCGGCACGGCCCCGAAACACCCGGACAGCGTCCAGGGCGCAGTAGGTAGGGAGGCACTGTAGGCGCTGTTCCTGACGCACCACGGCGGTGCCGCCACACGACGACGCGGGGCCCGGCCCCCCTCCTGTGAGGGGACCGCCGGGCCCCGCGGGTTATCTGGCCAGACTGACCGCTGCACGCCGAGCGGGCGGCGGAGGCCGCCTGCCACCTCGCCGACATCGCGGCCCCGGGCGGCTGGAACTCGGTGGCCGCCGAGGACGTCCTCGACGCGATCGCCACCCTCACCGTGACCCTGGGCAGCGCCGCGCCGGAGCTGGCGCAGGCCCTGGCCGCGGTGGCGGCCGCGATCAACGATGCCCGCCGGCACTTGGGCGTCGCCGTCGACGACCAGGAGGCGGAGCCGCCCGTCGCAGCGGCGACGGTGCTCCCGGCGCGCGGACCGCTGAAGCGGCGCGGGCTCGGACCGGGCTTCCAGGGCATCCGTACGGGCCGCTGACGGGCCCTACACGACGACGACCATCTGCCTGGAGCGCAACCTGCTGCGGCCGCCGAACGCGAGAGGACCGTGCACGTGACACCAACGCGTCACCGCGCTCGGCCGCTGCTGCTCTCTTGCCCGGGGGCGTGAGGAAGGGCAGGCCGGGGTGACGTCGGTGGAGCCGCAGACTTCTTCGCGACTCTGGACGACGGCAGGGTTGTGGAGCGCTTCCGCGCCGCCTGCGTGCTGACCCTGTTCGCTGCCGACGGTGGGGCCAACATTGGGGCAGCGAGCTCGTCGACGCGGGCCAGGCGCTTGCTCCAGTCCTCGGCGATCTCCCCCTTGGGATTCGCCACCGCACCGCGTCGTTGGAGAAAGTCCTGTCGGGTGGCGTCGTCCCATTGCTGCATGCGGGTCTCCTCGAGGACCTCGCGTGACGGCTGGGACGGTTCCCATGTGCCATCGGTACCAAGGTGCTTGCTGAAGACGATCCCGCTGGCGTCGACAACGTGCAGCGCGTCGACCAGCCCGCGTTCCTCTACTGTCGTCATGATGACAGGGACGCCGTCGAACACCTGCTGCTGGAGCTCCAGGGAGACCAGGAAGCTGTAGCCGGGGCCCTCGGTGAGGGCATGCCGGTGCCGGTCCATCACGCCGACCTGGGAAAGCGCCTGGTGCAGCGCGGTGTACGCCAACTCGACGCCGTACCCGGCTGCACGAAAATCGGACACCCGGTTCAGGGTGTACTCCTCGTGGGTGTACGGACCGATGAACATGATGTTCAGCTGCCGTACGCGCACTTCGTCCAGGATTTTCGCGCGCAGAAACTCGATGTCCGGAACGCACATGCGCAGGGCCTTCAGTGCGCCGTGCTCCCGGGCGAGGGCGTCGTAGTGCGGGTGAAAGGCATAGTGGTCGTCACCGTCGAAGAACACTACGTCCGTCAGGCCGAGCTGCTCGGCTACCAGCGGCCGCAGCGTGGTCTTTCGGGAGCCCTGCGGGCCGCCGAGGAGGACCATCCGGGGAGAGTCCTGGGAGGTGAATCGAGCCAGGCCCGGCTGTACGTCCTCGCGGAAGATTTCGTCGAGCTGTTCGTCTGACAGGCGTCGCGGCGGCTTCTTCGCCTCCTGCTCGTTCGCCGGCGCCGATGCGTCACTCACCAGCGCTGCCATTGCGTATCGTGGCGAGCTCGGTAGGCATGTCCCGGAGGATCTCCGCGATCCGCTCCCGGCTGTCGGCGGTCAGGGCATCGCGCTCGGCCAGCAGCGGGGCACGCTTCTCGCGCAGGGCTCGCGCGTCCTGCGCGCTGGGTGCCTCGCCAATTCGGCCGCTGTAGGCGGCGATCACCGCGTTGAGCAGGGTGCGCGCCCGCTCGTAGGCGTCCATCTCTGCCGCCGTCCACCGCGGCGACCGTGCGGTACTCGGCATGAGTCCCCTTCCCCCGTGCCCGATCGTGCCGGCGTGCCAACAGGCCTCTACCTACGGCACATCGCTCCTAGACTTCCATATGCAGGCGTCAGTGATCAGCCCGATTCGTCACCACCTGGAGAGGATCCACATGCCGCTTCCGTCGACCGGATGGCACAAGAGCACCTACAGCAGCGACTTCGAGGATGCCTGCGTGGAGGCCTCCGTGCGCTCGGACGGTGAAGGTGTGCTGATCCGGGACTCCAAGGATCACGCCCGTCGGCCGCTCGATGTCTCGGCCGTAGCCTGGCAGGCCTTCCTCGGCAACCGCCCTGGAGAGCGCGGGCCATTGACCTGACGTCGTCCAGGGAGTTGAGAAATTCGTGACCGACCGGCCCAGGAACCCGGCGGTACTGGGAGTCGTACGTCGTCGCGGCTGCCCGAGCGTTGACGCGGAGTGCACGGTCGGCCCTCCGCCGAACACCGATCCGGTGTGAGCCGTTGGCGTGTCCGCGAGCTGGCTGGGCGGGTACCGTCCGGGTTGTGGAGTCCGGAACGGAGAGGTGCCGCCATGTCCCAAACCCCTGACACCGGTATCGGTGCGCGCGTACGTGTGGCCCGGATTGCGGCGGGCCTGACTCACGCGGAGATGGCCGGGCTGGTTGGCCGGTCCGGAAGGTGGGCCGAGGACGTCGAGGCCGGGCGGCTTCCGCTGGACCGGTACTCGCTGATCTCGGCGGTGGCGACGGTGTGTGAGGTGGACGTGGTGTGGCTGCTCGGGCAGCCGTACCGGCTGCGCCGGGAGCAGGGCTCGGCGGTACCGCACATCCCGGCGATGCGGGCGGCGCTGCGCCGGTCCTCGCTCATCCTGTCCGGGCATCCGGGGCTCGTCCCCTCCACGCCGGCCGCTGATGCGCAGCGGGTTCGGGAACAGGCCGCGGCGACGAACCGGCACCGGCAGGGCGCGAACCTTCCGGCAGTAGCCGGGCTGCTGCCCGCGCTGCTGGAGGACTTGAACACCACGATCCTGCTGCACGAGCGAGGTACGGCGGAGCGGGACGCGGCCCTGCGCCTGCTGGTGGACGCGGCCCGGAACGCGCGGCAGACGCTGAACCAGACTGGGCTGCCCGATCTGGCGTGGGTGGCGGCGGAGGTGGCGGCCGGAGCCGCGACGCAGCTGGACGATCCGATCGTGAAGGCGGCGGTGGCGTGGGACCGCTGCGGGGCTCTGCTGCACCAGGGTTCCGCGCGGGAGACGCAGGCGGTCGCGGACGCGGCGCTGCGGGACCTGGAGCCGCTGTCGGCAACGGGGGACACCGACGCCCTCGTGCTGGAGGGGGCGTTGGTGCTGCGGCAGGTGATTGCCTGTGCTCGCGCCGGGGATGCGGGCGGGGCATGGGGGCAGGCGACGCGGGCGCTGGAGGTATCGGACCGCCTGCCGGCGGGGCATCACGATCTGCGGTGGCAAACGGTGTTCTCTCGGGCCAACGTGCTGGTGCACACGACCGAGGCCGGGGTCGAGGTCGACGAGCCGGACACCGGGCTCGCATTCGTGGACGGGGTGGACGTGCCCGCGATGCCGAGCCGGGAGCGGATCACCCACTACCGGATCGACGAGGCGCGGGCGCTGCACCGCATGGGCCGGTCGGGCGAGGCGGTGGTGACGCTGCGACAGGCGGCGCAGAGGGCGCCGCACTACGTGCACGCGCACCCGATGGCTCGCGAGCTGGTCGGGGACCTGGTCCGTCGGGGGGTTCCGTCCCAGTCCGTGGCTCTGTCGGGGCTGGTCCGGGGGATGGAGCTCGTGTCCTGATTTCAGGGCGCATATGCCAGTTGGGCGGCCTACAGGATTCCTGTGGGTCGCCCTTGTCCTTCGGCGGGACGCTCGTGCCGTGACCATCACCTACGGTTCCAACGCGGACACGGGGGGCGACATGAGCGACATCCTGCATGTCCTGCACGGCCGCGACACCATCGAGTGCGCTACGGCGTACGACCGGCTTGGCTGGCCGGTCGCCATAGGGCACCGCCACCGCACGGGCTCCGGTTGCACCTGCCGGACCGCCGACTCGAAGGCCCCGTGCGTCACCCCCGGCGCCCACCCCTTGGAGGCGGCCGTCAAGCCGCTGGCGCCCGGTGAGCTTGCCGCCGTGTTCGAGTCCGCACCCGGGGCGGGCGTCATCGTCCCGTGTACGAACTGGGACGCGCTGGTCGTCGCCCACCCCATCGGCATGGCCGTCATGGTCCGCGCCAACGCCGCCGGCCTCCACGTCCCGTGCCTGACCTCCGGGCACACCACCGCGACCCTGCTCGTGGCACCCGGCACGGGCGCAATCCTCACCGGCTGCCCGAACGTGGAGGTCCGTTCCGGGCCCGGCGCCTGGGTCGCACTGCCCCCGTCGTACGGGGTTCGGTGGGACACCGCGCCCGCCGAGGACACCCCGCTGCCCGACGCGGTGTCCGTGCGCCCGCACCTCACCCAGGTACTCAAGCTCGCCTCCGCCGATCGCGCCCAGCGGTGAGCGTGATGACCCGTCGAACGGGGCAGCGTGCGGGCTCCGCGTCCGCGCCGTACGCGCTGGGTGACGTGGTGCGGGGGCTGGAGGCCCTTGCCACGGGTGAGCGCCGTCAGCCCGAGACCTTCGAGGGGGCGGTGGTCCAGGTCGGAAGCGGCTGGGACGGCGTGGACGCAGACAACGCCTATCTGTGGGTGCGGCTGCCGGATGGCACGGAACGGCAACTCGCCATAAAGGCCTGCGCCTTGGTGACCCCGGCTGGCCAGGCCTCGTCGTGAGTGCCTCGCGCCTCGCCGTGCTCTGATCACACACTTCCCGCCTCGACCAGGGGCGGGCGGGCGGGCTGCGGCCCGCGGCACCACCGGATGCGGGCAGAGGGCCCGCACCGTCGTCAATCGCCAAGAGGAGAAGCTCATGGAGCAGTCCAAGTCCGGTATCGCCGCCGCCAGCACCTCGGCGTCCGTGGAGGGGACCGAGGAGATCGCCGGGACCGTCGTGGTCGCCGTCGACGTGGAGGACGAGGAGTAGTCCTCCCCCGCCCGTCCTGACCTCGGCGCCCCTTCTTCTCGTGGCCCGCGGGCCCGGGGAGGGGCGCCCTTCGCGCTTCACCGGAGGGTGCAGTGATTCACGTGTACGTGGGGCCGACGCTGTCAGCGTCCGAGCCCGTACTCGCCGGGCCGAGCCTGCGGGTCCTGCCGCCGGCGCGGCACGGCGACCTGTTCGACACCGCGATCGGCGGCGGCGACACGGTGGTCCTCATCGACGGGGTGTACCACCAGACGCCAGCGCTTCGGCACAAGGAGATCCTGGCCGCGATGGGCCGGGGTGTCGGGGTGATCGGGGCCGCGAGCATCGGCGCACTGCGGGCGGCCGAACTGGCGCCGTACGGGATGCTCGGCGTCGGCAGCGTCTACTCCGCCTACGCCTCGGGGCAGATCGACGGTGACGACGAGGTCGCGGTCGGGCAGGTCCCGGACGGGGAGTTCGGCGCGCTGACCTGGCCGCTGGTCAACGTCCGACATGTCCTGGGGCTCGCCCAGTCCGTCGGGGTCCTCGACGGCGAGCGGGCTGCCGGGCTCCTGGAGGCGCTGCGCGCGGTCTACTACCCGCAGCGCACCTGGGCCGCCGTACGGGCCGTATGCCGCCGCCAGGGCGAGACGGCGTTCGCCGGGTGGCTGACCGGACAGCGCGAGCGGGACCGGCACTTCGGCGACCTCAAGCGCGCCGACGCGCTCTCGGCCATACGTGCGGCGCTCGACGGCGCCGCTGCGGCCCGGGTCATCGAGCCGCCCGTGTGGGAGACGGCCTACTTTCGCCGCTGGTCCAACGCGTTCGCCCGCAGCTGCGTGGATGGGATGGCACTGCGTACCGAGGACCGCCTCGTCTACCAGCAGGTGTTCGACCCCGCGTTCCACGCACGGTGGGCGGCCTACCTCGAACACCTCTCCCTCCACCCGGCCGACGGCAGGCCGGGGATGGACCTGGCCAAGCGGCTGGCCCGGGCGTGCAGCGGGGACCTGCCGGCCGACCGCGTCTTCCACCCGGAACTCGATCTGCGCGACGAGCAGACGGTGGCCTTGCTGCTGGCTGGCGAGACCGCGCACGACCGGCAGGCGGTCGCCCGGTACGCCGATGCCCTCGCTTGGGCCTGCCGCAGTCGGCCGGGCTTCTCGACGGCGGCGGTCCGCGACGAGGTGAGCCGCGATCTCCTGCTGCGGGCGTGGCGGTGCCCTGAGAGGGAGTTCGACGCGGAGGCGTCCGCGCGGGGGCTGGTCTGCGGGGCACGTGCCGTTCACGCGGCCAAACGGTTCGTGCCCGGGTTCCTGGAGGAGATCGAGAGGACGGAGACGGCCCGTGTCGGGTGAACTGGTGGCGCTGCCGGGCACAGTGCGGGCCCGGACGCCGGAGGAGACGTGGCAGGCCGTGGCCGGGCGCCTTGGGGAGTTCGGCATCACCCGGGTCGCGGACCTGACCGGCCTGGACTGCGTCGGGCTTCCGGTGTGGACGGCGATCCGGCCCGCGTCGAAGACCTTGTCGACGTCGCAGGGCAAGGGCGCAACCGCGCTGCTGGCGAAGCTGTCGGCGGTGATGGAGGCGATCGAGCTGTGGCACGTCGAGCAGCCGCTGCCCGTCGCCGCGTACGGCCCGGCCGCCGAGGTCGCCCCCGACTGCCCCGTGGCGGCGCTGCCGCTGACCGCCGGGTACCCCGAGCGGGCGCTGACCCGCATGGTGTGGGAGTGGACGGCCGGTACCGGCCTGGTGAACGGGGCGAAGATGCTGCTTCCGGTTGACCTGGTCCGCCGCCGCGTCCAACGGCGCCCGTGGACCCCGGACGTGCTGCGCACAACCAGCACCGGGCTCGCGTGCGGCAACACGCGCGACGAGGCGCTGCTGCACGGCCTGTTCGAGGTGGTGGAGCGCGACGTGCTGCACCGGGACAAACAGGCCGACGGGAAGCGGCGCACCCTCATCGAGCCCGGCTCGGTCGACGACCCGCACGGCCGGGAGGTCATCGAGCGGCTGGCGGCCGCGGGCATGGCGCTGGAGATCGCGCTGGTGGACGGCCCGTACGGGCTGCCGGTGTGCGTCGCGTACCTGTGGTCGGAGGACTACCCGGTCGTCTTCGCCGGCGGCGGCTGCCACAGCAGCCCGGCCATCGCGCTGACCCGGGCGGTGACCGAGGCCGCGCAGTCGCGGCTGGCCGCCATCGCCGGGACCCGCGATGACCTCCCCAGCGACCCCGGCAGCTTCGACGCCCCGTCCTTCCGAATCGCCCGCAACGGCGCGCTCGCTCACTGGGCGGAGGTGACCGGCTGCTTCGCCCCGGCCAGCGGAGGCTTCGCCGAGCAGGCCCGGGACGTCGCCGCCCGCATGGCGCCTGTCACGGGACACGAGCCTTTGGCCCTGGACCTGTCCGCCCCCGACTGTCCCGTCCATGCCGTGCAGGTCGTCTGCCCCGGCACCCGCTCCCGGATCCGAAGGTCAATGCCCCGATGAACTCCACCACGCCCCCGACACCGGCGCCGCCTGCACTCGCACCCACGCAAGGGCGCTCGGCCCAGTACGACGCCTTCCATGCCGCACGTGCCCGCACCAACCTGGTCGCCAGCCTGTACGCCCAGGCGATGGGCGAGGACTACCCGGCCGAGGTCGGCTCCTCCAGCTCCTGCGACTGGCCGCTGCTGGGGCTGCTGACCGCGCGGCTGCGACTGCGTCCCGGACAGCTGCTCGTGGACGCCGGATGCGGCGCTGGCGGTATCGGGCTGTGGCTGGCCCGCGCCCTCGCCGTCCGCCTGGCCGGGTTCGACCTCTCACCCGTCGCCGCCGCCCAGGCCACCGCCCGCCGTACCGACTTCCTCGGTCCGGCAGCTGGCCGCGCCGTCTTCCACGTCGGGGAGCTGGAGCACACCGGCCTGCCCGACGGGTCCGCCCACGGCATCGTGTGCGTGGACGCCCTCGGCAGTGCCATCGACCGCGGGGCTGCTTTGCGCGAGCTGGGCCGCATCCTGGCTCCGGGCGGCCGGCTGGTCGTCACCCGCGCGCTGCGGCGCGGCGCGGAACCGGCGTGGCACGAGCAGGTCGCCGCCGCCGGTCTGACGCAGGAACACCTGGACGAGCGGCCCGGCGAACCCGCGATGTGGGAGCGGCTCTACCAGCTGTGGATCGCCCACGCCGACCCGCTGCGGCGCGAGCTGGGCCAGACGCCGGCCGAGAACATGCTCCGCGAGGCCCACCGGATGCTCCCCAAGGTCCGCGGAAGACGGGCCGTCCTGCTGACCCTGCGGCACCTCCCAGCAGACCCGGCCGTATCGGCGGCGGTCGATAAGATGGACCAGCCCGACCGCCGTGCCGGCGACAGGCCCGCGTCCAGCAAGGAGACCTCGCAGTGAGCCAGCGCCGTTCCGCCCGTGCTGCGGTGTTCTCGGCCGGTTCCTGGGGCACCGCTGTCGCCAAGATCCTGGCGGACGCGGGCACCGACGTCATCGTGCACGCCCGCCGCAGCGAGATCGCTGACGCGATCAACACGACGCACCGCAACCCTGGCTACTTCCCGGACATCGAGCTGCCCTTCTCCGTGACCGCCACGACCGATTCGGCGGTCGCCCTGGACGGCGCGGACTTCCTCGTGCTGTCCATCCCCGCCCAGTCCCTGCGCACCAGCCTCGCAGCGTGGGCCCCGCACATCGGGCCGGACACCTTGATCGTGTCGTTGATGAAGGGCGTCGAGCTGGGCAGCCACCTGCGGGCGAGCGAGGTCATTACCGACGTGACCGGCGTCCCAGCGGATCGGGTCGCGGTGCTGTCCGGACCGAACCTGGCACGCGAGATCATGGAGGGTCAGCCCGCCGCCGCAACCGTCGCGTGCCCCGACGAGGACGCCGCCCGCCGTTTCCAGCAGGCGTGCCACACCGGCTACTTCCGGCCCTACACCAGCACCGACGTGATCGGCTGCGAGCTGGGCGGCGCGGTGAAGAACGTCATCGCCCTGGCGGTCGGCATCGCCTCGGGCATGGGCCTGGGCGACAACTCGACGGCCATGCTCATCACCCGGGGGCTGGCGGAGGCCACCCGGCTGGCCACGGCCATGGGCGCCCACCCGGCCACTCTCGCCGGCCTGTCCGGCGTAGGCGACCTGGTGGCCACCTGCTCCTCCCCGCTCTCCCGCAACCGCACCTTCGGCACCCACCTCGGCCACGGCCTGAGCGTCGCAGAGGCGACGGCCGCCACCCGGCAGACCACCGAGGGCGTCAAGTCCGCCGAGGCGATCCTCGCCCTGGCCCGCGCCCACGACGTCGAGATGCCGATCACGGAAGTCATCTCCGCCCTGCTCCACGAGAAGGTCACCCTCGACGAGGCCGCCGCCGCGCTGATGCAGCGGCCCCCCAAGCCCGAGCGCTGACCCCCGGGCAGCCCCGCTGCGCGGGCCGCGACAAGGCCCCTGCCAGACGCGACAGGGGCCTTGTCGTGCGTGCGTCAGTCCTCAGCGCGACTCCACGCGCTGGGCACGATGCCGGGCAACCGGTGGTCGATCTGGTGCTCACCCTTGGTGCAGCCCGCCATCGGGCCGTTGGAGGGGCGGAGCTCCCGCATGCAGGGGTCGAGGTGGTCGCGGTGCCACACCGAGGGGCCGGTGTAACCGCAGGTCGCCGGGTCGGTGAGCTCCTGCCAGGCCAGCCACAGCGCGTGCAGCCGTGCGATGACGACGGGGTGCTCGAACCACAGATGGCACCAGCGGGCGTCGGCGCTGGGCTCGGCCAAATACCCGGGGACGAGCACGCCCTCGACCCACTCGATCAGGGCGCGCAGCTCGTCGTCGTACTGCGGGGGGTCGAGCAGCAGGATGAACGGCGGGAACTGCGGCTCGTCCTCGGCCTCTTCGCCGGCGTCCGCAGCGTCATCGGCGAAGGCCTCGCCCGCGTCGGCATCGGCACCGTCGGTCAGGGTCTTGACCTGGGCGGACAGCCGGGTGACCTCGGCCTTGAGGTCTTCCAGGTCCTGGAACAGCCCGACGGGAACCTCGAAGTCGGGCACGTCCGGATCGTCAGCCACGGCGGGCGGCCTTCCTCTCCTCGTACGCGGCCACGGCCCGCTTGGTGATGGCGCGTTCCTCGGCCTTCATCTGTTCGCCGATGTGGGCCATGGCCTGCTCGGCGTACCAGGGCCGCAGGGCGATCTGGGCGACGGGCATGCCGGTGGACAGGAGCAGGGCGGTGCCCTTCTTCATGGCGCGGATGTCGGCGGGGTCCAGGATCTGCTCGCGCTGCTCGGAGCGGCTGTAGGAGTAGCCCTCCTTGCTCTTGGTGTAGGAGCCGCGCTCGACGAAGTGGGCGCCGACGAGGGTGGAGACGTCGCCTGCGAAGCGGGCGTCGTCCAGGCCGACGCCGATGACCTTCTTCGTGGCGGCCGACCACATGGCGTCCATGCCGACCTCGCCCCACGCTTTGACGCCTTGACGGTAGCTCTGGAGGATCACGAACGGCGTGATGCCTCGGCTGCCGAGGTGGGAGTAGAGGTCGGGCAAGTCGGCGATCTTGCAGATGTTCGCCGCCTCGTCCAGGACGGCGCGCATCGGCTCGGGCAGGCGTCCTCCGTGCCGTTCACCCGCCTCCGCTCCGGCGGTGAAGACGGCGTCGGCGAGCGCGGCGACGACCGCGGACGTCGGTCCGCCCTTCTTGCTCAGCAGGTAGAGGGTGTCCTTGCTGGTGGCGAAGTGCTCGGGGTCGAAGCGGGGCCGGTGGTCGTCGGGTGTGACCCAGGCGAGGACCTTCTCGTCGCGCAGCGCAGACATGGCGGTCCGGGCGTTCTGGTAGATGCCGCTCTGCGTCTCCTCGGCGATGTTGACCGAGGAGTCGACCTGTTCGGCCAGCACCGGCTCGTGCTGGAACAGGACCCTGAGCGGAGCCTTCTCCTTGGGGTCGGAGATCCACTTCATGACGTCGCGGACGGTGCCACCGGCCCACCACGCGGCCCGGAACAGCCCGACGAGGAGGTCGCCTGCGGCCTGGCTCCAGAAGGGGTCGGCCTGCTCGGAGGTGATCTGCGTGACGAAGTGGCTGGCGAGCCGTTCGGCGCCCTCCACCGTCTCCGCCTGCGCGATCATGTCCCACCACATGTCCCGCTCGGCCTGGGCCACGCCCTGGGTGTCGAGGATCCAGGCCTGCCCCACCCTCGAACGCGACGTCAGGGTCGCGGCGTAGACGTCGGCCTTGTTCGACGTCATCAGCAGGCTGCCCGGGGCCTCTTCGGCCACGGGGATGGCCAGCGACGTCGACTTGCCCGCGCGGGGGGCCATGATGGCGATGTAGGTGTCCTCGTCCGAGCCGCGCAGCTCCACCTTCGACGGCAGGTGGTCGCCGAGCAGTACGCCTCGGTCGGCGGGCCTGATCTCCTTCGGCTTGGTGTCCTTAAGGGAGGCCCGTAGCCGGGTCGCGGTGCGCGCCGCCTGCTTCGGCGTGAGCTCGCGGACCTGGTACAGCGTCGCCAGGCCGGAGGGGTTGCGGAACCAGCGGAAGCCCAGGCGCAGCCCCCACACCATGAAGGCGACGACGGCGACGTCGAGCAGCCCGGCGCCGACGGCGGACGCGGTCGGGGAGTGCGGCCACGCCGTCGACCAGCTGGTGGCCATCTGGTAGGCGGAGACGAGGGAGAGGGGGAAGGCGGCGGCGTCCTCGCCGGTGACCGCAGCGCCGGCGGCCGCCCCGGCCCAGGTGGTCGCGGACAGCACCGTGGAGCCGCCGAGGACGATGCCGCCGAGCAGCCAGGCGCGGTCGTTCTCCGTCATCATCGGCGCGTGTCCCCGTTCTCCGGCTGGTGGTTGTTGTCGGTGTGGTACAGCCGGGCCTCGGTGGCGGTGAGTTCGCTCGCGGCGGCGATCCCGGGCCGGGTGCCGATCTTGATCAGGTACTTTCCGCGGCCGGGGTGGACTTGGTCACTGGTGTCCAGGCCGGTGCTGGTGGCCGAGGACCAGGAGCTGATCATCATGCGTTCCTGCTCGGTCAGTGCGCGCTTGCCGGTGACGCGCTGCAGCTCCTCGGCGGAGGACGCGCCGATGACCCAGGTGTCGCAGCGGTCCATCAGGCCGCGGGCCTTGGACCGGTCCTCTTCGGTGGGCAGCGACTCGCTGTCCAGGAGGCTGTGGGTGACGTAGATGGTGACGTCGTCCGTGGTGCGGTTCAGGCGGCTGATCGCGTCCATGGAGTCGACCAGGCCGGGCCCGGACCGCAGCGCGCGCCACATCTCGTCCATGGGCAGGACGAGTTTGCGGTTCATCATGCCGATGCTGCGGGCGCTGTCGATGGAGCTGTATGCGTACGCCCAGGTGGCGATCATCCCGGCGCTGATCACGTCGTTGCCACGGGCCCGCAGGCCCGAGATGTCGACCGAGACCGCCGGCGCGTCCAGATCGAGCGGCGTCGTGGTGGGGCCGTCGAACAGGCCCTTCAGCGGCCCGTCGCAGAGGTTGTCCAGACCCGCGATGACGGAGCGGGTCAGGTCCCTGTACGCCTGGTCCTCCGCGGCGAGCTTCACCCGCAGCGCCTCCGGAGCCTGGCGCAGGACCGTGATGACGTCCGGGATGATCGGATCGGCGTCCGCAGCGTCCGCGGCCAGTTGGACGGCGGTGTTCAGCGCGGACCGCTCGATCTCGTTCGGGGAGCGGCCGAGACCGTTCTTCGTGGACAACAAGGCACCGAGGGTCTCCAGCCGGCGGCCGTTGAGGATGTCCAGCAGCCCCGCCCGGTCCTCGGCCGACAGCGCGCCGAGGTGGCCCTTGAGCGGGCCGGAGTCGAGGGGGTTGATCCGGCCCGCGCCGTCGCCGATGCGGATCACGCTGCCGCCGAGCTCGCTGATCAGCTGGCTGTACTCGCCCTTCACGTCGCCGGGCACGCACACCATGAACCCGTACGCGCTGTAGACCAGGCAGATCCGTTTGACCAGCGCGGACTTGCCCGCACCGGGCTGCGACATGACCCACACGCCCGGGTTGGTGGTGAGCTTGCCCGTCCAGCCTGAGGGGTCGATGCAGACCAGTTCTCCGGTCAGGACGTCCCGGCCGACGGGCACGCCGCGCGGCGGCAGCCCCGCGCCGAGCAGGAACGGGTAGACGGAGCCGACCTGGGTGGACGGGCCGGTGTAGACGGTGCCTGCGTCCTCCACGGGGACGCGGCCGCTGAACCGGCCTCCCCAGCCGAGCCGGCCGGCGAACCGGCGCCGCTTGCGACGCTCGGCCTGCTTCTGCGCGCGCCGCTCGGCCGCTGTCAGTTCGGGTCCGGCGGCTGCCAGGCGGCGGGGAGTGGTGACCTCGGGCTTGCGTGTGCGTGCCACAGTGCTCCTAGCTGACCAGCGGGTTGTAGCCGAGCGGCAGCCCGGCGGCGAACACGGCGGCCTGCGCGCCGTACGCGGGCCGCATGCGGATGCCGCGGGTGGCCTTCACTGCGCGTTCGAGCTCCTGGCGGGCGGCAGGCAGTTCGGCCTCGCTGCGGGCGGTGGTGGTGACCAGCAGGGTCCAGTCGACGACCTGCGCGCCGCTCGCGGCCTGCGCGGCGGCCTTCTCCGCCTGCTGGTAGTCGACTTTCTGCGACCAGCGGGCGCGGCCCTTGACCTGTGCGGTCGCCTCGGCGCGCTGCTCGGCGTTGCTGATCTCGCGCTCCAGCACCGCCTCGCCCTCGTGCGGGTCGAGGACGCGGTAGGCGAGCGTGACGCGCCGCTGGTACCGGCCGGGGCTCAGCAGCGGCAGCAGGACGCTGTACGGGATGGGGCGGCGCGGCATCTCGCGAAGCACCCAGGAGACGGACACCCCGCCGTCGTGGGCGTACTCCTCCCATCCGTCGTCGGCGGCCTGCGGGCCGCACTCGCCCCACTGCAGCTCGGCGAAGTCCTCGTCGCGGGCGTGGAACGCGTCGGGGTCGTAGGCGGCGCGGACCAGGCGGCGGACGTCGACGTCGGTGGCGCGCCGGTAGATGTCGGTCCCCGTGCCGCTCAGGTCGAGGGAGTCGACGACGCGCAGGGCCTCGCCCACCTTGTCCACCAGCTCCGTCGGCGGGATCGCCGTCGCGTTGGGGTCGACGGTGACGCTCATCCACGGCGCGACCGAGGCGGTGGCGTGCGGGGTGGTGGCCACGAGCTCGTCGATGGTGGCGCGGGCCAGCGCCGGAGCGTCGGCGCGCTTACGCAGCCTGACGTCGTCGCCGAGCGCCTCGCCGGCCCCGGGGGTGATCTGGATGGTGACGGAAGCGCCCTTGATCTGCTCGTCCGTGCTCATGGCGTCCAGCACCGCGCCCCAGGTGCGGATATGGCCCTGGACCGCGTTCGTGGGCGCCATGAGACTGCCGCCCGGGGCGAGCAGGGTCGAGATCGTCATGTAGTCCGTGGCACGGTCGTGCACGACGCCGACGGCCCGCCCGCTGGTCGGGTCGTGAGCCTTGATCAGCGTGGACGACGCACCGACGCCGGGCAGGTCCAGGGCGTAGGGCAGAGGCAGCAGCACCCTCCGGAAAGAGGTGGCGTCGGCACGGGCGGCCCTGCGCCAGGCGGCCTTGGCCCAGTAGTAGCTCAGCGCGGACATGCCGTGCCGGCGCGCGGCGGCCAGACCGATCACGGCCAGCGTCGCCGGGAGCGTGACCAGCAAGGTAGCGGGCTCGGTGGTGGCGATGATGCCGTCGGCAGCCAGCGCCGCGGCCGCGGCGATGGTGGCGGACTTGGACAGGTTCCCGAAGCCGAACTCGCGACGGACGCGGAAGCCGTCCGCCCGCAGCGTGTTGGGAACCTCGTGCGTGCTCACGACTTGTCCCCCCCTCCCATCTCGTCCGAACCCTTCTGGATGGTGTTGTTGATGCCGTCCAGAACTTCCAACCCCAGCGTCACCGGACCGCCCGCGGCCGCCCCCGCCTCGGTCTTGACCCCATCCGCCACGACCTTGCCCTTCACGTCACGCGAGCCGACGTCGGGGGACTCCGCCTGCCGAGGCACCTTCCCCTCGGGCGGACTCTGGGCGCCCTGCTGGGGCCCCATGCTCTGCTCCACGTGCTGGGCCTGCGTGACCGCGTCGGTGCCCTGCCCATCGCCGCCGCCACCGCCACCGCCGTCGCGACCGGAGCCGACGAGGTCGGCGATGTTCGAGGCCGCGCCCAACGCGCCGCCCGCAGACAGCCCGGCACCGACCTCCGCACCCAGCGGGGCGAAGATCTTCGTCAGCGGCGCCGGAGCGACCACGCCGAGGAACAGCGTCGCAAACCCCCGCAGCCACTCGGACAGGGTCTGCGAGTGCCCGAACTGGGCGAACCCGATGCACAGAATGATGGCCAGGATCGGCTTGTAGGCGATGATCACCAGGATCGAGGTGATCAGCTTCGGAGCCCACTGCCGGGTGACCTCCCCGCCGACCCGGCCCGCGCCCGCGATCGGCAGCAGCATGCACTGGATCGGGATCGCGGACTCCCGCAGGAAGATCATCACCAGCTGCACGAAACCGATGAGCACCAGGCCGATCACGACGCCCGCGACGATGCCCGGGTTCTGGATGGCCACAGGCAGCATCACCGCGACAGCCCGCTCGACGGCCTGCCCGGGATCCTTGAACGTCGCGTCGACCAGGCCTTGTGTCAGTTCGTCGCCCAGCTGGAGCAGGGTGGCGATGATCGTCAGCCCGGCGCCCGTCAGCAGGGCGTTTTGAACCCACCCCACCAGGGCCTGCCCCGCGTACTTCATCTGCCCGGTGACGGCCATCTTGCCCAGCTGCCACATCAGGCCGAAGGCCGCGATCACCCACCCGAGCCACATCATGATGCCCGCCAGCGTGGCGTCCTTACCGAACAGGCCTGTGGCCTCCAGCCTCAGGGAGGGGCCCTGCAAGGCGACGGTGAGCGTCGTGCGCAGGATCCACACCGCGACGTCCTTGCCTGACTTGATGACATCGCCGAGAACGGACTTCCAGACCGAGTCCCATGCCGGGGACAGCGCCTTGGCGGTCTTGTCACCGATCTTGTCGCATACGTCCTCGCCGGTGAGCGCGTCGGCGATCGCGCCGGCGATGGGCCCGGATGCTGCTTCGCACATCAAGTCGATGGCCTGAGCACCGGGTCCGTCCGCCGCTGCGGGCGGCGCGGACAGCAGACACAGGGCCGTCGCCAGCGCCGCCAGCAGCACAGCGAACCGGCTTCTCATGACGCCTCGCGGATCGCGGTCCACTCGGACAGGTTGAAGCGGGTGTCACCCGGGGCCACCATGTCCGGCTTCGACAGACCCCGAGTCTGCCCGGCTGCGCGGGTGATCGAGTCGCCGGTCAGCTTCCAGTCGTCGTCCACCCACTCCGCTGCGAGCAGCGTACGGGTGTATCCACCCTCCTCGGGCTTTGTCTCACCGGTCTTCGTGACCGAGCGAGACAGCAGCCACACACTCACCTCGTCGTCCGCGGCCTTAATCACCTTGAACCCGACCACCCAGTTGCGCACATGGGCACCCGGCGGCAGATCCGCGTCAGGCCCAACGCCCATCTGGCGCTGGATCTTCTTATCGGTCTTCTTGGCCTGACCCTCGATCTGCTCGGCATTCTGGTCGGTCTGGTCTTCGCTGGTCACGTACGAGCGGTAGATCCCGAGCTGCTCGTCGACGGTGGATCGGTCGCCTTCGATGGTCGTGGTGTTGGCGGCGGCCATCATCGCCACGGCGCCCTCGGTCGTGTGCGGGAACCCGACGGCATTGCCGTTCTCGTCGGTTCGCCGGCCTCGCGGCAGCGCCGCCCAACGGTCGGGCTCGGTCCAATCCGGCGGAGGGTTGTACCCGGGCGTCGGCGACGCCGAGGCGCTCGGTGTGCTGGTGCCGCCCTTGCCGGTGTTCGTGGTCGAGTCGTCGCCGCTGAAGATCGCGTAGCCGGTCAGGGCGAGCACGACGAAAGCCATGCCGCCCGCGCCCCACATCAGGGCGCCGTTCGTTGCCGTCCTGCGTGAGTTCGTCATGTCCGCCCCTTTCAGGCCGCGATCCCGTTGATGATCGTGATCAGGGATCCGGCCAACAAAACCGCGGCAATCCCTCCTCCCATCCACTTGAACGGCTCGCTCCCGCCGCCGTTGCGGCTCTTGTCGGCGACCGCCAGCTTGAAGACCCCGAACCCGGTCGCCCCGGCCCCGGCGAGGACGAGCAGCCACAGGCCGTACCCGAACAGCTTCGAGACTGTGCCATCCAGATTGGGGATCTTCTTCGGCGTCGCCGGCGGGATGCCGTCTGCACCGGCGTCCGCGAGGAGGCTGGCGAGAGTCACGTAGTCCATCACAAGGTCCCTTCGAGGTGGCGGCGCAGCTTCGCGGCCGCGGTCTTCACGTCGTTGTGTTCCAGGGCGGCGTCCGCCCCGTCTGCGTTGCGCAGGCTCGGCAGGTACGCGACCTGCGAGATCCCGGCGAAGCGCTCGTTGAGCGCCCGGTACCGGTAGCGGGCGGCCGGGGCCGGCGGCACGGGGGCGTCCGCCATGAGCACCAGCCACGGGCGGGGCATCCCCGGATCCCAGGCGCGGAGCATGTGCTCGACGCATGCCGAGCCGTACGCCGTGGTGTCGGCGACCAGCACCGGCATCGCGCCGTACGGAACGGCCTCGCGCGCGTGCAGCACCCGCGCCGCCGTCCCCGACCCGTCCGCATCGAGCATGCGCGCGACCGTGAGCACCCCAATTGCCGGGCCGTGCACGGCGATTACTGCGTACCGCAGGACAACATCGGGCACCTGTACGGGCGTTGCCTCGACTGGATGCACTGTCATGGATTCACTCCCCCCGTTTCAACTGCAATCACTGAACATCCCGGGCGCGCAGACTAGCGCGATGCGAGTGACGTCTGAGCTCGCACACCCCAACGACGCAACCGACCCCATGTTCCGTTCCACCAGCGCGAAATGTGCCGTTCTCGCGAGAATCACGAGACGGCGCACACTCGCTTGTGCGTAGACTGCCACACCCGAAGATCCTCGTTTCAGTTGCAATCTGACGCGGAGTGAGACTACACATGATCGCGCCAGTTGCGCGCGCCTATTCAGTAGCACGTTTCGACGACAGTGGAGGTCCACCGTGTCCGCGTTCGACGGCGCACGAGCCCGCACCCTGCGTGTGCAGGCGGGCGTAAGCGTCGAGAGCCTGGCCGCGGCGGCGGAGCTGAGCCCGAACACCGTCAGGTCGGCAGAGAGCGGCCGCCACCAACCCGACCCCAGGGTCGTCACCGCGTTGGCCACGACCCTGGGCGTGACCCCAGCCGACCTGGTCGTCCGCTGCGGCACACCGACCCTGCGTCACATCCGCCGCCGTCTCGGGCTCTCCCAGAACGAGATGGCCCAGCGGTTAGGCATCGGCCGCCAGATGGTCTCGCGCGTCGAACGGGGGGTCGGCGGCGTACGCACGCCGTACACCTGGGCCGCCGCCTACGAACTCACCGAGACCCAGTGGGAGCGCGCCGTCCAGGCGACACGGGACGCGGCGCGCGAGCAGGTCCGCGTACGAACGAGCCGGAACGCCCGGCGGGGGGACAGACCATGAAAGTGCTCACCGGGATCGCGGCCGCGGCCGTGGCCCTCCTGATAGCGCCGATCTTCCTGATCGGACTCGCCGCGGCCGCCGTCGACCGCCCCGACATCGAGCTGCCCGACGGCAAGGGTCGCGGCCTCAAGGGGGTCCCAGCCGCGTTCCACCCCTGGTTCCTCAAGGCGTCCCAGGCGTGTGAGCACCCGGAGCTGTCCCCCGCCCTCCTGGCCGCCCAGATGAACCAGGAGTCGCACTTCAACACCAAGCGGCCCTTCCGCTCCCCCGCCGGCGCCGAAGGCCCGGCCCAGTTCATGCCCGGCACCTGGGCCACCTGGGGCCGCGACGACGACGGCAACGGCCGCATCGACCCGTACGACATCGGCGACGCCGTCATGGCCCAGGGCCGCATGATGTGCTCGCTCGTCGGCCAGGCAAAGCGCTCCGGCTACCGCGACGACCCCCGCCGCCTGGCACTGGCCGGCTACAACGCGGGCTGGACCCGCGTCGAGCAGTTCAAGGGAGTCCCACCGAGCTCGTGGGCACTGCTCGACAAAGATGACCCTACGTCGGGCCAAACGTACAACTACGTGAGGCTCATCATGGCCTCACTCCCCCAGTTCCAAGGACCCACCGGCCTCAACGTCTCCGGATCCGGCATCGGCCCCAACGCCCTACGCCGCGCGTCGAGCTATATAGGTACCCCCTACTCCTGGGGCGGCGGAACACCCGCCGGGCCCTCAAGGGGCTACTGCGACGGCACCAACGGCTACCTCCCCAACGGCGAGTGCAGCGCCTCCAAGACCCCGGGCTTCGACTGCTCCTCGCTCGTGCAGTACGCCTACTGGCCCGACAAACAGCTCCCGCGCACCGCCGAGCCGCAGTACCGCGCCACCGCCCACAACCCCGTCGCCAAATCCGAGCTCCGACCCGGCGACCTGCTGTTCTGGAGCAACAAATCCGGCTACATCTACCACGTCGCCCTCTACGCCGGAGACGGCAAGGTCCTCCACGCACCTCGCACCGGCCGCAACGTCCAAGTTCAGGACATGGCCACAGCCATGCCCGCCGGCGACTACCACGGCGCCACCCGCCCCCAGGCCTGATGTAGGTTCCGAATGGAGATGTCGTTGTCCGAGTGATTTGTCATTCACTTGTCGTCCGGACGCCTTGGGCTGAGCCTCTATGCGGTTCTGCTTCCCCGCGGGAGGCAGGGTTGCGCTGGCTTCCTGAAGTGGGTGCACAACCCGCACCACTCCTCGTCCATCCACACGCCACCGGTCACCGCGTGCTGTACTGATGCGACTGTCGCCGGCAGGTCCTCAGCCTTCCTGGCGAAGCAGCGCGCGGCCCAGATGTCTTCGTCGCCCCACCACTTGTGGAGCTTCAGATGGATAGCGGTCTCGTTGCTGCTCCACCACTTGTCGGCGGGCCCAGTCGCCTCGACATCGCGGGCCGGGAGGCGCGCTTCGGCGACAACTGGCTCCTGACCGGGTTCGGTGGCCACGCCCAGGGTCACATGGGGCCAGCCCCGGACCTGGGCCAACTGAGCATGGGCCTCCAGGCGCTGGACGATGCTGCTGTTGATAATCCGGGGCTGTCCCGCGAGCGTCATGACAGTGCGCCCGTCGAGGAGGACGTCAACGGGCCACGTCTGATCGCCATCAAGGATTCCGCGGAAGCCCCAGCCGTCGATGCTGGGGTAGATGGTGGCCTCGCCGTTCAGGCCATGTTCCATGCCGTTGGAGGTGATGAGTGGGTACCACAGGCCGCCGTAGCGTTCCTCGAAACGGATCATCGCCTCGATGGCCTCATGGGGCACTAGTGCCTCGCTCTTGTCGGAAGCCTCCGCGCGGGCCAACTCGCGTATCCGAACAGCGGGCATCGAAGGGCCACGCCGTGCGCGCGCCAGGAGAGCCGCGACACGGGGCGACAAGCGAGGGTCATCGAGGATGTGCACGTCAACACGCTAGCGGGTCGGGGTCAGTCATCTCGATCAATTGACCCCAGCCCGCGCACCCCCTTCAGCGACATCACTGTCGAGCGCATCCGCATCGCCGGGCCTACGCTCGTTTTCCTGCGCCACCTGCTCATCCGACCGCAGGAAGAGTTCTACGGAGCCGAGGTCATCGCACGCACTGGACTCGATCCAGGGACGCTCTATCCCCTGCTTAAGCGGCTCGAACGCGCAGGATGGCTCACCAGCCGCCTCGAAGACGACGTCGCCTGGATGAACAGAGCCACCCCAGGCCGCGGTCCCGGCAAACGCCGCACCTTCTACACCCTCGCGCCTGAGGGCCACCGCGCCGCCCGCCACGAAGCCCAACACCGCACCCGCGGCCTGAAGAAACCGACAGATCGTCCGGACAAAACCCCGGCAGGAAGCCTGTACAGCACTCCAAAATGCCAGGTCACGTTGCCACCGGACGACAACTGAAATCGGAACCTACACACGCGAGCAAAGCTTCCCCGCCTCCAGCCGCCTGGTCACCATGCCCGAGCCGGACAGGTGATCGAGGATCCTCGGAGGCCGTGCGCGAAGGCCTGCGCCTCGACGGGGCGGTGCCGAAGGTGCTGGCTGCAGACCGGGCCGAGTCGCATGCGCCACCCGATCCGCGATCGAGCCCGCTAAAGTCACCGTCTCGATCCTGACCTCGTCGCTTGCGGCAGCCGCCAAGGAAGCGGCCTCGCACAGCCTTCGAGCTCCGCAACACTCCGGACCAAGAGACTGAGAGCGGACAGCGCAAGATCCTTGTAGGCATTCGGCGGCAGCTCTGGCGGGGGTCGATCCGAAGACCGTGCGCCGGTACGCACGAATGAGGGACGCCGGTCGCCCGACTGGCGGGCCGGTGTCCCGGCCGAAGGTGATCGACCCGTTCATGCCGAAGATCGAGGAGTGGGTCGAACGCTCGCAGGGCACGGTGCGGGCCGTCTCATTTGGTGCTGGGTAGATTCCTTGACACGAGCACAGCGAGCTGGTGCAACCGCTGGCAGTACTGGGCTCCTACAAGGTCATTGATCTCAGGGATGACTCGGTCCAGGTCCTCGATGCGGCTCTGGAGGAGGATGCTGTTCTTCGAGTCGAGAGTGCCGCTGTTGTCGAGCCAACGAAGAACGCAGCCGGCGATGTCCAACTCGAGGAGCCACACATGTGTGCCCCGGAACGTGGCATGTCGCAAGCTGTCGGGGAAAGGCTCTTGGCGGAATTCCTGCCAGAGACGATCTGCGGTCTGCACCTGCTCAGTCGATTCGCTCACTTGAGCCGCTCCGCAACGATCACCGCGGACACACTCCTGCGCGCCTCGATCACCGCAGCCTCAGGACCGCGGGACAGGCGGCCGACAGCCCACAGTTCATCCCGGTGCTGGAGAAGATCCGGGTCCGACGCCCTAGTGTCCCCGGGGGCGGAGCAGTCACCTTGACCGGGCTAGATGGTGCTTGTAGGAGAGTTCTTCCTTGCAGACGACGAAGTCCGACCAGTGCTGGCAGGACCGCGCAAGAGCCACGATTCTCCCGCCGTGCCGTGTGACGGCATCTATCCGGATGACGCGGTTCTCAGGTGGCAGGTCCTGTTGACGGGGGCGGAGAGTCCGCTCAGACACCTGGTGCCCTTGGCCAACGACGGCTTATTCACCGTCTTCGCCATTCCGCAGCGACTCTGCATGGCTCTGGCCAGTGCAGGAATGGATCGACTCCGAACCACAGCCATGACGTGGGCTGAGACCGCCTCCGAGCCGGACGATGAGATTTCGCCCGACAGCGCGATACCTCCTTGAGTACCTGTCAGCCCTGGTCAGCAGCCGTACGGAGAGAGGTCTGAGCCTGTACTGCTGGTACTCCGCGCCCTGATCTGACCCCGTCAACGTGCCCATAGCTGCGGTCCCAACCTCGCCGGGCGGTGCCAGCGGCTGTCACCCTGGCACACCAGGGGTGACAGGCCGGACAGACCCTAGGCGGCCTCAGCTACCGGTCGTAGACGGCGCTGAAGCCTTGGGCTGTCTCCTCGTACCTGACCAATCGGTCGCGGAGTGCAGTCGCAGCCAGAGGTTCTCGCGCTTCCAACTCGGCCCAGTGGATGAAGCGCAGACTCCTGGGCATCTGGACGAGGCCGGTGATCGCATCCCAGAACGCGGCCCAGTTCATGCCGTAGAACCAAGGGAAGCCGAGTTCCCGTTTGAGGACCTCGTGCAGATCACGCTCACTGCGCACCGAACCGACGTCGATCACCACCTGGCGCTCCGAATCGAATGCCGGCTCCTCGGGGGCTCCCCAGAAGGAAGGGAGCCACCAGCACAGGACTGCCCGGTCCTCGGGCCAAGGACGGCGATCTTCATGCTCGGAATCCGCGAACAGATCCGTGGCCGGGTCGATCGGGCGCCACGCCGTGTCAAGAAGTTCGTCAGCCGCCGGAGGCCGGACGAACCTCCGTCCCCTTTGATCGCAGGCACCGTATGCCCGGAAATTCTGCTGGGCCTCGAGGAGCGAAACGCTGTTGGCTCCACGCGGCGTGACCGGCCAGCGGAGCTGGACAGGGTCGTCTTCCCAGTGGCAGACCGGGCAGATGGCGTAGGAACCGGGCCATCCGTCCTGGACATCGAAGACGAGATGGCCACAACAGGGGCAAGGGCGGCGGGTGTCCACTGCGCCAGTGTGGTCCGTGCTCCGGACGACAGCGACTCAGTTTCCTGGGAAACGATCACTTGCTGCATGGGAAGCAATCCTCATCCGGTGTCTTCCAGCGTTGGGAAGCCGCACCCGTAGACACCCCTCACCGCCTGCGGCCGCAGGGGGCTACCTCGCCTTGCCCCGCTTCGCAGCCGGCGCAGCCTGCCGGCGAGCCGCTGCCCCAGGCTCCGCATGCGCCAGCCGCTTGGCCGACTGCGACTCGGCAGGACTCACGGTCGACGACCGCGACCGGGCGGCCGCCGTGTCGACCCTGGGCCATCCCCCCGTGGGCGCCCCGCCAGACGGTCGACGCAGGACGTCGTGGGCCGCCTGCACGAGCCGCGAGCCGATCTGCGACCCAGGCCCGTGTTCCCAGGAGGTGTCTTTCATCAGCCCGGCAAGGTGCGCCTTGACCGGCTGGCCCTCGCTCTCCATCTTGGCCATCCGCGCGGCGACCAACGGCCACTGCCTCGCCATGACCATCAGGTCGGCCTCGCGCTCCCGGCCGGGCATCGCCTCCCGCACCATGCGCGCGAAGCGCTCGTTCTCCTTGGGCGAGATCGCCAGCTGCCCAAGCGCCCCTGCCCGGTCAGACAGGTCGAGATCCTTCGGGATGTCGAGCCCCGTCGTCATCGGCCCGTACGACACCATCGCGTCCCGACTCGTGGTCGGCGCCTCGCCCGCAGCGAGCACCTTCCCAACCGCCCGGTCGACCCCAAGGCCTTCGTCGTGCGCCGATGCGAGGATCTGACGCACGTCCACGCCACGTTCGTCCAGGCGCGCCATCGTCGCCACGATGTCCGGCCACGCCGGGGAGGACAGGATCGCCTCCCGCACCGGGCCCGCCGGCAGAGTCTCGCGCAGCACCTTCTCCCACTCACCCGTGCCTTCGCGGGCGACCCGCTCAAGGTTCGCTTCGACCGCATCCCGCACGGTCACGGCGATCTCACCGACGCGCGGCAGGAAGTCGGCCAGGTCCACGCCCGCGAGCTTGAGCGCCGAGAGCTGCTGTGCCATGTGCGGCCAGTCCGCGCTGGTCATCAAGGCCGTGGCGATGTCCCACGGGAGCGTGCTCTTGAGGTCACCAGCGGCTTCGGAGATGGCTACGTCAGCGAGTGGTTGTGCCCTGGCCACACCTGACCGCCGCTGCTCAGCTGCTCGGCGCGCCGCGTCAGCAATGTTCAATACCAGCTGTACCGCCATCGCGGCGGTCTGCGCCGCTTCGTCGGTCGCGTCTGCGAACGGTTCCCCCTGCGGTGTTGCCATCTGCTATCTCCCTCGTCGGTCAGCGAGCCGCGTCCACAGGCCATCGCCCTGATCGCGGCTGAGCGTCCTGAGCACCACCGCAGCGACTCACCCCCCGGCGTGCCGTAGTGAATCGGTAGCCGTTCGTGCTGCGGTGGCGCGCCAGCCACCCATGTAAGCATCTCGGCTGCAAACCCCGCCGACCAGAATGTCCAGGAACCCCTCCGAAGAACCGCCATCCAACAAGTCACGGGCCGGCGGATGACCAGCGCAGCCTGGCAGAGCAGCGGCAGAGGAGAATCGCAGCGCCCGTTCCAGGAAGTCGAACGGGCGCTGCACTCGCCACTTGGGACGAATCGGCAGTCCGTCAGCGCGTCTCCCCCTCTGCGTGTGCGCTCGACGTGGGTCTCCTCGGTTGGAGAATCACTGGGACGATGGGCGGGGCACGGCGGAAGCCGGGACGGCCAGGACCACACCGCGCTCTCCGACTCCGGCGCCTACTTCTCCTTCAGCAGGAACGGCCGCCCGAACCCGCCGGTCAGTGAGTCCCGAGTGGCGTGCGGGACCTGGTCAGCGATCACGTCGAGAGGTGTCATCCAGACGACTCCGGTGGTGCCCAGGGCGTGGGAGACGAGGCCAACAACGCGACCCGCCTGGTCAAGCACGGGCGCGCCGTCAGCAGAGCGGAGGAACGCCGCAACGAGGTCGAGCGCACGATCAACCGTCTCAAGAACTCCCGGGCCGTCGCCACCCGCTACGACAAGAGGGCCTATGTCTTCCACGGCACCGCGGCCGCGGTCCGGCTATCGCTCAAGGCATGAGCCCAACCTAGGCCGCCGTCTCCAGAGCGTCGGCCCGTCGATCAAGGTCGGCAGCGATGTCGTCCCAGTCAGGCCCGTGAAGATAGAGGCTCTCGGCTGCTGCTCGCATCAGCTCCGGCTCGTTCGGCCGCTGCAAGAGCACCAGCCGAAAGGCCAGATTCCGGATCCACACCGGCAGGTAACCGTCGCACACGTTCGGGCAGAGCTCGCGCAGCATGGTCAGGATCGACTCCGCGTCGGCAAACGTGAGCTCCTCGACGAAATAGTGCTCCCGATGTTCGCGGCCGCACTCCGGCGTCGGTTGGTACTCGTCTCCGTAGACGCACCGGGCGTGCTCTGTCAGCGAGCTGTGCATGCATCGGAGCCTATGCCGCCGTGATCCGCCGGACAGAACCTAGCTAGGCCCGGTAACGCAGCTGGCTGAGGAGATGGACTGTGCCTGCTCCACCGCCGACGCGAGCAACCACCGGCTCCGGCGGACGAAGTGGCTGCGTCTGAGGCCGGGAAGGGCAACACCGGCTACCCCCCGAGCCCCTGAGGACCGAAAAGCAAGACGAAATCCATCATCGGTGGAGGCGTCCCTTCGGGAGGGCGACAGACGAGCTGTCTTCCCGGTTCGCGTCGGGTACCCAGTCCGCGGACCCGATCCAGCTTCAAGCAAGCCGGCCAGAAGGTGATCAAGAAGTTCGTCACCTTAGAGTGATCATCTGATCTGGCGAAGATGGAGTCTCGCGTGAAGTCGATGTTCTTACAGAGTTGTTCAGCAGTCATGGCGACCGTGGCCTTGGCCGCCGTCACGGGCTGCACGCAAGGGCCAGACCGTCCCGCCGCGGCTCAGCAGACACCCGCCGAGGCACTGCCCGGCCCGACGCGCGTCGCGCACGATCCACCGGAGAAATTCGACCTTCAGGGTGGCGTCCGCATGCCATGGGAGGCATCTTCCGGCCTGATCAGCGTGGGCGGCACGTGGCTGGCCCGCAAGAAGATCCCGGTTGCCCTCCACCGAGAGACGGCGTACGTGGCCACACCCGACCGTGTCCTGGCCTTCGACACGACCAAGGGAGTCGTCAAGAACGTCATCAGGCCTGAGAGCGAACCACTGACCGAACTCGCACCTGACAACCGCAACGGTGCCGCACCGCCGGTAGTCACCGAGGGCAGCACCCCCCTGATGCTTGCTTCATTCCTCGTGCGACAGCCAGGGGAGGGAACCAAGGCCGCACGTGACCTCATCGAGGTCGTCGCGGCCGATGCCGGCACCGGCAAACTCACTTGGCGGCTGCCGTTGACGATGCCCGAAGGGGCGATGGAAGGCATGGACCCGAGTGTCGTCTCCGTCGTCGGTGCCTCAGGGCACGTGGCCGTCGTCACGGTCAGCAGCGACGACAACGTGATCTACTCCGCCAGCACGACCTACGGGATCGACCTCAGGACCCACCGCCTTCTGTGGACCCGGGACGAGTTCCAAGCCTCCGCAGTCACGGAAGGCATCGTGACGGGAGAGGTCCGCAACGAACCCTCGGACGACTACTCGTCAGCGGCCGGGTACGACTTGGCCACCGGTACCGAGCGGTGGCGTGGACCGGAGCGCCTCAACCTCGACCTGCATCCGGCTGGTCCGCACCTCGTCCAGGCTCGGGCACGCGACAAGTCCGACTCCAATATCAGGTACGAGCAGTTCCTCGACCCGAAGACCGGAGCTGTGAAGAAGAACGTTTCGAAGACTGCCACCGGGGCCAACTGTGATCACGACGGCGCACGCACCGTCGTCTGCGGCATCGGCGGTTCGGAGTCTCCCGTGACCGCTTTCGACGCCGTCTCCGGTGCCACCCTGTGGCAGCTGCCGGACGCGAACGCCGGCCGTATCGCACCGCGGGTGACCGCGGTGTGGCATGGGCGGGTCTACGGCGAGACGGACGACGGCGCCCTGAGCTTGGACGCCCGTACCGGAGCAGACGTGCCGACGCGGCCGGGCATCGCCCCAGACCTGGTCAACGAATACACCGGTGTCGCGCTCTCCCCTTCCACCGACGAGCTGACGGCCTACCCGACCATCAGCTGACTGCCCGGGACGCGGGGTGGGCTCACGACCGTGCCCGCCAACTTCATGGGTCGGTGAGCTGTCGCAGGCGTGTCGGACGGCCCCCCGCTCGTGCGGGGAACAGGGCACGCTCAAGAGCCGGGCCAGTCGCTCGCGGGGACCATCCCCGCGGGTGCGGGGAGCAGGCCGCGCAGCTCGTCGCCGCCCGCACCCAGATCCCGTTCGGCCAGCACCTCAACACCTACTCGTGCCGCTGCGGCTGGGGACCATCCCCGCGGGTGCGGGGAGCAGACTCCCTCGTCTGCGACGAACGGGAAGTACCTGGGACCATCCCCGCGGGTGCGGGGGAGCAGGGCTGGGAGCAGGTGGTGACGTACCCGGCCCGGGGACCATTCCCGCGGGTGCGGGGAGCAGCGCTTGCCGAGGATGGCGCGCTGGGTGGCCCGGGGACCATCCCCGCGGGTGCGGGGAGCAGGCGGTGACAATGTCGAAGCGGCTGTAGAGGATGGGACCATCCCCGCGGGTGCGGGGAGCAGAAGATCTTCAGCATGCATACCGATGTCGTGCAGGGACCATCCCCGCGGGTGCGGGGAGCAGCCTGCGTTCGCGAGCGCCGCGATGGTGCGCGGGGGACCATCCCCGCGGGTGCGGGGAGCAGTTGTTCGCATTGTCATTGCTCATGACGATTTCAGGACCATCCCCGCGGGTGCGGGGAGCAGTACATGGTCAGCGAACTGGGGCTGAACCCGGTGGGACCATCCCCGCGGGTGCGGGGAGCAGTGTGCAGTTCTCAAGCAACGACGTCTTGTGGCGGGACCATCCCCGCGGGTGCGGGGAGCAGACGGAGTTGTAGACGTGCGAGGTTGACGACGGGGGACCATCCCCGCGGGTGCGGGGAGCAGGCTCCTGCTGGCCGAGCGCCTTGGTGCGCACGGGGACCATCCCCGCGGGTGCGGGGAGCAGGTCGCTGCGGGGGATATCGCGCGGCACAAGCAGGGACCATCCCCGCGGGTGCGGGGAGCAGAAGCAGGCTCTGGAGGGCCGCGCCCGTGGAGCGGGACCATCCCCGCGGGTGCGGGGAGCAGGCGTCTTCGAGGTGGAGGTGGACTCCGACGCCGGGACCATCCCCGCGGGTGCGGGGAGCAGATCGGCGCGATGATCGCGACGCTCCTCGTCATGGGACCATCCCCGCGGGTGCGGGGAGCAGGGCAGATGAGTCGTTGCTCTGGCAGATGGTCAGGGACCATCCCCGCGGGTGCGGGGAGCAGGCTACGCGCCCCAATGCGATGTTGAAAACGATGGGACCATCCCCGCGGGTGCGGGGAGCAGTCAGGCGTCGCGGTCTCCCGAGACCGACGACGGGGACCATCCCCGCGGGTGCGGGGAGCAGGCTTATCCGACGCGATCACCTCCGCCGCTACCGGGACCATCCCCGCGGGTGCGGGGAGCAGAACCACCTCCGCGCTCTGGGCACCACCCTGTCGGGACCATCCCCGCGGGTGCGGGGAGCAGTCCGCGGCGGCCTGGAGGTCTTCGGCGTCGCGGGGACCATCCCCGCGGGTGCGGGGAGCAGACTGCGTGACCTGCGACTTTACGGCAGTAGGGGTTCGTTCCGCACCACTTTCACTGATCCCGACAAATGAGAAGGAAGCCCTATTCGGTGCATCAGAGCGTCCACAAGCAACGTCGCTTCGATGCTTCTCCAGCCCTGGCCTGACCCCTTTCTCGGACGCGGCAGTCAGTCACGGCTCCGCAACCGACCTACGGCGTCCCCATCGCCCGTTCCCCTTTCAGCGCACAACGAGCCCGACGGGCACGTCGCCGACCGCAGCAGCTCCCCGCGTGTCAGCGTCCGAAAGAGGGTCCCGTGCGGCCCTGGTCCGGCGGCTGGTAGCGGTAACCGGCCTGTGCCCTCCGGGCGTTCTCGCGGGTCTGGTTGGCAGCCCGCTGTCGGGCCTGCTTGAGATGTTCGGCGCGCTCCTGTGTCTCGCGGGCGTGCTGGGCGGGGGCTTCGGTGGCCATGCGGGAGCGCACGGTCCTCTCGTCCCGCAGTTTGTCCGCCATCGCGGCGTGACGCTGCGCTGCGGCACGCAATTCGGCGGCATGGCGTTCGGCCTGCTCGGCGTCTTCGGCAATGGCGCGGTTCGTGGTCCGCTCGATGTCCGGGAGCCGGTCGCGCATCGCCGCGAGCCGACGCTGCAGCTCGACGACGTCGCGCGGCGCTTGCCCGCGCGAGCCCTGCTCCTCGAACCAGTCGACGGTCTCGAGGTTGCCGATCGCGGCCCACGCCTCCCGCTGGGCGGCGGCTGCGGCGCGTCCGGCGTGGAGCAGTTCCTCGTGCGCCGCGGCCTCCTTGCGGGCGTACTCGGCGCTGAGCGCGATGGTCTCCTTGCGGCTGGTGCCAGCCAGGCGCAGCGCGAGGCGGGACCTGGTCTTCGCCTCCTCCAACTGCTGGCGGATCTCCTGCGCCTGCCGTACGGCCTCGCCCGCCGCGTGCTCCTTGGCCCGCTCCATGGCGGCGGTCGCGGCGAGTCGGTCGGCCTGGTCCAGGGCCTCGGCAGCCTTGCGGGCCCTAACCTGACCGGGCGTGACCGGGGCGGCCAGCGCCGCCCTCTTGGCCTCGGCCTGCCGGGTCAGGTCGGTCGCCAGGCGCTCGGCGCGGTGGGCCTTGTCCGTCCGGTCGGCGATCAGTGAGGTGAGGCGCCCGGTGGCGATGTGCCCGTACGGGCGGGCGTCCCATGCCTCGAACTCCGGCTCTTCGCGCCCAGCCATGTGCCCGAGGCGGGCCTGCTGCGGGACGGGCGCGGCTGGCGCTGCCTCGAGTTCGTCGGAGACCATGCGGTCGTCCCGGTCGTGCTCCAGTGAGTCGGCGTATGCGGCGACGGCGCGGTCCAGGAGCTCGTCCTGGCTGCGGGCGTCGCCGAGGCTCAGACGGACTTCGTCGCTCTCGAGGACGCCGGCCGGCAGCCACAGGTGGGTGGCTTGCCGGGCCCGGGAGAGGGCGGGGTACAGGGCGTGGGCGTCGGCGCCGACGCCGTAGACGAGCGCGTGGTCGGCGGTCAGTCCCTGCGCGGCGGCGATCGTCATGGCGTAGCCGTGCATGAGGGCGCCGTCGGCGATCTGGCCGGCGGGGATCCAGGCGCGCTCGAGCGTGTGTCCGCCGTCCTCGGCCGGTCGCCGCCACTCGACGGTGACGCCGTCCTTCGATGTGTGAGTGACCTGTCCGCGGTAGCCGTTGAGGATGTCGATGTCCCCGCCGCGCCGGGTCCGGTAGTCGTTGCGCTTGATCCGGACGATGTCGCCGGGCGCGAGCTCGAGACGTCCGCCGCCGGCCAGTGCGTAGGTGTGGCCTTCGCCGAGCTCGCCGGCCTTCTTGCGCAGTTCGCGCGCGCCGGCGTTGAGGACCTCGACGTCGGCGTTGCGGGCGGCGAGCACGACGAGGTCCTCGATCCGGTCGTGGACGTCGCCCTCCAGCCGGGCGACCGTGTCTTTCCACGCGCCGAGCATCGCGGCGTACGCCTCGTCGGGGGTGCGGACGGCGTGGACGCGGCCGTGCTCGGCGAGCATCGACAGTGCGGTGCGGCGTCCGCCGTCCAGCCATGCCTCGAGCGCGGCTCGCTCCCCTGCGTCCTTCTGGCGGCGGTTCTCGCTCAGCTCCAGGCCGTCGGCGATTTCCCAGGCCCGCTTGAAGCCGCCGCCGACGCCGATCGCCTTCAACTGGGCCCAGTCGCCGATCCCGACGACCTTCACGCCGTGCTCGGCGGCCGCCGTGAGCAGCTCGGCGACGTCGCGGTCGTCGATCATCGCGGCCTCGTCGAGGACCAGGACGTCGGTGTGCGCCATGCGGCGGCCGCCGGCCCGTACGTCCATGAGCCAGCTCGCCACTGTGGCGCTGGCGATGCCGGACTCGGCCTGCAGCAGGGACGCGGCGACCGCCGCGGTGGCGGCGCCTGCGACGCGGAGGCCGGCGGCCTCCCAGCCGATCCGAGTCGCCGACATGATGGTGGTCTTGCCGGTGCCCGCCTTGCCGCGCAGCACGTCGACGCCGTGCCTTCCTGTGAGGAACCGGATCGTGGCGGCGCGTTGCTCGTCGGACATCTCGAAGGGCCGCATCGGATCGGTGGTGCGCTGTGCCTCGAACGCGGAGACGGCGAGCTCTGCGGCATCCTGCGTGATCTGTGCGGTGCCTTCGTCGAGCCGGTCGGCGACCGTCTCGGCGATGGTCTGCTCGGCGGCGAGGATCGACGCGTGCGTATAGCGCCGGGAGTTGGTCAGATGCGTCATACCCTGCACAGGCAGAGAGACGGCCTGGCTGTCGACGGCGAGAACGGCGTCGGTGAGGGCCTCGGCGGCCGCGAGGTCGGCCACGCCGGCCGGGCACGCGTCGATGACGTGGGCCAGGACGTCCGCCCTCGTGACGGCCTTACGTGACTCGGTCAGTCCGCCTTCGCGACGCCAGACGAACGCAGCGACGTCCTCCGGCGACGGCATGACCGGACCGCCGCCCGGTCCAGTCACCGACGGCCCGTCGGGACCTCCAGGACCGGGGATCGCTCGGCGGATCATCGCATCGACGTCGTCGACGACCGCCTCCGCACGCGCCCGCCACGAGGCCCGCACATCGGCCTTCGTCACGAAGGTGTCCTTGCTCTCGGCCAGCCGACGGGCGACGAGCTTCTGCTCCCCCGTGCTCGCATTCGCGTCGGCCATGGCGACGATCTGCGCGCTGCGACGGGAGAACGCACGGCGCAGCCCCTCGTCGATGCCGACGACTTCCCACGCGCCCGTCTCCGCGTGCCGCTCCCACCGCATGCCGAACCGCTCTCCGGTCAACTGCCGCAGCCGGGCCTTCACCAGAGCGTCGGCGGCGTGAGCGTGGCGGTGGACGTCCCGGCCGCCTGCCCCTACGGTGCGCCACTTGCCGTCGGCCGCCAGGCCCAGGTTCGCGATGTTCGCGTGAACGTGCAGATGCGGATCTCCGGGTACGGGCCGCTCCCCCGGCTCGCCCTTCACCGGACGGGCCGAGTAGTGCACCGTCATCCAGCCGAGGAAGCCGGATACGTCGACCCGGTCGGCGATCTTGCCGCCTCCGTGCTCGCCGACCATCGCGTACGCAGCCCAGCTCTCCATCGCGGCGACCGTCTCACGGGCCGCTTCCAGGAACGTCTCGCGCAGCGCCTCGGCGAGCTCCTCGCCGGCCAGGGCGACGGCGACGCTGTACGACTTCGACAGGTCCAGCGTCACGTCGTAGCCCCGGGTGCCGACCCGTACCCGGGCGTCCGCGTGCGCCGCGGCCTCCGCCGCCTCACCCCCGCCGTACACCTGCTTCACGTCGACGCCGGCCGCCGCGGCGAGCGCCTCGACCTCCCGGAACGGAACCCGGTGCCGCTCCCCATCACGGTGCACGCCACGCAGGAGGCGCGCGAACCGCGCGGCGAGCCTGCCGCCGCCCAGCAATTCATCGACGCCCATGCCGCGCTCCGCCGCCACCGCCGTGACCGCCTCGGCCAGGGGCCGCGCGGGAAGCTTGCCTCGGGGATCCACGGCCACCTTCGGCACCACCAGCACCTGGCCGGTGAGCGGATGCCGACCGTCCATCAGCAGGCGCGCCTGCTCTGCGTCGACGCTCTCGCCGGCCACAAGACCGACATCCGCGAGACCGCCGCCGATCCACTCCAGATCCAGCGCGTCACCGAGGCGGTACTCGACCTGTCCGTCAGCCTCACCAACCGTCCCCTGGTGCTCCAGATCGCAGCCGCACTGGGCACTCAGCCGGTAGTCGACCTGAGCCATGTCGGGCCCCAGCGTCGTCACCCACGCCACCGGCCACTCCCCTCCCCCGTGCGCCTCGCGACCTCAAGATCTGTTCCCCGTATGGCGGCAGCCATACCTTGGTACTTCACAGATGCTTGTTCACAGATGCTTGATCAACTACGCCGCGGTGGCTTGGGCACTAACCCTCTGCGCCGCGTCTTGGAACCTCGCGAGCCAAAGATTCCGCGCGGAGGACTTCGTGTTGCGGAAGCGGTACGCCGAGTACCGCGCGCCGCTCCACCTCGTCGTCGACCGGCAGGAGCAGCGCGTCACCCTGTACTCCGAGCCGGGCCGGCTCGGCTACACCCGCGTCGACGGTCCGAGCCCGTTCGGCGCCCTGATCCGCCTGCCCGAGCCGTTCGAGTTGGACCTCGACACCAGCGATCTGGCCTGACACGGGTGATGTCTCGGGCTTAACAGGGGTGGCAAAGCATCGTGTTGTAGCCTCGTCCCCTGGCATGCCCATGATCGAGGAGTCCGGATTGTTCGGGTGGTTTCGGCGGAGGCCGAGCACAGCAAGGCCGCGGCGGGAGATAAGGCCGCACCGTGCAGATCTGCCGCCGT
The DNA here is from genome assembly GCF_036566765.1 of Streptomyces sp. Classification (GTDB taxonomy): domain Bacteria; phylum Actinomycetota; class Actinomycetes; order Streptomycetales; family Streptomycetaceae; genus Streptomyces. Next base: position 34,646 of record NZ_DATCVQ010000480.1, read on the forward strand.
GGATGCGGCCATTGCCTGAGCGCGCCCGGATGCTGCCCGTGCCTGTCGAGGCTCAGCATGAGGCCTTCAAGCACATGCGGGCCCAGCGGCAGGTTCAGGCGGTCAAGGTGATCCGGGCGGCCACCGGCTACGGGCTTGAGGACGCGGTGGACGTGGCGGTCGCCTTGCTGGACGGGATCGAAGTTCCGGAGCCTCGCACCTAGCTAGGCGGTGTCTTCACATTTCACACCCACCTCGGGGGTGCGACGGTGACGGCGGCTTGGTAGGACGATGCCCCACCGTTGCGGGCGTCCCTAGAGTGGGCCGGACACGGGCGCTGAATGGGTAGGGATCATGGACGTGTTCGATGAGCTGGACGACGCTGGGCTCACGGATCTGTGCGTTGCCATGACCACCGACCAGCGCCGCCACGCGGCCACGTCTGAAGGCTGCGTGCGCCGCTGCTGATACTCAGGCTCGAGCCCGCGTGGGGCCTTCACCGCACGGTTGTGGAGCGCGTATTCCGCGCGATGATCCTTCCCCCGGGCGAGGAGGAGTCTCACCGCGCCTACACGCAGGCGGTTGCGGAAATGGTCAGCACACCGTTCTTCACCGACCCGGAGGAAGGTGAACTGGACAGCATCATCGCGGAGGTCCAGGTGGAGGCCATC
>NZ_DATCVQ010000481.1:0-16531 GCF_036566765.1 Streptomyces sp.
CCCCGGCCACGGGCGCACCGGCCGGTACCGGGGCGGTCGCCGAGGCCGGGGGCGGCCCGCCCGTCGCCGCCCCCGCCGCGCCGCCCCTCGGCTCGTACTCCCGTACGCCCCCGCCCGCCTGCGGCAGCCGGATCACAGCGCCAGCTCCGGGACTTCGAGGGTGCGGCCCTCCGCCGCCGAGCGCAGGCCCAGCTCCGCCAGCTGCACGCCGCGGGCGCCGGCCAGCAGGTCCCAGCAGTACGGCTCGCCCAGGGCCACGTGGCGCAGGAACAGCTCCCACTGGGCCTTGAAGCCGTTGTCGAACTCCGCGTTGTCCGGGACCTCCTGCCACTGCGCCCGGAAGGACTCGCCGGCCGGCAGATCCGGGTTCCAGACCGGCTTCGGGGTCGCCGAGCGGTGCTGGACGCGGCAGCCGCGCAGCCCGGCCACGGCCGAGCCGTGCGTGCCGTCGACCTGGAACTCCACCAGTTCGTCGCGGTGGACCCGGACCGCCCAGGAGGAGTTGATCTGCGCGATCGCCCCGCCCTCCAGGCGGAAGACGCCGTACGCGGCGTCGTCGGCTGTCGCCTCGTACGGCTTTCCGCGCTCGTCCCAGCGGCGCGGGATGTGCGTGGCGATGTGCGCGGTCACGGTGGTGACCCGGCCGAACAGCTCGTGGAGCACGTACTCCCAGTGCGGGAACATGTCGAGGACGATCCCGCCGCCGTCCTGCGCGCGGTAGTTCCACGACGGACGCTGCGCGTCCTGCCAGTCGCCCTCGAAGACCCAGTAGCCGAACTCGCCGCGCACAGACAGGATCTCGCCGAAGAAGCCGCCGTCGATCAGCCGCTTCAGCTTCCGCAGGCCCGGCAGGAAGAGCTTGTCCTGGACGCAGCCGTGCCGGACGCCGGCGGCGTCGGCGAGCCGGGCCAGTTCGAGGGCGCCGGCGAGATCGGTGGCCGTCGGCTTCTCGGTGTAGACGTGCTTGCCGGCCGCGATCGCCTTCTTGAGCGCGTCGACGCGGGCGGAGGTGACCTGGGCGTCGAAGTAGACGTCGACGGAGTCGTCGGCGAGGACGGCGTCGAGGTCGGTCGACCACTCGGTGAGGCCGTGCCGCTCGGCGAGCTCGCGCAGCGCGTGTTCGCGGCGGCCGACGAGGACCGGCTCGGGCCACAGCACCGCGCCGTCGCCGAGCGGCAGCCCGCCCTGCTCGCGGATGGCGAGGACGGAGCGTACGAGGTGCTGGCGGCAGCCCATCCGTCCCGTGACGCCGTTCATGGCGATCCGGACTGTCCTGCGTGTCACGAAGTCCCTCCAAGCCGCTGCGGACGAACGAATGAAAGCACCGGGGAAAGCAAGATAGAAAGCGCTTTCTAGATGAGGGGACGCTAGCCTGCCGACAACGCCCCGGACAAGGGGCTCGCCCGACTCTCCCCGGAGGTACGCGATGACCGTCACGCTGGCGGACGTGGCCGCGCGCGCACGGGTGTCCCCGGCCACCGTCTCGCGCGTCCTGAACGGCAACTACCCCGTCGCCGAGGCGACCAGGGAGCGGGTGCTGCGGGCCGTGGACGAGCTCGACTACGTGCTGAACGGCCCCGCGAGCTCGCTCGCCGCCGCCACGTCCGACCTGGTCGGGATCCTGGTCAACGACATCGCCGACCCGTTCTTCGGGATCATGGCGGGGGCGGCGCAGAGCGCGATCGGCGAGTGCGCGTCGGGGCGGGCCGGGGGCGAGAAGCTGGCCGTGGTCTGCAACACGGGCGGCTCGCCCGAGCGCGAGCTCACGTACCTCACGCTCCTCCAGCGCCAGCGCGCGGCGGCGGTCGTGCTGACCGGCGGCTCGCTGGAGGACCCGGAGCACCTGGCGGCGACGGCGGCCAAGCTGGCGCGGCTCGCGGAGGCGGGCACGCGGGTGGTGCTCTGCGGGCGGCCGCCGCTGCCGCTCGGCGACTCGGCGGCGGCCACGCTCGCCTTCGACAACCGGGGCGGCGCGCGCCGGCTCACCGAGCACCTGCTGACGCTCGGCCACCGCCGGATCGGGTACGTCGCGGGCCCCGCGGACCGCACGACGACCCGGCACCGCCTGGAGGGCCACCGCGAGGCTCTGACGGCGGCGGGGGTCGCCGAGGGCCCCACCGTCCACGGGCCGTACGAGCGCAGCGCGGGCTACGACGCGACGCTCGAACTCCTGCGCCGGGACCCGTCCCTGACGGCGGTCGTGGCGGCCAACGACACGGTCGCGCTCGGGGCCTGCGCGGCCCTGCGCGACCGGGGCCTGAGCATCCCGGGCGACGTCTCGGTGGCGGGCTTCGACGACCTCCCGTTCGCCCTCGACACGTCCCCGGCCCTGACGACGGTCCACCTGCCGCTACAGGAGGCCGGCGCACGGGCGGGCCGCCTGGCCATGGGCACGGAGGACGTCCCGGCAGGCGGCGTGGCGACGATCGAGGCGGAGCTGGCAGTGCGCGACTCGACGGCGCCGCCGCGCGCCCGGCCCTAGGGGGTGTCCGCCAGCCCCGTCGCCTTCAGGATCGCGTCCACCGTCTCGTCCACCGTCAGGTTCGCGTTGTCGATCCAGACGCCGTCCGCCGAGAGCTCCGCGCGCATCGCCTCGTCCAGGAAGGACCAGTCGGTCGTGAGGCGCTTGTCGCGGGCGTTGTTGCGTTCCCATGCCTTCTCCGGGCCGGGGGCCAGGAAGACCGGGTGGAAGCGGTCGGTGCGGAGTTGGGCGCGGTAGAAGTCGAGGTGGCTGCGGCGGACCACGACGTCGTCGAGGACCGGCAGGAAGCCTGCCGCGGTGAAGCTGTCCGCCAGCAGGCAGGCGTTGCGGGCTCGCAGGAAGATCTGGCGGTCGGCCTCCGGGTCGCCGTCCGGGCTCGGCCAGTGGCAGCCGGAGACGATCAGGGACTGGAGCCCGTCCACCTCGACGTGCGCCGAACGCGCGAAGCGCGCGGCCAGCGCCGCCGACACGGTCGTCTTGCCGCTGCCGGGGATGCCGCTGAGGAGGAGTACGCCCGGGGCGGGGGAGACGTCGATCGGTACGAGATCCATGCCCCGAACCGTAACCCCCGCCCCCTGTGGCCTCAGCGCCGGTGCTCGGCCGCGACGGGGGCCGGCGAGGACGCCCCGCCTTCCGCTGCCACCACCGTCCGCGCGGCTCCGCCTCCCAGCCTCAGCGAGGTCAGCGCCACGCCCCCGACCAGCAGCGCCGCCGCGCACCACCGCAGCGGGCTCACGCTCTCGCCGAGGAACAGCGCCGCCGAGGACATCCCGAAGACCGGTACCAGGAGGGAGAACGGGGCCACCGACGACGCCGGGTAGCGGCGCAGCAGCCAGGCCCAGGCGCCGAAGCCGAAGATCGTGACGGCCCAGGCGACGAAGAGGATGACGCCGACGCCGGTCCAGTCGAGGCCGCGCAGCGCGTCCAGGTTCCGCTCCGGGCCGTCCACGAGGACGGAGAGGATCAGCAGCGGGACGACCGGGACGGTGCTGGCCCAGACCATGAAGTTGAGCGCGTCCGGCGGGGACGCCTTGCGGGTCAGGACGTTCGAGACGCCCCAGCACGCCGCCGCGGCCACGCAGAGGAAGAACCCGACCAGCGGGCCGGACGCCCCCTCGTCGTACGCCGCGACGCCGATGCCGGCGAGCGCGACCGCCATGCCCACGACCTGGAGCCGGCGCGGCCGCTCCCCCAGCGCGAGGAACGCGAAGAGCGCCGTGAACACCGCCTGGACCTGGAGGATCAGCGAGGAGAGGCCGGCCGGCGCGCCCAGGTCCATGCCCGTGAACAGCAGGCCGAACTTGGCCACGCCCAGCGCCAGTCCGACCCCCACGATCCACTTCCAGGCGACCGTCGGCCGGCCGACGAAGAACACGGCGGGCAGCGCGGCGGCGAGGAAGCGGAGGGCGGAGAAGAGCAGCGGCGGGAAGTGGTCGAGACCGATCTCGATGACGACGAAGTTGACTCCCCAGACCGCGGCGACGAGCGCGGCGAGGGCGATGTGTACGGGGCGCATGCCCCCGAGCATCCCGCCTCGAACCATGTAGCACCAGCGCGGATCTCTTCATGATTGGATGCAGCAACGCTTACGAATGCGCTGGAGGACCCATGCTCGATCTCGGCCGGCTCCGCGCGCTTCACGCCGTCGCCGTGCACGGCAGCGTCGGTGCCGCGGCCGCCGCCCTCGGCTACACGCCGTCCGCCGTCTCGCAGCAGATCGCCAAGCTGGAGCGGGAGACCCGGACGACGCTCCTCGAACGCCAGGGGCGGGGCGTCCGGCTCACCGACGACGCCCATCAACTCGCCGCCACCGCACAGGAGTTGCTGTCCCTCGTAGAGGAGGCGGAGGTACGGCTCGAAGAGCGGCGCGGGCTGCCTTCCGGGCGGCTGGCGATCGGCTGCTTCCCCAGCGCCGCGCGCGGCCTGATGCCGCGGGCGCTGGCCGAGCTGGCGCGCCGTCACCCGACCCTGGACGCCCGGCTCACGGAGGTGGACCCGCACCTCTCCATCGACCTGGTGGCGCGCGGCGCGATCGACCTGGCGGTGGCGCACGACTGGGACATCGCGCCGCTGCCGAGCCCGCCCGGGGTCGAGCAGGCGGTCATCGGCGACGACCTGTGTGACGTGCTCGTGCCCCGGGGGCATCCGCTCGCGGAGCGGGAGGCGGTGCGGCGCGAGGACCTGGCGGACGAGCGGTGGATCATGCAGCCGCCGGGCACGGTGTGCCACGACTGGCTGATGCGGACGATGCGGGCGGCCGGCTGCGAGCCGCTGATCGCCCATCAGGCGGAGGAGAACCACACCCAGGTGGCCCTCGTGGCAGCTGGGCTCGGGGTGGCGCTTGTGCCGCGGCTCGGGCGCGGGGCGCTGCCGGCGGAGGTGGCGACCGTACCGCTCACCCCGGTGCCGAAGCGGCGGCTGAGCGCGCTGTGGCGGGCCGGGGCGGCCCGGCGGCCGGCGATCACCGAGACGGTACGGACGCTCCAGGAGCTCTGGCCCAGCGTCGCCTCGGCGGCCTGAGGCCCGCCACCGGCGCCAGATAGGGGGGCGCGCCGGTGGCGGTGTGCTGCCGGCCGCGAGCGGCTGGGAGGGGGAGCGCGTTCGCGGTGACCCGCCAGCAGTACGGGGGTAGGACGGGGCGGGTCGGGCACGGGTTCCCGCGGATGCGGGGATGCCGGGGAATCGGTGCGGGTGGGAGGGGAGTTGCGGGTTCCCCGGGTGCGGGCGAGGCCCTTGAGGCGGGCCGCCCCTCGCCGACGCCACCCGCGCCGTTTCTTGCGCGGGTTCTTGACCTGGCAGTTACTTTCGGGCTAACCCTGCATCTTGGAAGTTTCCTTCAGACCCCCCTCCTCACCCACACCACCAGCACGGCCGGAAGGAGCACCAGTGCACCACCGCGCCACCTCCCGACGCACCCTCCTCACCGTCACCGCCGCAACTGCCGTCGCCGCCGTCACCGGCGTCGCGCTGCCCGCGGGCAGCGCGCTCGCCGCGGGGCACGACCACGCGCTCAGACAGCTCGTCGCCCGCATGTCGCTGGAGGAGAAGGTCGGCCAGCTCTTCGTCATGCGGGTGTACGGCCACTCGGCCACCGCGCCCGACCAGACGGACATCGACGCCAACCTCAAGGAGATCGGCGTCCGCACCGCCGCCGAGCTCGTCGCCACGTACCACGTCGGCGGCATCATCTACTTCTCCTGGGCCCACAACACCCGCGACCCGCACCAGATCGCCGACCTGTCCAACGGCATCCAGCGGGCCGGCCTCGCCCAGCCGACCCCGCTGCCCCTGCTCATCTCCACCGACCAGGAGCACGGCATCGTCTGCCGGGTCGGCAAGCCCGCCACGCTGCTGCCCGGCGCGATGGCGCTCGGCGCGGGGGCCTCGCACGCCGACGCCCGCAGGGCGGCGCAGATCGCCGGGGCCGAGCTGGCCGCCGTCGGCATAAGGCAGAACTACGCGCCGGTGGCCGACGTCAACGTCAATCCGGCCAACCCGGTCATCGGCGTCCGCTCCTTCGGCTCCGACCCGCGGGCCGTCGCCGGCCTGGTGGCCGCCCAGGTGCGCGGGTACCAGAGCGGCGGGGTCGCCGCGACGTCGAAGCACTTCCCCGGACACGGCGACACCGCCACCGACAGCCACTACGGCCTGCCGACCATCACGCACACCCGCGAGCAGTGGAGCGAGCTGGACGCGCCGCCGTTCCGGGCCGCGATCGCGGCCGGCATCGACTCGATCATGACGGCGCACATCGTCGTCCCCGCGCTCGACCCGAGCGGCGACCCGGCCACCCTGTCCCGCCCGATCCTCACCGGCATCCTGCGCGAGGAACTGGGCTATGACGGCGTGGTGGTGACCGACTCGCTCGGCATGGAGGGCGTGCGCACCAAGTACGGCGACGACCGCGTCCCCGTGCTCGCCCTCAAGGCGGGCGTCGACCAGCTGCTCAACCCGCCGAAGCTGGACGTGGCCTGGAACGCGGTGCTCCGGGCGGTGAAGAGCGGCGAGCTGACGGAGGCCCGGCTCGACGAATCGATCCTCCGCATCCTGCGGCTGAAGGCGAGACTGGGCCTGTTCCGCAACCCGTTCTCCAGCCATGCCGTCGTGGACCGCACGGTCGGCACGGACGAGCATCGGGCCGCCGCCGACAAGATCGCCGAGGAGACCACCACCCTGCTGGTCAACGAGGGCGGGATGCTGCCGCTGAGCCGCGGCACGCACTCCAGGGTGCTGGTCGTCGGCGCGGACCCGGCCTCGCCGTCCGGCACCACCGGCCCGCCGACCGCGACCCTCGCCGGCGCGCTCGCCGAACTCGGCTTCACCACGCGGGCGCTGTCCACCGGGATCACCCCGACCGCCGCGAAGATCGAGGAGGCGGTGGCGGCCGCGGCCGGGCAGGACGTGGTCGTCGTCGGCACGTACAACGTCTCCGCGACCAGCCCGCAGCGGACCCTGGTGTCCCGGCTGACGGCGACCGGCGTCCCGGTGGTCACGGTCGCGATCCGCAACCCGTACGACGTGGCCCAGCTCTCCGGCCAGCGGGCGACCGTCGCCGCGTACTCCTGGACGGACGTCGAACTGCGCGCCGCGGCCCGGGTGATCGCGGGCGCCGCCCGACCGCAGGGCCGGCTCCCCGTCCCGGTGGTCCGCGCGGACGACCCCGCCGAGGTGCTGTACCCGGTCGGCCACGGCCTGTCGTACGGCTGACGGAGATACGGGCTGCGCCCGGCGGGTATGACCCCGCCGGGCGCAGCCCGTATCGCTACCGAGAACCGTCACGGACGGCGCGCGTGCTGGCGCGTGACCTCCGGGTCCTGGGTGTCGAGCTTCGCGTCGAACCGGGCCAGCGGCTGCGCGGCAGCGGCCGCCGGGGCCTCGACGCCCGCCCAGGCGAGGATGCGGGCGGTCGCCTTCTCCCGCTCGGCGTCGGTCAGACCCGCCACGTTCGCGCCGTGGTTGGCGCCCGGGGCGGTGTAGACGTAGCTGTCGCGGACGCCCTTGCCGAGGTGGAACGGCTCCGCGCCCCACGGGTCGTTGCCGCCGTAGACGAACAGCATCCGGTCGGCGTTCTTGCGGACCCAGTCGTCCACGTCGCGCATCGCCCAGGGCTTGAACGTCATCGGTATGTCGCGCGGCACGAAGCTCCGGGCGGGCTGGTAGCCGTACCGGGTCAGACCGTCGAGGTGCGGCAGCTTGATGCTGGGCGAGCCGAGTTCGGTGGCCGCCTGGTAGTAGTACGGCGTGTACGGCTCCAGGCCCTGGTCGGTGTAGAACGACCAGCCGGAGTACGCGTCGATGGTCTCGTACACGGCGTCGTCGGTCGCGGTCGCCGCGTCCGGGATGTTCGCGCAGTCGGCCTCGCCGTAGTACTGCCAGAAGCCCCAGACGAAGTCGAGGACGACGGCCTCGTACGCCTTGTCGAGGGAGCCGACCGTGTTGAAGGTCATGCCCTCGGTCTCGGCCCACTCCTTGTACTTCTTCTGCAGCGGCGCGCGGCGGACGAGCGCCTCGCGCTGCAGCCCGTTGAGGCGGTCGCGGCACTCCTTGGTGCCGACCTTCTCGAAGAACCGGTCGTAGGCCGAGTCCTCCTTGTTGACCACGTCGTTGGGGGCCACGTACGCGACGACGCCGTCCATGTCGCGCGGGTAGAAGCGCTCGTAGTACGTGGCGGTCATGCCGCCCTTCGAGCCGCCGGTGGACAGCCAGTTCTTGGAGTAGACGGCCTTCAGGGCGGTGAAGATGCGGTGCTGGTCGCTGGCGGCCTGCCAGATGTTCAGCTTGCTCCAGTCGGCCGGCTGCGGCCGGGACGGCGTGAAGAACCGGTACTCCATGGAGACCTGGTTGCCGTCGACGATGCGGGTGGGCTCGCGCCGGCTGGGGTTGGTGCTCAGGCCGTAGCCGCTGGTGTGGAAGACCGTCGGCCGGGCGGTGTCCTTGTGCAGCACGGTGATCCGCTGCTGGAACGTGCCCGCGGAGGGGCGGCGGTGGTCCACCGGCTGCGTGTAGTTCAGTACGAAGAAGCGGTAACCGGCGTACGGCTTCTCCTCGATCAGGCTCATCCCGGGGATCGCCAGGATGCGGTCCTTGATGTCCGTGCTGTCCGCGCGGTCCGCGGCCGTGGACGCGAGCCCGGCGTCCGGCTCCGCGGCGGTGGCCGCCCCGGTCGCGCCGACGGTGCCCATGAGCACCGCGAGCGACAGGATCCCTGTCAGCGCCTTGCGCATTCACCCTCCCCTTGATTCACAACGGTGTCGCGAACCTAGCGGGGGCAACGTGCGTACCGCCAGACCCAGTTGGCCCTTACCTGTGGTTCAGCACAGGATCCAGCCGGTCGACGCGGTGCGGCCGCCCACATTGCCGGTGGCGCGGACGCAGCGGTTGAGGGCGTGGACGGTGACCGGGCCGGCCTGGCGGGTGAAGCGGCCCGCGTCGACCGCGGCGCGGCCGCCGCGCGGCTGGAGCTGGACGCTCATGTAGCGGCGCAAGCCGGGGGCCTTGGCCAGGGCGATCGCGCAGGCGTAGTGGCGGGAGCGGTAGATCCGCAGCTCGCCGCCGGTGAAGGAGACGGTCTTCGCCGGGCGGCCGGTGCAGGCCGAGAAGGCGTCGGCCTGCTGCGTGCCCGGCGCGCCGAGGGTCAGCGCGCCGACGGCGAGGCTCATCGCGAGCAGCCGGGCGACCAGCCGTCCGCCCCGAGCCTGTCCGCCCCGTATCCGTCCGCTCCGTACCCGTCCGCTCCGGTCCCGTCCGCCCCGTACCTTCGCGCCGTCGAACACGTGGGTCCCCTCCCGCATCAGAGCCGTACGTGCGTACGACGCGGGAGCGTGCTGTTCGGTTGCCTCGGCGACCGTCAGACCCCCCAGGAGCCCCCTCAGACGCGCTCCGGCTCCTCCTCGCCGATGAAGGTGCGCCACAGCAGCGCGTAGCGGCCGTCGCGGGCCAGGAGCTCGTCGTGGGTGCCGTCCTCGGCGACCCGGCCGTCGGCCATCACGATCACCCGGTCCGCGCGGGCCGCGGTGGTCAGCCGGTGGGCGACGACGAGCGTCGTACGGCGGCCGGCCAGGCGGTCGGTGGCCGCGTTGACCTGGGCCTCGGTGGCCAGGTCGAGGGCGGCGGTGGCCTCGTCGAGCAGCAGCACGTCCGGGTCGACGAGCTCGGCGCGGGCCAGGGCGATCAGCTGGCGCTGGCCGGCCGAGAGGTTCCGGCCGCGCTCGGCGACCTCGTGCAGATAGCCGCCGTCCAGCGTGGCGATCATGTCGTGCGCGCCGACCGCGCGGGCCGCCGCCTCCACCTCGGCGTCGGTCGCGCCGGGGCGGCCGTACGCGATGGCGTCCCGGACCGTCCCGGCGAACAGGTACGCCTCCTGGGGGACGACGCCGAGCCGGTGGCGGTACGCGGTGAGGTCGAGCTCGCGCAGGTCCATGCCGTCGACAGCGACCCGGCCCGCGGTCGGGTCGTAGAACCGCGCCACCAGCTTGACCAGGGTCGACTTGCCCGCGCCGGTCTCGCCGACGAAGGCGACCGTCTGCCCGGCGGGGATGCGCAGGTCGATGTCGCGGAGGGCGGGCTCGTCGGATCCGTACTGGAAGGACACGTCCTCGAAGGCGATCTCGCCGCGCAGCGCGCGCACGTCCAGCGGCGTGGCCGCCTCGGCCGTCGACGTGGGCTCCTGGAGGAGCTCCTGCATCCGCTTCAGCGACACCGTGGCCTGCTGGTAGCCGTCGAAGACCTGGGAGAGCTGCTGCACGGGCGCGAAGAACAGGTCGATGTAGAGCAGGTACGCGACAAGCGCGCCGGTCGTCAGGGTCCCGGCCTCGATCCGGTTCGCGCCGACGATCATGACGGCCGCGGCCGCGACGGACGACAGCAGGGTCACGAACGGGAAGTAGACCGAAATCAGCCACTGGCCGTGCACGCGGGCCTCGCGGTAGCCGGAGCTGCGTTCGGCGAACCGGGCAGCGCCGTCCTTCTCGCGGCCGAAAGCCTGCACGATCCGCAGCCCGGAGACCGACTCCTGGAGGTCGGCGTTGACCACGCTGATCCGGTCCCGGGCCAGCTCGTACGCCTTCACGCTGGAGCGGCGGAAGAAGTACGTGGCGACGGCGAGCACCGGCAGCGTCGCGAAGACGACCAGCGCGAGCTGGAGGTCGAGGACGAGCAGCGCGACCATGATCCCGAAGAAGGTCACCACGGAGACGAAGGCCGTGACCAGGCCCGTCTGCAGGAACGTCGACAGGGCGTCCACGTCCGTGGTCATCCGGGTCATGATCCGGCCGGTGAGCTCGCGCTCGTAGTAGTCCAGGCCGAGCCGCTGGAGCTGGGCGAAGATCTTCAGGCGCAGCGCGTAGAGGATCCGCTCGCCGGTGCGGCCGGTCATCCGGATCTCCGCGGTCTGCGCGACCCACTGCACGAGGACGGTCCCGAGCGCGAGCGCGGAGGCGGCCCAGACCGCGCCGACCGCGAGCCGGTCGACGCCTTGGTCGATGCCATGCCGGATCAGGACCGGAAGGAGCAGGCCCATGCCGGCGTCGACGGCGACCAGGCCGAGGCTGGCGAGCAGCACGAGGCCGAAGCCGCGCAGCAGCCGGCGCAGCCCGTACGACTTCTCCGGGGCGACGGCCCGGGCCTCGTCGACGTCCGGGGTGTCGAGGGCGGGCGGCAGCGCCTCGACGGCGGCGAGCAGCTCGGGGGTGGCCCCCGGGGTCGCGCTCTCCTCGGCGTCGGTCTCGTCCCGCACCCACAGGGTCGGGGTCAGGCCGCGCTCGGCGTCGTACTCGGCGTCGAGCTCGGCGCGCAGCGCGCGGTCGTCGGCGAGATCGGCCTCGACGGGCAGGACGTGGCCGGGCGAGACGCCGCCGAGCTCGTCGGGGTCGGTGAGCAGCCGGCGGTAGAGCGCGGAGCGGCGCTCCAGCTCCTCGTGGGTGCCGATGTCGGCGAGCCGGCCGTCGTCGAGGACGGCGATCCGGTCGGCGAGGCCGAGGGTGGAGCGGCGGTGGGCGATCAGCAGGGTGGTGCGGCCGGCCATGACCGAGCGCAGCGCCTCGTGGATCTCGTGCTCGACGCGTGCGTCGACGGCGGAGGTGGCGTCGTCGAGGAGGAGCAGCCGGGGGTCGGTGAGGATCGCGCGGGCCAGCGCGATGCGCTGGCGCTGGCCGCCGGAGAGGGTGAGGCCGTGCTCGCCGACCTTGGTGTCGTACCCCTCGGGCAGCTCGGCGATGAACCGATCCGCCTGGGCGGCCCGGGCGGCGCTCTCGATCTGCTCCTGGGTGGCACCGGGCAGGCCGTACGCGATGTTGGCGCGGACGGTGTCGGAGAACAGGAAACTGTCCTCGGGGACGAGTCCGACGGCGGCGCGCAGCGAGGCGAGGGTGAGCTCGCGGACGTCGTGGCCGCCGACGAGGACGGCGCCATGGGTGACGTCGTAGAACCGCGGCAGCAGCAGGGAGACGGTGGACTTGCCGGAGCCGGAGGCGCCGACGACGGCGACGGTCTCGCCGGGCCGGATCTCCAGGGAGAACCCGTCGAGGACGGGGCGGCCGTCCTCGTACGCGAAGCCGACGTCGTCGAACTCGACAGTCGCGGGGGCGTCGGCGGGCAGTTCCTTCGTTCCGTCCTCGATCGCCGGCTCGGTGTCGATGAGCTCCAGGACCCGCTCGACGCCGGCCCGCGCCTGCTGGCCGACGGTGAGCACCATGGCGAGCATGCGGACCGGGCCTACCAGGGAGGCCAGGTAGGCGGAGAAGGCGACGAAGGTGCCGAGGGTGATCTCGCCGCGGGTGGCGAGCCAGCCGCCGAGCGCGAGGACGGCGACCTGGCCGAGCGCGGGGACGGCCTGGAGGGCCGGGGTGTACTTCGCGTTGAGCCGGATGGTGCGCAGCCGGCCGGCGAACAGCTTGCGGCTGGCCTCGCGGATCTTGCCGGTCTCCTGGTCCTCCTGCCCGAAGCCCTTGACGACGCGGACGCCGGTCACCGCCCCGTCGACCACGCCGGCGACGGCGGCGGCCTGCGCCTGGGCGTGCCAGGTGGCCGGGTGCAGCCGGGTGCGGCTGCGCTTGGCGATGAACCAGAGGGCGGGGGCGACGGCGAGGGCGACGAGGGTCAGCGGGATGGACAGCCAGGCCATGACGACCAGCGAGATCAGGAAGAGCAGGAAGTTCCCGATCGTCATGGGGAGCATGAAGAGCAGGCCCTGGATCAGCTGGAGGTCGCTGGTGGCGCGGCCGACGACCTGGCCGGTGGAGAGCTCGTCCTGGCGTCGCCCGTCGAGCCGGGTGATCGTGCCGAACATCTCGGTGCGCAGATCGTGCTGCACGTCGAGAGCGAGCCGGCCGCCGTAGTAGCGGCGGATGTACGTGAGGCCGTAGACGAGTACGGCGGCGCCCATGAGCAGGCCGGTCCAGACGCCAATGGACCGGGTGCGGTCGCTGATCACGTCGTCGATGATCACCTTGGTGATCAGGGGCACGATCGCGAGCAGGGCCATTCCGGCCAGCGACGAGCCCAGCGCGAGGATCACATTGAGCCGGTACCGCCACGCGTACCCGGCCAGCCTGCGCGCCCAGCCGTCTTGTGCCCGGCCTTCTTGTTTCCGCCCCGCCGCCACGTGGTGCCTCCCGTTTCCACTGCTCTACCGGAAGGCACCAACGCGGGTGGGGTGGGATTTCATCCCGCCGCAACAAAGAGGGGTCTCAGGTCCTAGGACCTCGGGGGTGGAGAGGGGGCACCTACAGGGACACGGAGATGCCGTTGGTGGTGTCGGTGACGACGATGTTGCTCCATGCCACCGTCATCGGCGGGCTGCAGGTGGGCTGGAAGGTCGCGGTGACCGTGATGCTGAAGTTGGCCTTACCGTTCTGGACCGGGACGTCGACCCCGGCGCCGAAGGACGCCTTGTTCCCGGCCGACGGCTTGTTGCCGCCCTTGTTGACGCACTGGGCGTCGGCGGTGACCTGGACATTGATCTGCTCCAGGTTGCCGAGGCCGGCTTCCTTGCCCTTGACGGTCAAGGTGCTGCCGGAGATGGTCGCGGTCGGCGTGCCGACGAAGTGGGCGCTACCCGCCTCGGCGGAGGGAGCGAGGAAGCCCACGATGGCGATGGCCACGCCTGCAGGTACTAGAAAAGCGGAGTGACGGCGCATGAGAATTCTCCTCATCAGGAGTGTGCGCTGCGCATGCGTGGATCATCCGAGAGATCACATGTGTCACCAGAATATTCCTGTATGTGCCATATGCCCACCCTTACTGGTGAGTTGGTGCGAACATGCGCAGATGCGCCGGCAGGACGACCACTGACGGACCGGGCGTAGTAAGCGCGTTCTTCAGGTCCGCGCCCAGGGATTCCGGTGTCGTACGGGTCGCCGGGACGCCGAAGGATTCGGCGAGGGCGACGAAGTCCGGCCTGGTCAGCTCGGTGCCTTCCGCCTCGCCGAAGGCGTCTGTCATGTACTCGCGCAGGATGCCGTAGCCGCCGTCGTCGACGATCAGCCAGGTGACGTCGAGGCCGTACTGCTGCGCCGTGGCCAGCTCGGCGATGCCGTACATCGCCCCGCCGTCGCCGGAGACCGCGAGGACCGGGGTGTCCGGCTCGGCGACGGCCGCGCCGAGGGCGGCCGGGAAGGCGTAGCCGAGGCCGCCCGCGCCCTGGGCGGAGTGCATCGTGTTGGGGCGGCGGGCGTCGAAGGCGGCCCAGGCCCAGTAGGCGAGGATCGTCATGTCCCAGAAGCTGGGCGCGCGATCCGGCAGGGCGGCGCGGATCGAAGCGAGGAGGCTCTGCTCCAGGCCGAGGTCCTGGGCGTCGATCCGGGACCGTACCTTCGTCAGGACCTCGCGGACCCGCTCCGGGGCACCGGCGTCTTCGCGTACCCCGACCGTCTCAAGGAGAGCCTGGAGGGCCAGGCGGGCGTCCGCGTGGACGCCGAGGGCCGGGTGGTTGGCCTCCAGCTTGCCCAGGTCGGCCTCGATCTGCACGATCCGGCCGCGCGGGCGGAAGGTGTGGTAGTTCGACGACAGCTCGCCCAGGCCGCTGCCGACGACCAGCAGGACGTCCGCGTCCTCCAGGAAGTCCGTGACGTGCCGGTCCTCCACCCACGACTGGAGCGAGAGCGGGTGGGTCCAGGGGAACGCGCCCTTGCCGCCGTACGTGGTGACCACCGGCGCGTCCAGCCGCTCCGCGAGCTGCCGCAGCTTGCCCGCCGCGTCGGACCGGACGACCCCGCCGCCCGCGACGATCACCGGCCGCTCGGCCGCGGTGAGCCAGTGCGCGGCGAGCGCGGTCAGCTCGGGGCGCGGCGCGAGCTCGGGCGGGGTCGCGTCCACGCCGGTGACCTGCGGCAGCAGGGTCTCGGCGGCGAGCACGTCCTCGGGGATCTCCACCCAGACCGGCCCGTGCGGCGCGGTCAGCGCGGACTCCCAGGCGGCGGCGAGCGCGGACGGGATCTGGGAGGCGGCCCGCACGGTGTGCACGGACTTCACCACGTCCCGGAAGGACGCCTGCTGGTCGCGCAGCTCGTGCAGATAGCCGTGCCGGCCGCCGCCGAGCCCGGCGACCGGGACCTGGCTGCCGATGGCGAGGACCGGCGCGGACGCGGCGGCCGCCTCCTGGAGCGCGGCGAGCGCGGTCAGCGCGCCGGGGCCGGTGGAGAGCAGCAGCGGGGCCGCCTCGCCGGTGATCCGGCCGTACGCGTCGGCGGCGAAGCCGGTGTTGTTCTCCACCCGCAGCCCGACGAACCGCAGGTCGGAGCGGCGGACCGCGTCGAACGCGGCGAGCGCGTGCTGCCCCGGCAGCCCGAAGACGGTGGTCGCGCCCAGGCTGCGCAGGGTCTCCACGACCAGGTCCCCGCCGGTTCGGCCGGGCGGCGGCGCGAGTGCGGCCGCCGTCTGCGCCTCGGTCGGTCGGAGTACCAGGTCGTGGTCGTGCGTCACGCGCTCGTGTGCCCTTCGGGTCAGCCCTGCTGCCTGGCCGCCGCGATCTGGCGGCTCATGATCGTGGTCAGCTCGTACGCGGTGTGGGAGGCCGCGACCGAGGTGATCTCGGCGTGATCGTACGCCGGGGCCACCTCGACGACATCCGCGGAGACCAGGTTGCAGGAGGACAGGCCGCGCAGGATCTCGAGCAGCTCGCGGGAGGTCATGCCGCCGGCCTCGGGGGTGCCGGTGCCGGGGGCGTGGGCCGGGTCGAGGCAGTCGATGTCGATGGAGATGTACAGCGGGCGGTCGCCGATGCGCTGGCGCAGCTGGTCGGCGACCTCGTCCGCGCCGCGGCGGTAGACGTCGGCCGAGGTGACGATGCCGAAGCCGAGCTTCTCGTCGTCGGTGAGGTCCTGCTTGCCGTACAGCGGGCCGCGGGTGCCGACGTGGGAGAGCGCCTCGGTGTCGAGGATGCCCTCCTCGACGGCGCGGCGGAACGGGGTGCCGTGGGTGTACTCGGCGCCGAAGTAGGTGTCCCAGGTGTCGAGGTGCGCGTCGAAGTGGAGCAGGGCGACCGGGCCGTGCTTCTTGGCGACGGAGCGCAGCAGCGGCAGGGCGATGGTGTGGTCGCCGCCGAGGGTCATCATGCGGGCGCCGGTGCCGAGCAGGTCGTCGGCGGCGGCCTCGATGGTGTCGACGGCCTCGTTGATGTTGAACGGGTTGACGGCGATGTCGCCGCCGTCCGCCACCTGGGCGAGGGCGAACGGAGAGGCGTCCTGGGCCGGGTTGTACGGGCGCAGCAGGCGGGAGGCCTCGCGGATGGCGTTGCCGCCGAAGCGGGCGCCGGGGCGGTAGGAGACACCGGTGTCGAAGGGCACGCCGACGACGGCGACATCGGCGGTGCCGACCTCGTCGAGGCGGGGCAGCCGCGCGAACGTCGCTGGCCCGGCGTACCGCGGGACGCGGGAGGAGTCGACGGGGCCGCGCGGCGTTTCGTTGCTGCTCATGTGGGTGCCTTCCTGAGGAGGTGGTGCACGCCTTGTGGGCGTTCCTTCGTTGTTCAAGTGTGCGGGGTGTCTCCCGCAACGGGTTCCGTCCTCAGCCGCCGGACGGGCTCGAGGTGCCCGTCCGGCGACTGAGGACGCG
>NZ_DATCVQ010000482.1:0-3962 GCF_036566765.1 Streptomyces sp.
CCTCGTCGAGGTGCATCCCGGCCGCGTCGTGGTGGGCTCGGGCGGTGGTGGGCTCGGGCGGTGGTGGAGTCGATGCTGAGCAGGGACAGGTCCACCTCACCCCGCTTCGCGGCTTCCGTGATCAGGCCCTCCAGCAGGGCCTCGAAGACGCCGACGTCACGCCACTGCCGGAAGCGGTTGTTGACGGTCGACCAGGCGCCGAACTCCGTCGGCATCTCCCGCCACTGCCGGCCGTCTTGAACCGCCAGATCACGCCCTCGAACTGCTGCCGCAGTCACTCGGGGTACGGGCCGTACTCGCCGATCGGCAGGTACGGTTCGATGAACTCCCAATCCGGATCGGCCAGTTGCACTCGCGTCACGTAAGACCGTCTCTCGGCCCGGACCGTGCCACGAAGGCACATCCCGCAAATTGATCACGACTCGATACGCGCCCTAGTCGCCTTGTTCGACGTTGGCGGCTGCGTCTCTTCCGGCGCGGCGGCTCGCGGCCGGTTGCGTGCCCAGCGCTGAAGGTCGTGCGCACGGTAGAGGAGCTCGTTGCCGCTTTTCGCTACGGGCCCGGGGAAGTCGGGGTCGTTGGCGCGGGCCCAGCGCAGGGCGGCGAAGAGCCCTCGCAACGTGGAACCGGACCTCGCAAGGTTCACAGCCACAGGACTGCCTCCGATGCGGGAGGTGTCGGCGGTGGCCAACTTGAGTTGACGTGCCATATATTAAATATAGACATCGTCAACCCGGGGAAGGCAAGGCATGAACGCGGAGCAGGGCCAACGCCGATACGACTCGCTGCGTCGGACGACTCAGGCGCTGGAGACCCGGGCCGAGATCGCCCGCGCCGCCCGTCGACTCTTCGACTCCCGGGGCTGGGCGGGTACGACCGTGCGCGAGGTGGCGCTCGAGGCGGGAGTCTCCGTACCCACGGTCTACGCGACGTACGGAAACAAGACCGGGCTGACCCGGGCCGTGGCCGACTCGGCCGACCTGTCCGCCGACGCGCCGCAGATGCTCGCGGAGTTGGAGTCCGCGGTAGGGGACCCGGAACGCCAACTCGCGGCGATGGCCGCCTACGACAGGCGGCTGTTCGAGCGCGCGGGCGATGTGATCACGCTGATACGCGAAGCGGGCCGCAGCGAACCCGAGCTCGCCGCGGTCTACCGCGACGGCCGGGAACGCGGCGACGAAACCCGGGTGCAGGTCTTCTCGTCCTGGCCTGCCGGCACCCTCCGGAGCGGCCTGGATCTGCGCTCCGCCGTCGATGTCTACGCGGCTATCTGCAACATCGACGTCTACACCACACTCACCACCGAACGCGGCTGGCCGCCCGATCGCATCGAGGAGTGGTGGGGTCAGGCCCTGGTCCGCGAGCTTCTGAGTCCGGCACGGTGACCGCCAGGGGCGTGTGCCCTGTTCTGGGAAGCGCGGGCGGCCGGCCATGTGGCGCCGTCGCCCGCGATCCGGCCGACAGCGGTCTCGACGCTGACGTCGTCCTCGCGGTGGGAGTAGACGCCGTCACGGCCAGTCGATGTGACTGCCCCTCAGCCGTGCGGCCGATGCGGTGGGTCACATGGCCGGCAGGCGCGCGCATCGGCGGCAGGCGCGGGCCGAGGCTGCCACCACGGCGTGCGACGCGGCTGCGAGTGCGCCGGCGAAGGCGAGCAGCGGCCAGTTCGTGGCCATCAAGCAGGCCGTGGTGAGCGCGAGCGTCGCGACCGCCATGGCGATGCTGGCGGTGGTGCCGGCCCATGCGACCACGAGGGGGAGTCGGTCCGGGACGGGCAGGCGGCGGGCGAGGGCGCCGGTGGCCGCCAGCGTCGCGGAGGCGAGCAGTGCTGCGACGCCGGCGACACCGGCCAGAAGAACGGCCAGCAGCTGAGCCGTGCGGGGCAGCTGCCAGGGCTGATCGTGAGCGGTGGTCCAGGCCAGATACCAGCAGGCGATCAGGAACGGGGCGGCGAGGGCGACGGCCCGGGCGGTGTGCCGTGCCTGGGAGATGGTCAGTTCCCGTTGGCAGCTCGGCACGAGTTCGTCGAGGGTCCCGAATTCCCGCACCGCCTCGCGGGCGGCTTGCTGGTAGGACGCTCCTTCGCTGGTGCGCGCCGTCACGGTGTCGGCGAGGCCGTCGCGTATCTCCTCGATCATCCGGGCCTTGATCCGGGCCGGGCCGTGCAGGACGGCCGCCAGGGCCGCGACATGGTCCTCGACGAGATCGGCCTGCCGACCGGTGGCGCTCATGTGGCGCTCTGGGGCGGCGCGACGGGGTTGAGGACCGAGCCGATCGCTGCGGTGAATTCGCTCCACGCGGTGCGCTCGCCGGCCAGGGTGCGCCGCCCCGCGTCGGTGAGTTCGTAGCATCGCCGTCGCCGTTCGCCGGAGGACTGCCAACTGCTGCTCAGTAGTCCGAGCCGCTCCAGCCGGTTCAAGGCCGGGTAGATCGTGCCCGTACGCAGCTCAAGAGCGCCCCCGCTGCGCTGTTGAACCGCGGCGATGATCGCGTAGCCGTGCAGGGCGCCCGGTTCGAGCACCGCCAGCAACAGTCCGTCCAGGTGCCCTCGCACCGCGTCTGCCCTCATGAGTAGGCAGCCTACCCAAAATAACTGTAGGCAGTGTATGTATTGGCAGCCAACATGTTCATGCTCCTGCTCGGAGGGAACCGAAGTGACCAAGGTCCTGCTGTCCGTCCATGTCCTCGCGGCGATCCTGGCTGTCGGATCGATCACCGTGGCCGCGTCCATGTTTCCCCGCTACGCGCTGCGGACGTCCGCGGGCCAGGATCCGGACGGGCGAGCCGCCGGGATCGCAGCACTCCTGCACCGGATCTGCCGCGGCTACGCCGTCGCCGGTCTCGCCGTGCCGGTCTTCGGCATCGCGACCGGCGCCGCGCTCGGCGTCCTCACCGATACCTGGCTGCTCGCGTCGCTCGCGTTGACCGTGATCGCCGCGGCCCTTCTGGCCCTGGCCGTCCTGCCCGGCCAGCGGCGCCTGCTCGCGTTCTCCCAGGACCGGGCTGCCCAGGACCGGGCTGGCCAGGACCGGGAGGCGCAGGACCCGGCGGCCCTGGAGGCGCAGCGTTCCGCGGCGACCCGGCTGACCATGCTCACCGGCATCTTCAACGTCCTCTGGGCAATCGTCGTCATCCTGATGATCGTCCGCCCCGGCTCGACCACGGGAGCGTGAAGCCCGTGCGTACGTTACGGATCGCGGCCGGCACGGCACGGCCTACCTCGAACGGCCCCCTCCGCCGCGTCGACAGGCGTCCGGTGGCGCGCCGCCATCCAATGCACATGCGTGCCCGAGAAGGCCGACCTCTTACCCGCAACGCTCAGGATGGGTGACGTGATGGACGACGTATACGGTGAACTGCCCTTTCCACGTACCGGCCTGACGCAGAGCGCGGTCCGCTACGTGAAAGGAATCGAGGACCCGGCGATCTTCAACCACAGCATGCGCAGCTATCTCTACGGCCGCTTCCTGGGGGAGCAGCAAGGGCTGCGACCCGGCCGCGACTACGACGACGAACTGCTGTTCCTGGGCTGTCTTCTGCACGACGCCGGGCTCAGCCCCGATGGCAACGGCGATCAGCAGTTCGACATCGACGGTGCCGACCTGGCCGCCCGCTTCCTCACCGACCAGGGGATGTCACCTGAGAGGGTCGAGGTCGTCTGGGACTCGATTGCTCTGCACCTGCACTACGAGATAGCCATGCGCAAACGTCCCGAGATCGCGCTGGTGACGGCCGGTGCCGGGTTCGACCTCGGCCCCGGTGGGCCCCACACCCTCCCGGCCGGCTACGCGGATCGCATCCACGCCGCGCTGCCCCGTCTCCACGCCGCAGCCGTGCTCTTCGACGCGATCGTCGGTCAAGCACTCGACAAACCGCACAAGGCCCCACCCTTCAGCATGCCCGGCGAACTCGTTCGCCAGGAGACCAAGGCGGTCTGGCCCACCTGGAAGCAACTGATGACC
>NZ_DATCVQ010000483.1:0-3460 GCF_036566765.1 Streptomyces sp.
GAAGCGACAGCCTGGCGTGCCGCCCGGACCGCGTAGCGGTGCGGTGGTGCCGGGATCGGCCCTGGAGGTGCTGCGATACGGGTCTTCTTCAGGCCCCGTTCGCCGGGCTGGAAGGCAACCCAGGCGAGGTGGCGTTCGAGCGGGGGACGGTCGACGTCAGCGAGCCGATCGATGCCGACATGGGCAAGGAAGCGACTGAAGCAGGCCACCGTCTCCAGGCTGCTATGGACAGTGCTGATGCTCATCCCGGACATAAGGCGCAGCCGTAGCTATCGTTTTGCCAGGTCACGCCGCCACGGCTGGGCGATCCGGTCGAACCGCAGCCGGGCCCTCGGGGCGGCTGCCGCGTGCGGGAGAGCGATGCCGGGAAGTCTGTCCAGACGCCACACGTCCTGCGGATACTCGATCTCCCAGCCGGCGCCGCCCGCAGTGTCTCCACTGCGTCGCGCGTCTCGATCAGGGACAGCACCGGTTTGCGAACCTGGGACGTCGAGCGCAGGCGCCATCCTGGGACTTCGAGCGCGGGCGCCATTGGGCTTCGTCGAGGGCCAGTGACGAGGTCACCTGGGACGATTTACCAGTCGAACCGCATGCGTGTCACGGGGGGAGAGGTGGTCCGGCGGTGGGCGTCGGCCCGGCACTGCATCTCGTACTGAAACTCCAAGGTCAGCTGAGGGGGCAGCCGTAGATCAATCGTCGCGGTGCAATTCGACTGACAGTCCACCATGTACTCGTCGACCTCTGGCCGGCGGGCGTTCCTCCACCGGTCATGGTGGCCTCGGCAGAAGATCTTCCCCGGGTTATCCACCCAGAGCGTGCAGAACGGCAGGCGGCGCTCATCCGGAGGCTGGTCAGGGACCCCAGGGCCGGCGGCCGGGCACTCATCCGAGGGACGGATCGGTGAGCGTGCGTCTGTTCAGAGGAGTTCGGCGAGACCGAAGCTGAGCAGCCCTGCGGCAAAGGACCCGAGGAAGGTCCAGAATGCGGTCCGGCCGAACGGGAGGGCTCGGACCGCGGCATTGAATTGTTGGCTCTTCCCTATCGCCCCGGCGGAGGGGCGGCGCCCGGTGATGAGGATCAGCACTCCCATCACCAGCAAGCCGAGAGCGATGAGGACGATGGCGGAGCCCGCTGCCACCGACGCGGCATTCGGTTCCATGTAGAGGGTGCCGTTGTCCCGGACCTCTATCCGGTCACCTGGCTGCGCCTCGTCGCTGGCGAGCTCGTGCTTCGGGTCGAAGTCCGAGCCGTCGGCGGCGCTGAATTCTCCCCAGCACCGTCGGGTCTCGTGCCGGTCGTCGGCTTCCCGGTCACTGTCGCTGTACGAGACGTCCACCCGGCAGTCGGCGACGGCCAGGGTTCCTCCCGTACCGGCCAGGCCCACCGCAGTGGCGAAGGTCTGGACCCCATAGACGCTCATGAGTACGCCGGTGAGGGCTGTGGCGAGACCTATGGCACGGGTGGTGATTCGAGACATGGTGCAGGAGAATACATCGCGCGCCAGAAAGCGGAACCACTGCCTCCGCCCGTCACTCGCCTGCGTCCAAGGCTCCGGCTGAGCCAGGGGGAGTCGGCTGCCGCACTCTTCAACCTCTCGCTCCGGCGCGAGACGTCATGCCCCCAAGGGCCCCAAGATGGGGCAAACTGGGCCCAGGCGCGCTCCTTGAGACGCCCAATGGCCGTGGGCGGCTTACTGGGCATCGAAGTCGTACTCCAGCGCGTAGGAAGCGGAGTCCAGGGTCATCTCATTGACCTCAACGGCCCGTTTGAGCCCATCACCCCGTGCGAAGGCCAGGGATGAACTCCGCGGGGCACGCAAGGTCCGCATGCCAGGGGCGGGCCTGTAGATCTGCGTATTTCTCGGTGGCTGTGGCGAGGAAGCGATCGAGTATCCCGAGCCGGCTCAGCGCCTCCGGGGGGCGCGAGCGCGACAACCTCGATCCGGCGGCCGGAGGTGCGGTACGACGCCGACCGGGGCGAGCCTGCGAACCTGCAGTCGGTTGCTTTCACGCGGTCGTCAGCTCTGCGATGGGGTGTCCAAGGACCGGATGAGCTGGGCCAGCTCTTCGCGGAAGAGCTTTTCCGGGCTGAGGGCCTGGGTCTGCAGGTGGCCGTAGATCTCAAGCGACACCAGGCCGTGCAAGTGGCTCCAGATGCGCATGGCGAGAGCCACGGCGGCAGGGGGCAGGTCGGGGAAGGCCGGGCGGACCTTGTCCAGCAGGCCGGGGTCGAAGTCGGACCACGTGAAGTCGCCGTCCGCGTGGAGGAGTTCCGCGTGTGGCCAGGCGGCGGCCGCAAGTGCGGTGATGCCTGTGCAGAGGCGGTGGGCGGCGTCCGGGGCGGCGCCCCCCTCGGGAGGCCGGTAGCCGGGCACGGGGTCACCGTAGATGAGGCGGAAGCCCTCGGGGTTGGCCAGCGCCCAGGTCCTGAAGGCGCAGGCCCATGCCTGGATCTGGGCGGCCGGGTCCAGGGCGGGGGCGGCGTCCCAGGCGGTGTCCACGGTGTCGGCCAATGAGGTGTAGACGTCGTTGATCAGCGTGGTGACCAGGTCGTCCCGGGTGGCGAAGTACCCGTAGATGGCGTTTGCCGTCATGCCCATCTCGCGGGCGATGGCCCGCAGTGTGATCGCGCCGGGCCCGCCCGAGGCCATCAGCTCCAGCGCGACTTTCTTGATCTCCGCGGTCGTTTCGGCCCGCAACCGCTCGCGGCGCCCCTTGGTGTTTCCCACGCTTCCCATGACTGCTCACTCTACAGCGTGACGATATTGAGCATCGTATCGAAACTTCACGGCGTATAGTTTCTGCGTGCCGCGAGGTGATGGCGGCATGAGCAGCTACCAAGGGAGAGCCATGCACATCGGAGTCATCGGGGCCACGGGCGGCATCGGCAGTCGCGTCGTCACGGAGGCCCTCGACCGGGGACACGACGTCACGGCCTTCAGTCGTGACGCCACGAAGATCAGCGAGAACCGGGACAACATCGTCTGGAAGAGCATCGACATCCTGGATGCTGCGAGCGTCACCGCAGCAGTACCCGGTCTGGACGTACTGATCAGCGGATTCCAGCCCGGCAATGCGGCCAAGGACTTCGCAGACACGCTGGAGCGCTCGATCGCCGATCCCACCGTCTACGTCACTGCCGCGCGGGCGCTGCTGAAGGCGCTCGACGCCCACCCCCGGACCCGGCTGATCGTGATCGGCGGCGCCGGCAGCCTGGAGGTCGAACCCGGACTTGTGCTGGCAGACGCCGACGAGCAGTTGAACAAGACCCTCGATCTGGTCGGTTTGCCAAGGGGGTACGTCGCCGCGGTGCGCGGCGCCAGAGACGGTTTGAACATCCTGCGCACGTCCAACCGGTTCTGGACCTACTTCAGCCCCGCCGAGGACATAGCCCCCGGTGAGCGAACCGGCCGGTTCCGGATCGGCGGCGACCAGCCGGTCCGCGACGCCGACGGGCTCAG
>NZ_DATCVQ010000484.1:0-10195 GCF_036566765.1 Streptomyces sp.
GTTCCCCTGGTCTGCGGGAACTCCACCCCGACGCCTGTACGTTGACTGCGGCACGGGGCCGCCCTAGCGGCCGGAGCCCCCGTCGGCGTTGGGGCCGGTGTAGTCCTCGCCGTAGGCGCCCTTGGCGGGGCGGCGTCGGCGCATGGGGGGCTCGACGCCGTCGGCGAGGCGGCGGGCGGTGAGCAGGAAGCCGGTGTGGCCGATCATGCGGTGGTCCGGGCGGACGGCCAGGCCCTCGACGTGCCAGTTACGGATCATCGATTCCCAGGGCTGCGGCTCGGCGAAGCAGCCCATCTCACGGATGGACTCGACGGTCCGGGCGAGCTGGGTGGTGGTCGCGACGTAGCAGCAGAGGATGCCGCCGGGGACCAGCGCCTTGGAGACGGCCTCCAGGCATTCCCAGGGGGCGAGCATGTCGAGGATGACGCGGTCGACGTCGGCGTCGGACAGGTTGTCCTGGAGGTCGCCGACGGTGAGCTGCCAGGCGGGGTGCGGGCCGCCGAAGTAGCGCTCCACGTTCTGCTGGGCGATCTCTGCGAAGTCCTCGCGGCGCTCGTAGCTGTGCAGCATGCCCTGGTCGCCGATGGCGCGCAGCAGGAAGCTGCTGAGCGAGCCGGAGCCGACGCCGGCTTCCACGACGCGGGCGCCGGGGAAGATGTCGGCGAAGGCGAGGATCTGCCCCGCGTCCTTGGGGTAGACCACGGCGGCGCCGCGGGGCATGGACAGGACGTAGTCGGGGAGCAGGGGGCGCAGCGCGAGGTAGGCGACGTTTCCGGTGGTGCGGACAACGCTGCCCTCGGGGGCGCCGATCAGTTCGTCGTGCGGAAAAGAACCCTTGTGGGTGTGGAAGTTCTTTCCCTCTTCGAGCGTGAACGTGTAGTGACGGCCCTTGGGGTCGGTCAGCTGAACCTGGTCCCCGACCTTGAAGGGCCCGCGTCGGCGGGCGGCACCGGTCGGTTCGGACATGTGACCAGAGTACCGGGGTCAGGAGGAGGGTCTTGCCATGGCCCGGACGAAGGCGCGCTCGACGTCCGCGGTGGACAGCACGCCGTAGATCTCGCCGGTGTCCTCGACGACCAGGTACTCGGTGGCGGGGCTGGCCCGCAGGTGGTCGAGGAGCGGCTGTCCGGTGAGCTCGGCGGGGACCTTCATCCCGTCGGTGAGCTCCTGGGAGAGGGCGCTGACGGCGACCCAGGGGCGGCGGTGCTGCGGGACGCCGGCGATGGAGGTCTCGCGGACCAGGCCGGTGGGGTTGCCCTGGCCGTCGACGACGACGAGGGCGCGGGCCCCGGCCTCGTTGGCGCGGCGCAGCGCCTCGGACAGCGGCGTGGCCGGCTCGACGGGGATGGCCCGCCGGGTGAGAGTGCGGGCGCGCAGCTCGGGGAGGTGCTCGCGGAGCCGGGCCATGCGCAGGCTGTTGCCGGCGCCGGTCCAGATGATGGCCGCGAGGATCGCGGCGAGCAGGGCGTCGGTGACGGTGTTGACGCCGCTGATGTCGTCGGTGTCGTTGCCGAGCAGGCCGGTCTGGGTGAGCAGCGGCAGGCCGACGAGGACGGCGACGGCGAGCGCGCGGCCGACCCAGGCGGCGGCGACGGTGCCGCTCATCGCCTTGCCGGTGATCTTCCAGACGACGGCGCGGAGCATCCGGCCGCCGTCCAGGGGCAGGCCGGGCAGCAGGTTGAACGCGGCCACGATCAGGTTGGAGATCATCAGTCCGGCGAGCAGGACGCCGGGGACGGTGCCGGGCTCCACGGCGTTCATGGCGAGGTAGAAGACGCCGGACAGGACCAGGGAGAGCAGCGGGCCGACGAACGCGAGGACGAACTCGCGCCCGGGGGTCTCGGCCTCCTTCTCGATCTCGGAGACGCCGCCGAAGAACTGCAGCTGGATGCGGCGCACCGGGAGCTTGAAGCGGAGCGCGGCGATGGTGTGGGCGAGTTCGTGGACGAGGACGGAGGCGTAGAAGGCGACGGCGAAGAAGAGGGAGACCAGGTAGCGGGCGGCGCCGAGGTCGGGCAGCACGCGGTCGATCTGGTCGCCGAAGACCCAGGTGATCAGGGCGGCGACGAGGAACCAGCTGGGGGCCACGTACACCGGCACGCCGAAGGGACGGCCCATGAGGATGCCGCCTCCGGGTTCCTCGGTGCGCTGCGGCTTGTCGTCGCCCGGTCCCGGTCCCGTCGCGCCGGACCGCGGCCGGTCGTTCTCGCCGCTGGCGTCGTCCTGGTTCACGGGTTCCCTTCACTGCCGGTACTGCCTCGACCCACGTCGTCGCGGCACTCTTCGATCATGCAGCGTGACGGGGTGTGGAGTCGATGGTATTCCGCCGGGTGTCAGCGGCGGGCCGTAGGGTCTTCGGCATGAGTACCAGCGAGCAGCCGGCGTCGGAGCCACGTACGCCCTCGTCGTTGTCGCCGTCCCGGGCGAGCGACTTCATGCAGTGCCCACTGCTGTACCGGTTCCGGGTGATCGACCGTCTGCCGGAGAAGCCGAGCGAGGCGGCGACCCGGGGCACGCTGGTGCACGCCGTCCTGGAGCGGCTGTTCGACGCCCCGGCGGCGGACCGGACCGCGCCCCGCGCCAAGGCGCTGATCCCGGGCCAGTGGGACCGGCTGCTCGAATCGCGGCCGGAGCTGGCCGACCTGTTCGCCGAGGACGCCGAGGGGGAGCAGCTGACGCGCTGGCTGGGCGAGGCGGAGCAGCTGGTGGAGCGGTGGTTCACGCTGGAGGACCCGACGCGTCTCGAGCCGGCGGAGCGCGAGCTGTTCGTGGAGACGGAGCTGGAGTCCGGGCTGCGGCTGCGCGGGGTGATCGACCGGGTCGACGTGGCGCCGACGGGCGAGGTGCGGATCGTCGACTACAAGACGGGCAAGGCGCCGCGGCCGGAGTACAGCGAGGGCGCGCTGTTCCAGATGAAGTTCTACGCGCTGGTGGTCTGGCGGCTGAAGCAGGTGGTGCCGCGCCGGCTGCAGCTGGTCTACCTGGGCAGCGGCGAGGTGCTGACGTACGACCCGGTCGAGGCGGACCTGCTGCGGGTGGAGCGGAAGCTCCTCGCGCTGTGGGAGGCGATCTCGCTGGCCACTCGGACGGGTGACTGGCGGCCGCGGCCGACGAAGCTGTGCGGGTGGTGCGATCACCAGGCGGTCTGCCCGGAGTTCGGCGGGACTCCCCCGGTGTATCCGCTGGAGATCGTCTCCGCGCGCCCGGCGGAGTCCGGGATGGGCGGTCAGGGCAGAATGGACCCGGTCCAGCCCGCCCCGTAAAGGAGTTCTCGTGGCCATCCGCGTCCTACTGGTCGACGATCAGCCGCTGCTGCGCACCGGCTTCCGGATGATTCTGGAGGCGGAGCAGGACCTCGCGGTCGTCGGCGAGGCCGGGGACGGCCTGCAGGCGCTGGACCAGGTGCGGGCGCTTCAGCCCGACGTGGTGCTGATGGACATCCGGATGCCGCGGATGGACGGGGTGGAGGCGACCCGCCAGATCACCGGCCCGGGCCGGGACGGACCGGCGAAGGTGCTGGTGCTGACGACCTTCGACCTGGACGAGTACGTGGTGGAGGCGCTGCGGGCGGGGGCGAGCGGCTTCCTGCTCAAGGACGCCCCGGCGAACGAGCTGGTGCAGGCGATCCGGGTGGTGGCGGCCGGCGAGGCGATGCTGGCCCCGTCGATCACGCGCCGGCTGCTCGACAAGTACTCGGCCCATCTGCCGTCCGGCGAGGAGCAGGTGCCGGACACCCTGAACACGCTGACCGAGCGCGAGGTCGAGGTGCTGAAGCTGGTCGCGCGCGGGCTGTCGAACGCGGAGATCGCGGCGGACCTGTTCGTCAGCGAGACGACGGTGAAGACGCATGTGGGCCATGTGCTGACGAAGCTGGGGCTGCGCGACCGGGTGCAAGCGGCGGTGTATGCGTACGAGAGCGGCCTGGTGCGCCCGGGGGCGCAGTAGCAGGCCACATCACGGGAACGGGCCCGGCGCGGTGTGCGCCGGGCCCGTTCGCGTACGTGTCCGCGTGAGCGGCCGTGCGGGGTCCTGGTCAGGCCTTCTTCAGCTCCCAGAAGCGGAAGACGGTCGAGGAGTCCAGGGTCCACTCCAGGCCGGTGACGGTCTCCTTGGCCACCGCGTACTGCTTGCCCTGCCAGAGCGGCAGGACCGGGACATGCTCGGCCACGAGGTCCTGGAGCTCGGCGAAGTCGGCCTCGGTGGTGGCGCGCTCGGCGGCGGCCGCGGTCTTCGGGATGAGCGTGCCGGTGATCCGCTTGTTCTCGAAGTTGTTGCCGAGGACGTTGCCCTCGCCGAAGAACGGGCCGGTGAAGTTGTCCGGGTCCGGGTAGTCCGGCACCCAGCCCTTCACGTACACGCCGTACTTGCCGGCCTCGACGTCCTTCTCGTACTGCTCGATCTCGACGGACTTCACGTCGGCGTCGAACAGCCCGCTGTCGTTGAGCTGCTTGGCGATCGCCTCGAACTCCTGGTCCGTGGCGGGACCGTAGCGGCTCGGCGTGGACCAGAGGGTGAGCTTGACCTTGTCCTTGACGCCGGCGGAGCGCAGCGCGGCCTTGGCCTTGGCCGGGTCGGGGCGGCCGCCGTAGGCGTCGAAGAAGGCGGTGTTGTGACCGGCGATGCCGGCCGGGACGATCGAGTACAGCGGGGTGGCCGTGGACTTGTAGACGTCCTCGACGAGCGCGTCGCGGTCGACCAGGTAGGCGATGGCCTTGCGGACGCCGAGCTTGCCGACGACCGGGTCCTTCAGGTTGAACACCAGGTGCTGGACCTCGGCGCTGCTGCCCTCGACCACCTCGACGCCCTGGTGGGCGCTGGTCGCGGAGGTCTCCAGGGCGGCGATGTCGCCGGCAGCGAGGCCTCGGTAGGCGACGTCGATGTCGCCATTGGTGAGCGCCTCGGACAGGCCCTTGCGGTCGCCGCCGAACAGCTTGAGGGTGACGCCCTTGTTCTGGGTCTTGGCGGTGCCCTTGTAGCTGCCGTTGACGGAGAAGACGGCCTCGGCGTCGCTGATCGAGTCCAGCTTGTACGGGCCGGAGCCGACGGCCTTGCCGTCGGTGCGCAGCGCGTCCGCCTGGTACTCGCGGTGGTCGACGATGGAGCCGGCGCCGGAGGCGATCTTGCTCGGGAAGGTGGCGTCGGGAACCTTCAGCGTGAAGACGACCGTCTTCTCGTCGGGGGTCTCGATGGAGTCGATCGTGGAGAGCAGCGGGCCGGGGCCGGACGGGGCGTCGATCTTCAGCGCACGCTCGAAGGAGAACTTGACGTCCTTCGAGGTCAGCGGGTTGCCGTTGCTGAACTTCAGGCCGTCGCGCAGGGTGCAGCTGTAGACCTTGCTGCCGCCCTCGAAGCCGCACTTCTGGGCGGCCTCGGGCTCGGGTTCCGTGCCGCCCTTGGGGAAGGCGAGCAGGGACTGGAAGACGTTGTTGAACAGCAGCCAGGAGCCGGGGTCGTAGCCCGCGGCCGGGTCCGTCGCCAGGACCTCGTCCGACATGCCGACGCGTACGGCGTTGCCCTGGCCGCCCGCGTCGCCGCCCGTCTCCGTGCCACAGCCGCTCAGCAGGGCGGCGGAGAGACCCGCCGCCAGCGGGGCGGTCAGCCACTTGTTGTGTGCCTTCACAGAACCTTGCCTCGTGATCTCTTGCCGGCCGGCCGCGCACGGTCGCACGGCCGGGTAACGCAGGGGGTCAGGCGGTGCCGCGACCGAGCTCCCAGAGCTGCAGGTCGGAGGAGGTGTTCAGCGCCCATTCGACGCCGGTCACGTCGTCGCGGGCGGCGACGTACTGCTTGCCCTGCCACAGCGGGAGGACGGGCACGTCACCGGCGACGATCTCCTGCATCTGCTCGAACGCCGGGGTCGCGGCGGTGCGGTCGGCCTCGCGGCGCGACTGCGGGATCAGCCGGTCGCGGACGACCTTGCTGACGTAGGGGGTGTTGAGGAAGTTGTCCGCGTCGAGGAACGGAGCGACGTAGTTGTCCGGGTCCGGGAAGTCGGGGAACCAGCCGAGCCCGTAGACGGGGTAGTCGCCGCGCTTCTGCGCCGGGCGGAACTCGGCCCACTTCGTGCCCTGGACGGTGACGGCGAAGAGGCCGGTGGCGTTGAGCTGGTCCCGCAGGGCCGCGAACTCCTTGGCGGTGCTGTCGCCGTAGCGGTCGGTCGTGTAGTGCAGGGTCAGCTTCACCGGGGAAGTGATGTCGGCGTCGCGCAGGATCGTGGCGGCCTTGGCCTTGTCGGGCTCGCCGTACTTGTCGAAGAACGAGTTGGTGTGCGCGGGGATGCTCGACGGGATCAGCGAGTAGAGCGGCTGCGCGGTGGAGCCGTACACCTCGCCGGCGATCCGGCCGCGGTCGACGACGGCGGCGATGGCCTGCCGGACGGCCTTGTTCTTGACGGACGGGTCGGTGGTGTTGAAGCCGAGGTAGCGGATCTCCAGGCCGGGGACCTCGATGAGCTCGATGCCCGCC
Source organism: Streptomyces sp. (assembly GCF_036566765.1). Taxonomy (GTDB): domain Bacteria; phylum Actinomycetota; class Actinomycetes; order Streptomycetales; family Streptomycetaceae; genus Streptomyces. The sequence continues at coordinate 6,466 of NZ_DATCVQ010000484.1, forward strand.
TTGGGGTTCTCGGCGAGGTCCTTGATCTGCTTCGGGTCCATGGCGCGGGTGGCCATGTCGATCGTGTCGGCCTCCAGGGCCTCGCCCATGGCCTGCGCGCTCTCGAAGGAGCGGAGCTCGATCTTGTCGTTGCGGAACTCGATGTCGCCCTTGTACTTCGGGTTCTTGGTGAAGACGGCCTTGACGACCTGGTCGCCCTGCTGCTCGACCTGCATGGTGTACGGGCCGGAGCCGTCGACGTCGAAGCCGTCGCGGAGCTTCTTGGGGTCGTACTTCGCCTTGCTGACGATGCCGGCGGCGGGCGTCGCGAGCTTGTACGGGAAGGTGGCGTCGGGCGTCTTCAGGTGGAAGACGATCGCGTTCTCGCCGTTCGGCTCGATCTCGTCGATGTTGGACAGCAGCGCGGCGGGGCCGTTGTCGTTCTTGATCGCGAGGACCCGCTCGATGGAGAACTTGACGTCCTCGGCGGTGACCGGGGTGCCGTCGGCGAAGGTGAGGCCGTCGCGCAGGGTGCAGCGGTAGCTCTCGCTGGCCTTGTCGGTGAAGCCGCAGTCGGAGGCCGCGTCGGGGACGGGCTTGCCGCCGCCGCGCGGGACGTGCATGAGCGTCTGCAGGGTCTGGCGGAGCACGTTCCAGGCGCCGGTGTCGTACGCGTACGCCGGGTCGAGGGGCGCGGGGGCGTCCTCGGTGGCGACGAACTGGTCCGTGGTCCCGACCACGATGTGCTTGTCGCCACCGCCCACGGCGCCCACGGTGGTACCGCAGCCGGCGAGTACGGGGGCGAGCATGCCGGCGACGGCCGGCAGCACCAAGGTCTTGCGGTTCACGGAAAACGTTCTCCTCATCCGGCACTGGGATACAGCGGGTACGGACACTCCGCCGCTGCCGCCCGGTCGGGGCGGAGCGATCGGGCCGGGATTCAGCGATCGTTCCTGTGGGCGCGGCGACTTGGGTTTGCGCCGGCGCACACGGTGAGTGCGGCGAAGTACGACCGAAAGATTAGTGCGCGGCGCGGGGGCGGCCGGACGGGGTGGCGGGCGTCGATTCACCGCTGAGTGAGCACTGATGCGATCCGCTCGATAACGATGCGCGGGAAGGAATCGCGCAAGGCCCTACGAATCCGGACACATGACAGCACCGGAAGCGCATGTTCCGGGCATGGGGCACAGAAAGGCCACCCACCCCTCGGCACGCTGCGTGACCAAGGTCACGCGGGCGACTTCGGGACGGGTGGCCTTGAGGCAGGCGCAGACGATCACGGAGAACGCACGGTACGGAGCCCTGCGTTTCCGTACGCGCGTTCGCTCAGCTTCCGCTCACACGCCGGTGATGAGCGTCCGCAGGAACGGCACGTCGACCTCTTCGAGCGAGCGCACCACGACCCGGCCGCCCGCGGGGGCGATCGGGGCGACGGACGGCACGGCCACCACTCGGCAGCCGGCCGCCTCCGCGGAGGCCACGCCGGTCGCGGTGTCCTCGATGACCGCGCACAGCCCGGGGTCGGCGCCGATGCCGCGGGCGGCCGTCAGGTACGGCTCGGGGTGCGGCTTGGTGCGCGTCACCTCGTCGCCGGCGACGGTCAGCGCGAACCGGTCGCGGCCCACCGAGGCGAGCACCCGGTCGATGATCCGGCGGTGCGAGGCCGAGACCAGCGCGGTCGGGATGTTGTGCCGGGCCAGCTCGACGAGCAGCCGCTCGGCGCCCGGCATCAGGGGCACGCCCCGGCCGATGCGCTGCTCGAACTTCTCGTTGAGCAGCACGGTCAGCTCGGCCAGCGTGATGTCCGCGCCGGTGGCCTCGATCAGGTAGCCCGCGCTGCGGCTCATGGGGCCGCCCACGACGATGTCGCGCCAGGACTCGTCCAGCCGGTGTCCGAGCGCGGCGAACGCCTCGACCTCCGCGTCCCACCAGAATCCCTCGGTGTCGACGAGGGTGCCGTCCATGTCGAGGAAGACCGCCTGCAGGGCGGACCCTTCGTTGGTACGAATCAAGGACGCGGGGACCGTACTGGTCATCCGGCACACCTCCATGAGGGACGAGAAGGCCGGTCCCGCCCCCCGGTACGGGGAGGGAGACCGGCCTGCACTGGACCAATCAGTGTACGTCGCGCTCACCGAAGGTGCAGAGCATTACCCGGCGGGCCTGGCGTTTCGGTCACCGTGCGTCGAAGATTTCATCAGTGCGTCACCGTGCATCGAAGTCTTCATCGGTGCGTCACCGTGCATTGAAGTCTTCATCGGTGCGTCACCGTGCGTTGAAGTACTTCGCCTCGGGGTGGTGGATCACGATCGCGTCCGTGGACTGCTCCGGGTGCAGCTGGAACTCCTCGGAGAGGTGGACGCCGATGCGCTCGGGCCGCAGCAGCTCGGCGATCTTCGCCCGGTCCTCCAGGTCGGGGCACGCGCCGTAGCCGAGCGAGAAACGCGCGCCGCGGTACTTGAGCGCGAACATGTCCTCGACGTCCGCCGGGTCCTCCCCCGCGAAGCCGAGCTCGGCGCGCACCCGGGCGTGCCAGTACTCGGCCAGCGCCTCGGCGAGCTGCACGGACAGGCCGTGCAGTTCGAGGTAGTCGCGGTACGAGTCGGCCGCGAACAGCTCGGCCGTGGCCTCGCCGATCTTCGAACCGACGGTGACGACCTGGAGGCCGACCACGTCGGTCTCGCCGGACTCCTCCGGGCGGAAGAAGTCCGCGAGGCAGAGCCGGCGGCCGCGGCGCTGGCGCGGGAAGGTGAAGCGGGTCCGCTCGTTGCCCTCCTCGTCCAGGATGATCAGGTCGTCGCCCTTGGAGACACAGGGGAAGTAGCCGTGCACGACGGCCGCCTCCAGGAGGTTGTCGGTGTGCAGCCGGTCCAGCCAGCCGCGCAGCCGCGGCCGGCCCTCGGTCTCCACCAGCTCCTCGTACGTCGGCCCGTCGCCGGCCCGGTTCTGCTTGAGGCCCCACTGGCCCTTGAACAGCGCGCCCTCGTCGAGCCAGCTCGCGTAGTCCTTGAGCGGGATGCCCTTGACCACCCGGGTGCCCCAGAAGGGCGGGGCGGGCACGGGGTTGTCGACGGCGACGTCGGAGCGGCCGCCGGGCTCCGGCTCGGAGATCTCCAGGGCGGCGTCCCGCTTGGCCACCCGGCGCTGCTTGAGCTCCGGCAGCGCGGCGCCGGGGACGCCGCGCTTGACCGCGATCAGCGCGTCCATCAGGCGCAGCCCCTCGAAGGCGTCGCGGGCGTACCGGACCTCGCCCTCGTAGATCTCGTGCAGGTCCTGCTCGACATAGGCGCGGGTGAGCGCGGCGCCGCCCAGGATGACCGGGTAGTCGGCGGACAGGCCCCGCTGGTTCAGCTCCTCCAGGTTCTCCTTCATGATCACCGTGGACTTGACCAGCAGGCCGGACATGCCGATGACGTCGGCGCGGTGCTCCTCGGCGGCGTCGAGGATCGCGGAGACGGGCTGCTTGATGCCCAGGTTCACCACGTTGTAGCCGTTGTTGGACAGGATGATGTCGACGAGGTTCTTGCCGATGTCGTGCACGTCGCCGCGGACGGTGGCCAGCACGATCGTGCCCTTGCCCTCGTCGTCCGTCTTCTCCATGTGCGGTTCGAGATGGGCGACGGCGGTCTTCATCACCTCCGCGGACTGGAGCACGAACGGCAGCTGCATCTGGCCCGAGCCGAACAGCTCACCGACCACCTTCATCCCGTCCAGCAGGATGTCGTTGATGATCGACAGGGCGGGCCGCCCC
>NZ_DATCVQ010000485.1:0-12875 GCF_036566765.1 Streptomyces sp.
CCCCGCGCCGGCCGGCGCGCCGCGCGCCGAGGGGGGCTGACGGCTCACGCTGCCCACGCTAGGCGGGGTGCGGGCACGCCGCCCGCCGGGACGGCCCGGGCAGGCCCGTACGGGTCACGAGGCGTCAGCCACGTACGGGCGCCTGAATGAGCATCGCCCGGCCTCATGCCCGTGCACATCACCCGACGTCAGGCTCCGTACGCGTCACCCGGCGTCGCTTCCGTACGGGTCACCCCGTGTCCGTCCGCCGGGTCAGCGGGCGCTCCTTCCGCTTGCGGGGCCTCTGGGTGGGGCGCACATTGACGCGGAACGGAAGAAAGGGAAAAACGTGACTTCCCAACCGCCGTCCGGCCGCCCCACAGGTCCCCCCTCGGGCCCCCTCTCGGGTCCCTCCTCCCGCCCAGGGTCGGCCGGTCCGCCGCCACCCTCCGGGCCGCCCTATGGCGGCGGCGGGGGCGGTTCGGGCGGCTTCGGCGGCGGTCGTGGGGGCGGTGGCGGCGGCGAGGGCCCCTGGTGGCGCTCGGTCCCGAAGATCGCCGCGATCACCGCCGTGCTGGTCGCCGCGGTCGTGCTGGCCGTGCTCCTCACTCGCTCCGACGACGGCGGGGACCAGGCGGGCGGCGGTGGCGGCGAGGTCTTCCTGCAGTCCGCGTCGGCCGCCGGCCCGGACCCGTTCACCAAGTCCACGGCCCGTGAGGCCGACACCGCGCAGACGCCCGCGCCGCTGCCCAGCCCGACCCGGCCGACCGGCGCGAACGTGACGCGCAGCGTGTCCGGTTCGGCGGACGGCCTGTACGGCGGGACGAAGAACGTCGCCAGCTGCAACGTCCAGCAGCAGATCGACTTCCTCGCCGCCGATCGGGCCAAGAACGCCGCCTTCGCCTCCGTCCTCGGCATCTCGCAGTCCGCCGTGCCGGGTTACCTGCGCGGCCTGACGCCGCTTCAGCTGCGGGTGGACACCCGCGTCACCAACCACGGCTTCAAGAACGGCGGGCCGACCGCGTACCAGGCGGTGCTCCAGGCCGGGACCGCGGTCATGGTCGACGACCGCGGGGTGCCGCGCGTCCGGTGCGCCTGCGGCAACCCGCTGACCCCGGCCGTCCCGCAGCGGACCGCGCCCAAGACGACGGGCACGGCCTGGCCGGGCTACCGGACGTCGGACGTGGTCGTCGTGGCCCCGTCGGTGACGATCGTGAACATCTTCGTGGTCTACGACCCGGACGACGACGCGTGGTTCACCCGTAAGCCGGGCCACCACGGGCGCACGGACAAGCCGACCTCCCCGCCGACGGCGCCCCCGAAGCCCATCGTGCCGCCGTCGGACTCGCCGTCGATCTCTCCCCCGCCCCTGTCGCCGGCGCCGTGCGTCACGGTGACCGACAGCGCGCAGTCCCTCAGCCCGTCCGAGTCGCCATGCCCGGCGAGCCTGGTGCCGCCGAGCTCCGCGTCGCCGGACACGGTGTCCCCCGCGACACCCGACTCGGACACTCCGAGTCCGCCGTCGGAGCCGGCGTCGCCCGACGGGCCGCCCAGCGACGGCACGGTGGACCAGTCGGCGGGCGTCGACTCCCCGGCACCCGGCGACTCCGGTCCGGCGGCCTTCGACGGCCCGGTGTCCCCCGACGCCGGCCCGGACGGCTCGTACCCGGCCCAGGGACCGGACGCGCCGTTCACCGGATCGACGTTCTGACCTGCCGGTTCGCCTACCTGCCCCCGCCCGGGGACGGCCGTCCGAAACTCGGATGACCGTCCCCGGGCGCGTGTGTACGGTCGTACGAGTGGAACCACTCACCGAACAACAGATCCGCGCGTCCTTCGTGAACTGCACCAAGGGCGAGGCGGCCCGCCTCCGCCTCCCGCTCGACTTCGCGGAACTCCCCTGGCAGGACCTCGACTTCCTCGGTTGGATCGACCCCGGAGCGCCGCTGCGCGCCCATGTCGTCGCCCCCGGAGCGGACGGCCGTCCGCTCGGCGTCACCCTGCGGGTGCCGGCCGCACGCCGGACCAGCGCGGTCAAGTCCAGCGTGTGCCAGGTCTGCCAGACCGCTCACGCCTCGTCGGGCGTCACCCTGCTCGCCGCCCCGCTGGCGGGCACGAAGGGGCGCGAGGGCAACACCGTCGGCATCTACCTCTGCGCGGACCTCGCCTGTTCGCTGTACGTGCGCGGCAAGAAGCAGCCCAAGCTGCGGGCGGGCGGCCAGGAGGAGACCCTGTCGGTCGACGAGAAGGTCGCCCGCGCGACGGACAACCTCCATGCCTTCCTCGCCAAGGTCACCACCTAGGGCATGTCCGACCCTGATCCGCCGGACAGGCCCTAGCCGAGGTCGTCCGCGATCAGCGGAAGGCCGCCTCGCCGGTCAGCGCCTTGCCGACGACCAGGGCGTGGACCTCGCTGGTCCCCTCGTAGGTGAGCACCGACTCCAGGTTGTTGGCGTGCCGCATCACCGGGTACTCCAGGGTGATCCCGTTCGCGCCCAGGACGGTGCGGCACTGCCGGGCGATCTCGATCGCCTCCCGGACGTTGTTGAGCTTGCCCACACTGACCTGCTCGGGCGTCAGCTGCCCGGCGTCCTTGAGCCGGCCCAGGTGCAGGGCGAGCAGCATGCCCTTGCCGAGTTCCAGGGACATGTCGGCGAGCTTCTGCTGGGTGAGCTGGTACGAGGCGAGCGAGCGGGCGAACACGACGCGCTCGCCGGCATACGAGATCGCCGTCTCCAGGCAGTCCCGGGCCGCGCCGAGCGCGCCGAAGACGATGCCGAAGCGGGCCTCGTTGAGGCAGCCGAGCGGGCCGGACAGGCCGCGCGCGCCGGGCAGCATCGCGTCGGCCGGCAGCCGCACGCCCTCCAGGACCAGCTCGCTGGTGACGCTCGCCCGCAGCGAGAGCTTCTGCTTGATCTCCGGGGCGCTGAAACCGGGCGTCCCGGCGGGCACCAGGAAGCCGCGCACCCCCTCGTCGGTGCGGGCCCACACCACGGCGACGTCGGCGACCGAGCCGTTCGTGATCCACATCTTCGTACCGTCGAGGATCCAGTCCGCGCCGTCCCGCTTGGCTCGCGTGCGCATCGCGCCCGGGTCGGAGCCCGCGTCGGGCTCGGTGAGCCCGAAGCAGCCGATGGTCTCGCCCGCGGCCATTCCCGGCAGCCACTGCTGCTTCTGCTCCTCGGAGCCGTACTTCCAGATCGCGTACATGGCGAGGGAGCCCTGCACGGAGACGAGGCTGCGCAGCCCGGAGTCGACCGCCTCCAGTTCCAGACAGGCCAGGCCGTACGCGACGGCGTTGGTTCCGGCGCAGCCGTAGCCCTCCAGGTGCATGCCGAGGACGCCGAGTCCGCCGAGGGTGCGGGCGAGCTCGCGGGCCGGGATCTCGCCGCGCTCGAACCAGCCGGCGACGTGCGGGCGCAGCTCGCGGTCCGCCAGGGCCCGCACGGTGCGGCGGATCTCGCGCTCCTCGTCGGTCAGCAGGCCGTCGAGGGCGAGCAGGTCGAAGGGGTGGACGGGCGACGACTTCATGTTCCGGCCTCCAGGCTGTGGGCGCACCGCCGGGTCCGTACGGCTCCCGGCCGCTCGCAGAGTAGCCGCAGATCGGATTTTGGATCCAGTATTGAATTTCGGCGGACCGCTGCGTACGTTCGCCTCCGTCGGACGGGCGAAGGAGCAACGAGTGAGCGAGATGGCGGCAGACCCGCAGGAAACGGGCATGGACGCGGGCATGGACGCGGGCACGGGTGCGCTGTCCGGGATCGTCGTCGCCGACTTCGGCCGCGTCCTCGCCGGCCCGTACATGACGATGCTGCTGGCCGATCTCGGGGCCGACGTGATCAAGATCGAGCGCCCCGGGTCGGGCGACGACACGCGGGCCTGGGGCCCGCCGTTCGTGGACGGGGAGGCCACGTACTTCCTCGGCGTCAACCGCAACAAGCGCTCGGTCGCCCTCGATCTGACCGACCCGCGGGGCCGTGAGGCGGCGCGCGCGATCGTCGCCCGCGCCGACGTGCTGGTGGAGAACTTCCGCCCGGGGACCATGGAGAAGCTCGGTCTCGGGTACGAGGAGCTGAGCGCGCTCCACCCGGGTCTCGTCTACTGCTCGGTCACCGGCTTCGGCACGGACGGCGGGGCGCATCTGCCCGGCTACGACCTGCTCGTACAGGCCATGGGCGGGTTGATGAGCGTCACCGGCGAGCCGGACGGCCGGGGCACGAAGGCGGGCGTGGCGCTGGTCGACGTGATCACCGGACTGCACGCGGGCATGGGCGTACTGGCCGCGCTGCGGCACCGCGAGCGCACCGGCCGCGGTCAGCGGGTGGAGGTGTCGCTGCTCGGCTCGCTGCTCTCCGCGCTGACCAACCAGGCGTCGGCGTACGTCGGCGCGGGCGTGGTCCCGCGGGCGATGGGCAACCGGCATCCGAGCATCGCCCCGTACGAGGTGTTCGACGCGCTCGACCGGCCGTTGGCGCTCGCGGTCGGCAACGACCGCCAGTTCCGCGCCCTCTGCGCCCGGCTCGGCCTGCCCGCGCTGGCCGACGACGCCCGCTTCGCCACCAACACGGCCCGGGTCTCCCACCGCGATGAGCTGGTCGCCGCGCTGTCCGGGCCGCTCGCCGGGCGGACCGCGGACGCCTGGTTCGAGGAGCTCACCGCGGCCGGGGTGCCGTGCGGGCCGATCAACGACCTCGCGGCCGCCTTCGACCTGGCCGACCGGCTCGGTCTCGACCCGCGGGTACGGGTGGACGGCGACGGCGCGGGCGCGGCCGCCGAACAGGTCGCGAACCCGATCGGCCTCGACGGCACCCCGGCCTCGTACCGCAGCGCGCCGCCCCGGTTGGGCGAGCACACGCAGGCGCTCCTCGCCGAGCTGGGGCTCGCGGCAGGAGAGGGAGCCGCCCCGTAGGAAGATGGGCAGGTCACGACGGCGAGGAGAGGTCAGAGGCGATGAGCAGCTCGGTGCAGAGGCGGCGGCCGCCGACCGCCCAGCAGTTCGTCCTGGAGGAGCTGCGGCGCGCGATCACCGGCGGCGAGCTGCGCCCGGGCGCGCCGATCCGGCAGGACGCGCTCGCCGCGCGGCTGGACGTGAGCCGGGTGCCGCTGCGCGAGGCGCTGAAGATCCTGGAGGGCGAGGGCCTGGTCGTCCACCACGCGCACCGCGGCTACTTCGTCGCCGAGCTGTCCCTCGCGGACCTGGAAGAGGTGTACCGCATCCGGGCGCTCCTGGAGGGGGAGGCGGTCCGGCAGGCGGTCGCGCGGTCGGGGCCCGGGCTCGCGGACGCCCTGAATGAGGCGCAGGCGGCGGTGGAGCGGGCCGGCGAGGCCGGGGACGTGGCGGAGATGACCGCGGCGAACCGGCAGTTCCACTTCACCGTCATCGAGGCGTCGGGGATGCCGCGGCTGGTCCGCCTGATCGGCACGCTATGGGACGCGACCGACGCGTACCGCTCCCTGTACTACGCCGAGCGCCCCAACCGCGAGCGCGTCCAGCACGAGCACCGCGCGGTCGTGGCCGCGCTGCGCGCGGGCGACGCCGAGGAGGCCGTACGCCTCCTCGACCTGCACCGCGAGCACGCGGTATCGGCCCTGCGGGAGGTCCTGGACCTGGGCTGACGGGGTGTCAAGCATGGGAGGCGGCCCGGAAATCCAGATGCCGGGCGCGCCTCCGGCTCCCTAGGCTCCCCCACATGCATCCCGACACCCCCGCTGCCCCCGACGCGAGCCTCCTGAACGTCGTCGACGTCGAGGCGACCTGCTGGGACGGACAGCCGCCGCCCGGTGCGGTGAGCGAGATCATCGAGATCGGCCTGACCGTCGTCGACCTCGCGGCGCACCGCCGGCTCGGCCGGCACCGCATTCTGGTCCGCCCCGCCCGGTCGCGGGTGAGCGCGTTCTGCACGGAGCTGACCGGGCTGACCCAAGCCGAGGTGGACGGCGGCGTGTCGTTCGCCGAGGCCTGCCGACTGCTGGCCCGCGAGCACCGGGCGGGGATTCGCCCGTGGGCGAGTTGGGGCGACTACGACCGCAACCAGTTCACCCGCCAGTGCCGGGCGACCGGCGTCGCGTACCCCTTCGGCACGGTTCACACCAACGCCAAGGCCGTCTTCACCGACAGTCACGGCCTGCGCAAACGCCCCGGCATGGCCCGCGCCCTGACCGTGGCGGGCCTCCCCCTGGAGGGCCGGCACCACAGCGGCGAGGACGACGCCTGGAACATCGCCGCGCTCGTGCTCGACGTGGCGGACCGCGGCGGCTGGCCGACGCCGGCCCTCTGAACGCGGGTCGGACGGCACGCCCCCGCCCAACGAGACGCGTCCGCCCTCTAGGGACCGACTGGACGGTATGTCATTCTTCCGTTCGACGGCGGTCCGGCTGGCGCGGGGCGTCGTGCGGGAGCGAGCCGATCGACGCCGGTGGAGGAACGCGATGCCGCATGCCGTACGGGACCGATCGGTCGACGCCGAGGCGGTGGCCGTGCTGCACCGGGCCGCGCGGGTCCTGTTGGGCGATCTGCCGGGCCTCGCGGAGCGCCTTGCGGGCGCGCTCGCGGCGCAGCAGCCCGCGTTCCGCGCGGCGCTCGCCGCCGATCCCGTGGGCGTACGGGAGGAGGTGCGGGCCTCGTTGGGGCACCATGTCGGCTCGCTGCTCGGTCCGGGGCCGTCCGGCGCGGCGGCCCGCCGGTGCGCGGCCGAGGTCGGGGCGTCGTGGGCCGCCCGGGAGCTGCCTCTGGACGCCGTGCTGCAGGCCTTCCGGCTCGGCGGCGGCCTGGTCTGGCAGGAGCTGGTCGACGAGACGGCCCGGCGCGACCCCGACGACGTGCGCCTGCTCGTCCATGTCGCCGCCGACGTCTGGAACTTCATGGACGAGCACTGCACCCTCGTCGCGGACGCCCATCGTCGGGCGGCGAGGCGGACGGCCGGCGGGCGGGAGGACAGGCTGCGCCGGATGACCGCGGCGCTGCTCGACGGCACCACGCGGATCGCCGACCTGCCGGAGGTCGCGGACGCGCTCGGGCTGCCGGCGGAGGGCGCGTACGCGGTGGTGGCGGCGGCCGGCCGCCCGGACGTCCGGGCGCTCGCCGGTACCGAGGGCGGGCCGCGGATCGTCTGGCACGTGGAGGCGGAGGCCGCGTACGGGCTCGTGCTCGTCGGCGACGGCACGCTCCGCGCGCTGGCACGGACCCTGACCGGGCCGCCGGGGACGGCGATCGGCATCGGCTCGCGGGTGGAGACGCTGGCCGCCGTCGGCGACGCCCGTCGACTCGCGGAGGTGGCGCTGCGAGCCTGCCCGCCGGGCGGAGGCACCGTCCTGCTCGACGAGCATCTGCCCGCCGCGCTGCTCGCGTCCTCGCCGGCCCTCGGGGCCACGCTCGCCGAGCGGGTGCTCGGCCCGGTGCTCCGGCTCGAACCCGCAGACCGGGACGTGCTGATCGAGACGCTGAGCGCCTGGCTCGACTGCGACGGGAGCGCCCAGCGCGCCGCCCACCAGCTGTACTGCCACCGCAATACGGTGCTCAACCGGCTGCGCCGCCTGGAGCAGCTCACCGGGCGCTCGCTGACCCGCCCGGCGGACGTGGTCGAGCTGTCGCTCGCGCTGACCGCCCGCTGCCGCCTGCGCCTGTGACGGGCGCCCCGTCCGGACCTGTCCGTCTGCGTGCGCTCCGACGCACGGGGTAGTCGTCACCGTATGACCGAAATGCCTGTCGTTGTCGCCGTCGACGGATCCGAGCACAGCCGCCGGGCCCTGGAGTGGGCGCTCGGCGCTGCCCACCGGCTCGGCGCGGAGCTGCGCGTCGTCCATGTCAGCCCCGAGGAACTCCAGGTGGGCCTGGCCCGCATCCACTCGCTCGGCCAGGACCCGGAGATCGTCGACGCCGTCCTCGACGGGGCGAGAAGGCGGGTGGAGGCGTACGCCGACGGCACGGTGCGTGCCTCGTACGAGACGTTGGAGGGCTCCGTCTCCGACGCGCTGCTCGCGCAGGCCCGCAAGGCCCGCATGCTGGTGCTCGGCTCGCGCGGCCGCGGCGGCTTCGCGAGCCTGCTGCTCGGCTCGACGAGCCGGTCGCTCACCTCGGTCGCGCCCTGCCCCGTCGTGGTGGTGCCGCACGAGGCGCGGGCCGCGGCGCTGGCGGACCGGCCGGAGGCCGGACGGGTGGTGCTCGGCCTGCATCCGGAGGAGACCGCGGACGACGTCCTGGAGTTCGCCTTCCAGGAGGCGCGGCGGCGGGGCGTGGCGCTTGAGGCGGTGACGGCGTACCCGGTGCCCGTGTCGCCGCTGCTGATGGTCGGGCCGCCCGCGCCCGTGATGCCGCTGACCGAGCTGCCCGACCCGGACCGGCCGGAGCTGGTCGAGGAGGCGAAGGAGCACCAGGCGACCAGGCTGGGGCCGTTCACCGAGCGGTACCGGAGCGTGGAGGTGTCACAGGTGGTCGCGCCCTCGGACGCGGCGGGCCGGCTCGTCGAGGACTCCCGGACCGCCGGTCTCCTGGTCGTCGGCCGGCACCACCGCCGGCTGCGCCCTGAGGCAATGCTGATGGGTTCGGTGGCGAACGCGGTGCTGCTGCACGCCGAGTGCCCGGTCGCGGTGGTCCCGGCCCGCCCGGAGCAGCCCTCGACGCACTGAGCCGCACTGAGCCGCGCCGCCCGGAGGGGTCGGGTGCGGGGCGGCCGCGCGGAATGTAGTACCTGTGGACTCGTCGTCGTACGTCCGCACCGCGAGGAGCTCCCATGATCCCGGCCGAGCAGGCCCAGCCGCACCGCAACCTCCAGGCGCCCGCCGCGCAGGCGTCCCTCGGCGCGGGCGTGATCGTCACCGACGCGGAGGGGCGGGTACTGCTCGGGCTGCATCCGACGGGGGTGTGGGAGCTGCCCGGCGGGAAGGTGGACCCGGGCGAGTCGATCGAGGTCGCGGCGGCCCGCGAGCTGGCCGAGGAGACCACGCTGGAGGCGGACCCGGACGACGTCGAGGTCGTCGCGATCCTGCTGGACGCGCTGCACGAGGCCCGGTTGACCCGGATGACGGCGGTGGCGGTCGTCCGGGCGCACCGCGGCACGCCGGCCGTGGCCGAGCCGGACAAGATCGACCGCTGGGAGTGGTTCGCCCCGGACGCGCTGCCGGGGCCGCTGTTCGTCCCGTCGAGCCAGGCCCTGAAGAGCTGGCGGCCCGAACTGCCGCTGGAGAACGGTGCGTTCCACCGGTACGCGGTGCACCACGACGCCTGACACGGGCCGACGCCTTCCCCTCGTCCGCCTGCCTCCGCGCCTCCTCCGTGCGCCCCTCGTCCACCCACCCCCGCGCCTCCTCAATGCGCCCCGCACCGCCCCGACTCCCCCGATTAGCGCCGGATTTCGCCGGTTCCGGCCGGTGCAGCGCGGGCAGTCTCGTCGGGTGCGCCATGAAACGCGTCCCCCACGGAGGTCCCCGGCGTGAAGCGATTCCTCGGACGGGTCCGCATGACCGAGCCCACTGTCTCCGCCGCCGAACGGGAGCTCTTCGGCGGCCCGTTGCGGTACGAGACGGGCTGGTCGCAGCACGAGCGCGCGCAGCTGGACCTGACGATGCTCACGGCGATCCGCGCGATGCCGCGGCTGGTCGGCGGCACCCTGCGGCGCGCCTGGCGGGCGGACCGTCCGTCGCTGCTCGGCGTCGGCGTGAGCGAGGTGGGCCAGGGCATCGCGGCGGCGGCGAGCCTGCTCGCCGTGAACGGGGTGATGCACGCCCTCCTGGACGGCGGGACGGCCCCCGAACGGCTGCGCGCCGCGCTGCCGTCGCTGCTGCTGGTGGCGGTGGTCGCGGTGGTGAACGCGGGCCTGGCGGGCTGGTCCACGTCCCGGGCGGGCCGGCTGGAGCCGCTGGTGGAGCGGATCGCGACCACCGAGTACCTGGCGGCGGCGACGGCGGTCGAGCTGGAGGCGATCGAGGACCCGGCGTTCCGCCGGCTGATCGACGTGGCGCAGTACGGGGCGGCGTCCGCGCGGCGCATGATCGGGGCCTGCGTGGCGGCGCTCAACGGCACGATCGCGCTGATCGCGACGGGCGGCGTGCTCGCGGTGCTGCATCCGGCGCTGCTGCCGATGCTGCTGCTGATCGCCGCGCCGCGCGGCTGGGGCGCGATGCGGGTCGCCCAGGAACGGTACGTGTCGGTGATGACGTGGGTGGAGCACGTACGGGCCAGCCGGCTCATCGGCAATCTGCTCACCGAGCGCGAGGCGGCGCAGGAGGTGCGCATCCACGGGGTGGGGGCCTTCCTGCTCGACCGGTACCGGGACATGGCGCAGAGCGCGGAGGCCGAGCAGCGCCGTCTCGCCGACGGCAAGGCGGTCACCGAGCTGGTGGCGGCGGCGCTTTCCGGGCTCGCGACGGCGGCCACGTACGGGGTGATGGGCTGGCTCATCATGGCCGGTCACATGGATCTGGCCGTCGCGGGCACGGCGGTGATCGCGGTGCGCGCGGGTTCGGCGAGCCTGGGGGCGCTGGTGATGAACGTGAACCAGCTCCACGAGGAGAGCCTGTACGTCCAGGACCACGACCGCTTCCTCGCGGAGGCGGCGGCGCGGGCGATCCCGGCCGGGGGCGCGGACGTGCCGGTGCGGGTGAGCGGGGTGACCCTGGAGAAGGTGACGTACCGCTACCCCGACCGGGACGAACCGGCCCTGGACGGGGTCTCGTTGGCGGTCCCGATGGGGTCGGTGGTCGCGGTGGTCGGCGAGAACGGCTCGGGCAAGAGCACGCTGATGAAGATCCTCGCGGGGCTGCTGCTGCCGCACGGCGGCGCGGTTCGCTGGGGCGAGGCGGATCTCGCCGGTCTCGACCGCGCCCAGCTGTTCGACCGGGTGTCGCTGCTCACCCAGGACTTCCAGCGCTGGCCGGTGACGGCGGCGATGAACATCCGTATCGGGCGTCCGAGCCGGGAGGCGGGCGAGGAGGAGCTGGCGCCCTCGGTCGCGTACGCGAGCGCGGGGTCGGTGATCGGGAAACTCCCGCACGGGCTGCGGACGTTGCTGGCCCGCATGTTCCGCGGCGCGGCGGAGATCTCCGGCGGCGAGTGGCAGAAGATCGGCCTGGCCCGCACGCACTGGCGGGCCCGCACCGGCACGGCGGACGGCGTCCTGGTGGTCGACGAGCCGACCTCGGCGCTCGACCCGGAGGCGGAGATCGCCGCGTTCGAGCGGATCCGCCGGCTCGCCGGGCCGGAGCGGGCGGTGGTCCTGGTGACCCACCGCATGTCGGGCGTCCGCCATGCCGACGTGATCTACGTGCTGCACGAGGGACGCCTTGTCGAACAGGGCACGCACGACACGCTGATCGCCCTGGACGGCCGCTATGCGTCCATGTTCCGCACCCAGGCCGCGCAGTACGCCCCGGCCGTGCCCCGCCAGGCCGAGGCGGCCGCCGCCGAACCGGCCCCCGCCGACCCCGAACCGTCGTGAGACGTACGGACGTTCAGTGCGCGACGGTCACGACGATCTTGCCGACCTGGTTGCCGGCCTCCATGTGGCGGTGGGCGTCGGCGATCTCGTCCAGGGTGAACACCCGGTCCACGACGGGCGCGAACGCGCCGGTGCGCAGGCCGGAGGCGACGAACGCCTCGGCGCGGCGCAGCCGTTCGGGATCCATGGTGGTCTCGAGCGCGGTGTAGGTGCGCATGTTCAGCGCGGGCATGCCGAGTTCGAACCCGGGGTACGGGGTCGGCTCGCCGCTGAGCGCGCCGTACAGGAAGAGCGTGCCGCCGGGGGCGACGACCCGGGCCAGATCGAGGACGCCGGGACCGGCGACGGCGTCGAAGACGAACTCGGCACCCCTTCCCCGGGTCAGCTCGCGCACCCGGCCGACGACGTCCTCCTGGTCGGTGACGATCACGTCGGCGGCCCCGGCCGCGAGCAGCGCGTCCTTCTTGGCGGGGGTGCGGGTGGTGGCGACGGGCACGGCGCCGACACGCCGGGCGACCTGGATCGCGGCGAGGCCGACGCTGCTGGACGCCGCGGTCAGCACGACGGTGTCGCCGGCCCGCATCCCGCCGACCTCCACCAGCGCGCCGTACGCCGTGAGGAACGGCATCCACACCGCGGCGCCGGAGACGGCGTCCATCCCCTCGGGGCGGTGCAGCACCGCGGTCGCGGGGACGATCGCGCGCTCGGCGTAGACGCCGTGACGGTTCATCGAGAACGCGGGCACCACGCTGACCGGCTGTCCGGCCGCGAAGCCGATCACGCCCGGGCCGACGGCCTCGACGACGCCGGCGGCCTCGGTGCCGAGCCGGGCGGGGAACTCCTTGACGGGCTCGATGTAGTGGCCGGTGCGGAACAGCACCTCGGCCCGGTTCACGCCGATCGCGTCGACGCGGACGAGCAGCTCGCCGGGGCCCGGCTCGCCGACCTCCACGTCCTCGATCCGCAGCACCTCGGGCCCGCCGTGCTCGTGGAATCGCACCGTCCTGGCCATCACGCATCCCCCTTCGACCGATGACGGCGACGCGTTCGGCGCGCCGCCGGTGCCAACTGAAGCGGAAACTACGATCACTGTCAAACTTCGATGGCCGTCATACTTTGACTGCCGCCATACTTCGATGCGTGTCGTAGCATGGGCGCTGGAGGTCGAGGCTGAATGACGACGACACAGCGCGGCGGAGGGGATCGCGTCCCACCGCACCCTGACGTGCGAACGGTTCCGCTGCAGCAAGTGCTGGAGGCCGTGGTGGACCCGGTGCGCCGCCGGATCGTCCGCGAACTGGCCTGTGCCGAACAGGACCTCGCATGCGGCACGATCGAGCTGCCGGTCAGCAGGTCGACGGCCACGCACCACTTCCACGTGCTCCGCGAGGCGGGCCTCATCCGCCAGTACTACGTCGGCACCTCGCGCATGAACGCGCTGCGCCGCGACGAGTTCGACACCGC
>NZ_DATCVQ010000486.1:0-3086 GCF_036566765.1 Streptomyces sp.
GATCTTCTACGACCACGGCCCCGAAATCCCCGGCGGCCCACCGGGTTCCCCCGACGAGGACGGCGACCGCTTCATCGAGATCTGGAACCTCGTCTTCATGCAGTACGAGCAGGTCACCAAGGAGACGCGGGTCGACCTGCCGCGGCCGTCGATCGACACCGGCATGGGGCTGGAGCGCATCGCCGCGGTGCTGCAGGGCAAGCACGACAATTACGACATCGACCTGTTCAAGGCGATGATCCGCGCCTCGGAAGAGGCGACCGGGGTCCCCGCCGAGGGCCCCCATCGGGCGAGCCACCGCATCATTGCCGATCATCTGCGCGCCTCGAGCTTCCTCATCGCCGACGGCGTCCTGCCGTCCAACGAGGGCCGCGGCTACGTGCTGCGCCGCATCATGCGCCGCGCCGTCCGCAACATGCGCCTGCTCGGCGCCACCGGCCCGGTCGTCCAGGAGCTCGTCGACACCGTCATCGGGACGATGGGCGAGCAGTACCCGGAGCTGGTCACCGACCGCAAGCGGATCGAGACCGTCGCCCTCGCCGAGGAGGCCGCGTTCCTCAAGGCCCTCAAGGGCGGCACCAACATCCTCGACACCGCCGTCACCGAGACCAAGGCCGCCGGCGGCACGATCCTCGCCGGTGACAAGGCGTTCCTGCTCCACGACACCTGGGGCTTCCCGATCGACCTCACCCTGGAGATGGCCGCCGAGCAGGGCCTCTCCGTGGACGAGGACGGCTTCCGCCGCCTGATGAAGGAGCAGCGGGAGCGCGCCAAGGCCGACGCCAAGGCCAAGAAGACCGGCCACGCCGACGTCACCGCCTACCGCGAGATCGCGGACAGCAACGGCGCCACCGAGTTCACCGGCTACACCAACACCGAGGGCGAGTCCACCGTCGTCGGGCTGCTGGTCAACGGCGTCCCGTCGCCGGCCGCCACCGAGGGCGACGACGTCGAGGTCGTCCTCGACCGCACCCCGTTCTACGCCGAGGGCGGCGGCCAGCTCGCCGACCAGGGCCGGATCAAGCTGCACAGCGGCGCCGTCATCGAGATCCGCGACGTCCAGCAGCCGGTCCCCGGCGTCACGGTGCACAAGGGCGCGGTCCAGGTCGGCGAGGTGACGGTGGGCTCCACCGCGTACACCACCATCGACATCCGCCGCCGCCGGGCCATCGCCCGCGCCCACTCCGCCACCCACCTGACCCACCAGGCGCTGCGCGACGCCCTCGGCCCGACGGCCGCCCAGGCCGGTTCGGAGAACTCGCCCGGCCGCTTCCGCTTCGACTTCGGTTCGCCGAACGCCGTGCCCGGCGCCGTCCTCACGGACGTCGAGCAGAAGATCAACGAGGTGCTGGCCCGCGAACTCGACGTGCACGCCGAGGTCATGCCGATCGACGAGGCCAAGCGTCAGGGCGCCATCGCCGAGTTCGGCGAGAAGTACGGCGAGAAGGTCCGCGTCGTCACCATCGGCGACTTCTCCAAGGAGCTGTGCGGCGGCACGCACGTCCACAACACCGCCCAGCTGGGTCTGGTGAAGCTGCTCGGCGAGTCGTCCATCGGCTCCGGCGTGCGCCGCATCGAGGCCCTGGTCGGCGTCGACGCGTACAACTTCCTGGCTCGTGAGCACACGGTCGTCGCCCAGCTCCAGGAGCTGGTCAAGGGCCGCTCGGAGGAGCTGCCGGAGAAGATCTCCGCGATGCTCGGCAAGCTGAAGGACGCCGAGAAGGAGATCGAGAAGTTCCGTGCGGAGAAGGTCCTCCAGGCCGCCGCCGGACTCGCCGAGAACGCCCAGGACATCCGCGGCGTGGCCCTCGTCGTGGGCCAGGTGCCGGACGGCACCGGCGCCGACGACCTGCGCCGGCTCGTCCTCGACGTGCGCGGCCGCATTCCGTCGGACCGTCCGGCCGTCGTGGCCCTGTTCACCACGGCCAACGGCAAGCCGCTGACCGTCATCGCCACCAACGAGGCCGCGCGTGAGCGCGGTCTCAAGGCCGGCGAGCTGGTCCGCGCCGCCGCCAAGACCCTCGGCGGCGGCGGTGGCGGCAAGCCGGACGTCGCCCAGGGCGGTGGCCAGAACCCGGCCGCGATCGGTGAGGCCGTGGACGCCGTGGAGCGCATGGTCGGGGAGTCGGCCAAGTAATGCGCACGGGCCGCAGACTCGCGATCGACGTCGGGGACGCCCGTATCGGGGTCGCCTCGTGCGACCCCGACGGGATCCTCGCCACTCCGGTGGAGACGGTCCCGGGCCGGGACGTCCCGGCAGCTCATCGTCGGCTGAAGCAGCTGGTCGAGGAGTACGAACCGATCGAGGTGGTCGTCGGCCTCCCTCGCTCCCTCAAGGGGGGCGAGGGCCCGGCCGCGGTCAAGGTCCGCGGCTTCGTCCAGGAGCTCGCCCGGGGGATCGCGCCCGTCCCGGTCAGGCTCGTCGACGAGCGGATGACCACGGTGACGGCCAGTCAGGGACTGCGCGCATCCGGAGTGAAATCCAAAAAGGGCAGATCGGTCATCGACCAGGCAGCAGCCGTGATCATCCTTCAGCAGGCGCTGGAATCCGAACGGGTGTCAGGTAAAGCACCCGGCGAGGGCGTCGAAGTGGTCATCTGATCGCGGTACGGTAACGTTCCGCGCGATGCGGCGACATTCGAACAGTCACCGCACAGAAAGAGGCGAAACGGTAGCCGGATGGTGAGAGAAGGAGACCGCCGCCTCGCGGCTCTAGGGGATCGATGACTGAGTATGGCCGGGGCGAAGGCTCCGAACCGTGGCATCCCGAGGACCCGTTGTACGGGGACGGCGGATGGGAAGGGCAGCAGGCCCATGCGGGTCAGCAGTCCCCCTACGGCGGCCAGCCGCAGCACTATCCGCAGCAGCAGCCGCAGTACGACAACGGTGGCTGGGGCGACGGCCGGCAGGCCGCCTATGGTCAGGCGCAGCAGCAGTACCCGCAGCACGATGGCCAGTACGAGCAGCACCAGCAGTACAACCAGCAGCAGTACAACCAACAGCAGTACGACCAGCAGCATCAGCAGCAGTACGACCAGCAGGCGTACCAGGGCGGGCCGCAGCAGTCGTACGACCAGAACGGCAAC
>NZ_DATCVQ010000487.1:0-5765 GCF_036566765.1 Streptomyces sp.
GCACCGCAGGGCACGGATGGCCGTCCTCGTGCCGGGCAGGCGGCCTGGACATGTTGATCGGTCTAGTGATCATCAGCGTTAATGCCCTGATCGAATAGCCGGGCCTCGGATGCCACGTCGGCGAGAAAGGCGGCGATTCCTAGATCTATGGGCGCCGTTCTCCCGGCCGCTGCCGACATGACAGGGACGGCGGGAACCCATCCCAGACTTCGGCTCCGCCACCACACCGGGCGGGGTGGCGACCCCGGGCCCAGGCCGTCGCTCCGCCCGCGCGGCAGGAGCGAAGGGAGGCCAGCGCCAGCCGCGCGGTTGAGCGGGTCACACCGCCGGCGGCTGGCTGGACGGGGCGGCCTGGTCTGCGGGCTGGTCCAGCTGCTGGCCGCGCCGCTGTTTGTTGCGGTGGTCCTCGACACGGGCCGCGTTTGTCACGCGGGTGCGAGAGCTTGCGCCGAACTCGTACTGGTACCGGTACGAGGAGCTGGCAGACGTCATCGGATTCGAGGACGACCCTGGCACTTCGTAGGGCCGCGCGGTGCCGTGTCGACTTGTTGTGGGCGGCCGGCCCTGACCGGCCAGTGGCGTGTGGCCGGGCGCCTCGCTGTGACCTGGCGTGCCACGTCCGCTGGTCGGGGGTACTTGACCGGACGACGGTGAGATGGGCTTCCCGATGCCCAGACCTCCCCTGACAGCAAGGGTTTCCCTTAGTACCTTCTGGCACGGCCTGGCAGCTTCGCAGGTTGTCAGCGCCAGGCAGCGGGATACCGGCAGGTGATCGACGGGATTCTGCACCGGGTGCGGACCGGAATTCAGTGGCGCGATCTGCCCGAACCTTTCGGGCCTGGAGACCACCGGCCCCAGGATGACGGACAAGATGCCGGGCTCTACGGGCCCGGCTGGGCGACGTGGCCCCGGCCCGTGGAGTTCCGTCGGACCAGGAAGACGTTCGGCCTCGAGATCCGATCGGCGGCGGTCCGGACAGAACAGGTTGTGACGCCGGTGCCCGGCGGACACGGCGCCAGCGGCAGGACCGCCCCGCCCTCCACCGGGGAGCCGCCGGCGTGCGCGGGCGTTCCTGACAGCCGCCGCGAAGCGCTGAGCCGGATCCTTCCAGAGCCCCGACCATCGACGCTCGGAGCGGAGCCGTCAGGTGAGGGAGTCGCCACGCCCCACCAGAAGCGCCACGTCCATGCCGGCGACGAGAATGGATGCGATGAACGGCAGTCGGACGTGGCGACGGCCGAGGACCGCGCTGAGCAGCGCCGTCAGCGCGGCCGCCGCCGGCGCGACCCACGAGGCGGCGCTGAGTGGCCCCGACCCACCGAGGACGAGCACCGCGGACGCCGCGGCGAGGGGGACCGGCATCAGCAGCCGTGTGCGCGCCGGACCGAGCCGCTGCGGCCACCCTCGTACCCCCGCTCTCAGGTCGGACTCGATGTCCGGCAGCACGTTGCCCAGATGCGCGCCCACGCCCAGCAGCGTGCCGGCCGTGACGACCCACCAGGCCGGCACGGCCCTCCCCGGCAGGCTCAGCACCACGAAGGCCGGAAGCGCCGCGAACCCCACGGCGTACGGCAGCCAGGACAGCCGCGTCGCCTTCACCCCCAGGTTGTACGCCCACGCGCCGCCGACGCCGATCAGATGGACGCAGCCGGCGAGCAGCCCACCGGCCAGGGACAGCGGGACGCTCGCCACCAGAGCCACGACAGCCGCGGTCCGTACGCCCCCGGCACCGATCGCACCGGACACGACCGGCTTGTCGTACCGTCCGGCCGCAAGGTCACGCCGGGCGTCGACCGCGTCGTTGCACCAGCCCACCGACAGCTGGCCCGCCAGCACCGCCGTGCCGACCAGCACACAGCCGCGCCCACCGTGCCCCGCCGACACCGCCAGCGCCGTCATCAGCAGGGTGACGGCCGCCGTCGGCCCCGGATGACAGGCCCTCACCAATCCGGTGAAAAGGCTCTCGGAGCGTACGGCCCCACTGCCGGCGGGCGTTGTCGAGGCGGGCCTGACGGCAGCAGCCCGGTTCGTGGCGTCCACGCGCTGATCGTAGGCGCCCAACGAGCTATGCCCTGGTACAACCACGCGGCGTGGGGCACATATGGGTTCACCTCGTCCGCACCAGGGAGCCCGATGACCCGGATCGCAGCTGTCTACGGAGTCCTGTCACCACATCGTCACTCCCAGCAGGAGATCACCGACATGGTGGCCGGTCAGTGCCTCGCCGCCGACGGGGACCGGCGTGCTCTCGAACGGCTCCACCGCGGCGCGCAGGTCCGCACACGTCATACGGCGCTGCCACTCGACCGGTACGGCGAACTGAGGGACTTCGGCGCGGCCAATGACGCCTTCCTCAGCCATGCCGTGGACCTCGGCGCCGAAGCCCTCTCCGGGGCGCTCGCCGAGGCCGGTCTGTCCGCCCGGGATGTCGATCTGCTGCTGTTCACCTCAGTGACCGGCATCGCCGCGCCGTCGGTGGACGCCCGGCTCGTCGGACGGCTCGGGCTGCGACCGGACGTCAGACGGCTGCCTCTCTTCGGTCTGGGCTGCGTCGCCGGCGCGGCCGGTCTCGCGCGCCTTCACGACTACCTCCAGGGCTGGCCGGACCACGTCGCCGTGCTCCTCTCCGTCGAACTGTGCTCACTGACCTTCCAGCGGGGCGACACCTCACCCGCCAACCTGATCGCGACCGCACTCTTCGGGGACGGGGCCGCCGCCGTGGTCGCCTGCGGGACCCGAAGACACACGGCAGGGGCGGCGAGCGGCCCGGCGGTGGTGGCGAGCCGCAGTCGGCTGTACCCGGACACCGAGCGGCTGCTGGGCTGGGACGTCACCGGATCGGGCTTCCGCGTCGTCCTGGATCCCGCCGTCCCCGACGTGGTGCGCAAGAACCTCGGCTCCGACGTCGACGGCTTCCTGGCCGACCACGGCCTCACCCGCAAGGACGTGACGGCCTGGGTCTGCCACCCGGGCGGCCCCAAAATCCTCGACGCGGTCGCGGAGGCGCTCGACCTGCCCGAGGACGTCCTCGACATCAGCCGGCGCTCCCTCGCGGATGTCGGCAACCTGTCCTCGGCCTCCGTGCTCCACGTCCTGCGCGACACCCTGACGGGAAGCAGCAGGCCGTGCGCCGGCACTCCCGGCCTGCTGCTCGCCATGGGCCCGGGCTTCTGCACCGAACTCGTCCTGTTGCGCTGGTAGGAAAGGAGAGCCTGAGACGTGAACTGGTACGCCCTTCTGGTGCTCGCGATCGGCGCCGAGCGCGTCGTCGAACTCGTGGTCGCCCGTCGGCACGCACGCTGGAGCCTGGCACGCGGCGCCGTCGAGCACGGACGGCGGCACTACCCGGTGATGGTGGTGCTGCACACGGGCCTTCTGCTCGGCTGCCTGGCCGAGGTGGAGACGATGCGGCGGCCGTTCCACCCCGGCCTCGGCTGGACCATGGTCGCCGTGGTCGTCGCGGCCCAAGCCCTGCGCTGGTGGTGCGTGAAGACACTGGGGCCACGCTGGAACACCCGCGTGCTGGTCGTACCCGGTCTGCCTCTGGTGGTCGGCGGTCCGTACCGATGGCTGCGCCACCCGAACTACGTGGCGGTGGTGGCCGAAGGCGCGGCGCTGCCGCTGATCCACGGGGCATGGCTGACCGCCGCCCTGTTCACGCTGCTCAACGCCGTGCTGCTCACCGTGCGCATCCGCTGTGAGGACGCGGCGCTCGGGTCGACGGCCGGCGCGGCGGAACGCCCCGCGGACCCTGCACGCCCCGCGGGGGCCCCCGTACCCGGTGGCCTCGCGTGATCGACCTCCTCGTGGCGGGCGGCGGCCCCGCCGGCCTGGCCACCGCGATCCACGCCGCGATGAACGGCATGGAGGTGGCGGTGATCGAGCCCCGCCCCGGCCCGGTGGACAAGGCGTGCGGCGAGGGGATCATGCCGCGCGGCGTGCTGTCCCTGCGCGCCCTCGGCGTCGAACCGGCCGGCCACCCGCTGGGCGGCATCAGGTACATCGACGGCCCGCACCGCGCACAGGCCGCCTTCCGCGACGGCTCCGGCCTCGGTGTGCGCCGCACCGTCCTGAGCGCCGCGCTGCACCGGCGGGCCCGCGAACTAGGGGTCCGGATCGTGCCCGGCAAGGTCGGGGAGGTCCACCAGGAAGCCGAGGCGGTGACCGCCGCGGGGCTGCGGGCCCGGTGGCTCGTCGCGGCGGACGGCCTGCATTCGCCCATCCGTCGCGCACTCGGCCTGGACTTGGCCGCCCGTGGGCCCCGGCGCTACGGCCTGCGGCGCCACTTCCGCGTGCCACCTTGGTCGGACTTCGTCGAGGTGCACTGGTCGCGGCACGGCGAGGCGTACGTGACACCGGTCGGGGACGACCTCGTCGGCGTGGCGGTACTGAGCACGGCACGACACGCCTATGACACGCACCTGGAGCAGTTCCCCGAGCTGGCCGCGCGCCTGTGCGGGGACGCGGCCGTCGACGTGGTTCGCGGCGCCGGGCCGCTCAGGCAACGGGTGCGCGGCAGAGCGGCCGGCCGCGTCCTGCTCGTCGGTGACGCGGCAGGCTACGTCGACGCGCTGACCGGCGAAGGCATCGCCCTCGCGCTGGCGTCGGCCGAAGCGGCGGTACGGTGCCTGCGAGCGGGGCGTCCGCAGGACTACGAGCGGGCCTGGCGACGCCTGTCGCGCCGACAGCGGCTGCTGACCCGCGCACTGCTTAGGGCTGGCTGCCGGCAGGAGACCGCACGCTTGATCGTGCCGACGGCCGCCTGTATGCCCTTCGCGTTCGCGGCGGCCGTGCACGCGTTGCGGTGACCGTTCCCGCCAGCCCTGCGGGCACGGGTTGCGCGCAGGGCGGGCCGGACGTCCCTGAGGGCGTGGCGTCCGTGGTACTCGGCGGATACTGGTCGCATGGACGTTTCCGTGCCCGGGTTCGACCTCCGGGAACGGCTCGGCCGCTCACTGTTCGCGCGTGTCGCGGGTCCAGACGGCCCGGAGAAACGCGCCCGCATCCACGGCACTCCCGGCCCGCGCTGGTTCGTACCCGGCAGCGCGATCCGTACGGTGCACGGCGACGCCTCGATGTTCGTCGGCGGGCTGAGGGCCCTCCTGCTTCAGTCCCTCCATCCGCTGGCGATGGCCGCCGTGGCGGCCCATTCCGGCTACCGCGGGGACCCGTGGGGACGGGTTCAGCGCACCAGCACGTTCCTCGCGGTGACGACCTTCGGCACGGCCGACGACGCGCAGCGGGCCGTCGACCGAGTGCGTACGGTGCACGAACGCGTGCGCGGGGTGACCGCGACCGGAGCGGCGTACCACGCTTCCGATCCGCATCTGCTCGGCTGGGTGCACGTAGCCGAGGTGGACAGCTTCCTGACCGCCCATCAGCGCTATGGGGCTCACCCACTGGATAGCGCCGGCTGCGACGCGTACGTCGCCGACACCGCGCGCGTCGCCGCCGCGCTCGGAGTGATCGATCCACCGCGCGACCGCGCCGAGTTGGCCGACCGGCTGACCTCGTACCGGCACGAGCTCCGCGCGACACGGGACGCCCGCGACGCCGCACGCTTCCTCCTGCACGAACCGCCCCTTCCCTGGACCGCCCGGGCCCCATACGCGATCCTGGCCGCGAACGCGGTATCGACCCTTCCGCGCTGGGCGTGCGAGTCGCTCGACCTGCCTTGTCTGCGGGGCGTGGAGCGCAAGGCCGTACGGATGACCGGCCAGGCGCTGATCGGCACGATTCGATGGGCCCTCGGACCGCCGCCCCCC
>NZ_DATCVQ010000488.1:0-7221 GCF_036566765.1 Streptomyces sp.
CCCGACCGGGCCGGCATGCCCGACGTGTCCGGCGCGGCCCCCGCGCCCGCCGGGCGCCTCACGCCCCCCGCCCCCGCCGGTCCCCCCGCCCCCGACATCCTCGACCTCCTCGGCTCCCTCGTCGACAAGTCCCTCGTCGTCGCCACCCCCGGCGCCACCGGCATGCGGTACCGGCTGCTCGAGACCGTGGCCGAGTACGCGGGTGAGCGGCTTGACGAGGCCGGGGATCGGGGCGCTGCCGAGCGGCGGCATCTCGTGCACTATCGGGAGCTTGCGCGCCGCGCCGATCCCGAGTTGCGCACCGGGCGGCAGGTGGTTGCCATTGCGCGGCTCGGGGTCGAGTACGGGAATCTGCGGACCGCGCTGCGTCGCGCCGTCGACGCGCGGGACGAGCACGAGGGGCTTGTGCTCGTGCACGCGCTGCTCTGGTACTGGCAGATGCGCGACCTGCGCGCCGACGCCCTGCACTGGGCCGAGGCCGTCGCGGCGCTCGGGCCCGATCCGTTCGAGCCGCCCGCCGCCCCCGTCGTACCGCTGCACGAGCCCTGCATCGCCGCGCCCCCGCCGCTCGGCGAGGCGCAGCTGTGGGAGGCCAGGCGCGGGGTGCGGCTGATCGAGCTGCTCAACATGGACCACGAGACGGGCCGGTGGACCACTCCCGAGGGCCTCGCGCGGCTGCGGCGGATCACCGCGGTCTATCCGCCGGGGCTCCCGCAGACCTGCCGGCTGCCCGGCACCTTCGCGGTCTTCGCCGTCCTCCTGATCGGCGAGGCCGGCCGGATGCACGAGGCGCTGGACGCCAACGTCGACGCCTGCCGCCGCCACGGCTACGAATGGGAGCTCGCCAACGCCCTCACGCTGCGCGCCAACCTCCTCGCCAACCGCGCCGACTGGGCGGAGCGCGCCGGAACCGACGCCGACGAGAGCCTGAAGATCTTCGTCCGTCTCGACGACGCCTGGGGCGCGGCCGAGGCGCTGTCCTCGCGTGCCGAGTCCCGCGAGCGGCGGCTCGACTTCGAGGGCGCCGCCGAGGACTTCGCCGCCGCCATCGGGTACGCCCGCCGGATCGGCGCCCAGTCCCAGATGGCGCTGCTGCGCGCCCGCTACGCCGACATGCTGATCGAGACCGGCCGTCGCGAGGAGGCCGAGCGGATCCTGCGCGAGGTCGTCGAGGGCGGGTACGGCCGCGGCCACGAGCCGATGCTCGCCGCCCGGATCTTCCTCGCGATGCTCCTCGGCCGTACCGGCCGCACCGCCGAGGCCCGCACCCATCTGCTGCGGCTGCTCGACGAGTTCAGCCCCGAGACCCTCTCCATCTTCGAGGGCTTCACGCTCGGCAGCCTGGGCTGGGTGGACAACCTCGACGGGCGGTACGACTCGGCGTACGAGCTCTCCCGGAAGGCGTACGAGCGGTCCCTCGGCGCGCTGTCGATGATGGTCGCCCCGCAGATGCCGGCGATCCATCTGATCAGCGCCGCCTGGGCGCTGGCCGGGCTCGGCGGGCCCGGGGCCCGTACCGCCGCCGTGCTGCTCGGAGCGTACGAGGCACTGCTCCCGCCCGCCCACCTGCCCCCGCCGATCGAGCGGGAGAACCGGGACCGGGCCGCCGAGCTGACCCGGTCCGCTCTCGGCGACGACGCCGCGTTCGAGGCCGCGTACGCCGAGGGCGGCGGCCTCTCCCTCGAAGAGACCGCCGCCCTGCTCGCACGCGCCGACGCGATCAGGAAGCGCGACGAGCCCTGAATCCCCCGTACGCCACCTGAGCCCCCCGTCAGGTCTTCTTGCGGAACTTCGCCACCGCGATCGGCGCCGTGATCACCGTGATCGCCAGGGACCAGCCCAGCGTCATCCACACCGAGTGGGCGACCGGGCCGCCGTTGATCAGGTTCCGGGCGGCGTCGGCGAGGTTCGACAGCGGGTTGTAGTCGGTGAACGCCTCCAGCCAGCCGGGCATCGAGGTCGGCGGGGCGAAGATCGAGGAGCCGAACTGCAGAGGCATCAGGACGAGCATGGCCATTCCCTGGACGGCCTGGGCCGTCTTCATGGTGAGACCGAGCAGGATGAAGATCCACATCAGCGAGGCGCCGAAGACCATGGACAGGCCGATCGCCGCGAACAGATGCAGCACGGAGGTGTGGATCTCCATGCCGAGCAGGAAGCCCATGCCGAGCAGGATCGCGGTGGCGATCAGCATCCGGCCGACCTCGACGACGATCTTCGCGATGAGGACGGAGGACCGGGCGATCGGCATCGTCCGGAACCGGTCCATGACCCCCTTCTTGAAGTCGTCGTTGATGCCGACTCCGACGGCCATCGCGATGTTCATGCCCATCATCGCCATCATGCCGGGCGTCACGTAGTTGACGTACGCGTCGTTGTTGCCCCGGCCGGCGATCGCGCCGCCGAAGACGTACACGAACAGCAGGATGAAGATGATCGGCATCAGGACCGCGTCGAACATCGACTCCGGGTCCTGCTTGATCTGCATGGCGTTGCGCCGAGCCAGCGCGCCTATGTGGCGGAGGTTGGCGCGCAGGCCGATCCGGCCCTCGCCGGCGGGGACCCGCTTCCCGGGCGTCGGGCCGGCGGTGTCGACAGGCTTCTGGGGGAGCGTGGTGGTGCTCATGCGGCGACCTCCTGGGGAAGCGCGTCGGAGACGACGGCCTTCTCGCCGGTGATGGCGAGGAACACCTCGTCGAGGCTGGGCAGGTGGGTGCCGATGTGGGCGATGCCGTAGCCGCGGGCGCCGAACAGGCCCACGACCGCGGTCAGTTGGTCGTCGCTGAGGATCGGGACGTACAGCATTGACTCGTCCGGTACGACGGTCGAGCCGGCGATGCCGTCGAGGCCGGTCTCGCGCAGCGCGGCGGCCATCGCGGGCAGGTCGGCCGGGTCGACCGGGCGGACCTGCAGCGTGCGGCCGCCGACGCGGGCCTTGAGTTCGTCGACCCCGCCGTTCGCGATGACCTTGCCGCGGTCGATGACCGTCAGCTCGCTCGCGAGCTGCTCGGCCTCCTCCATGTATTGCGTGGTCAGCAGGACCGTCGCGCCCTCGGCGACCATCCGCCGGACCTCCTCCCAGACCTCGTTGCGGGTGCGCGGGTCGAGGCCGGTGGTGGGCTCGTCCAGGTAGAGCACCGCCGGGCTGCCGATCATCGAGGCGGCCAGGTCGAGCCGGCGGCGCATGCCGCCGGAGTACTGCATGGCGGGGCGCTTGGCTGCCTCGGTGAGGGAGAACCGTTCCAGCATCGCGTCGGCCCGGCGGCGGGCGTCCGCCCGCGACAGGTCGAGCAGCCGGCCGATCATGTAGAGGTTCTCCCAGCCGGAGAGCTTCTCGTCGACCGAGGCGTACTGGCCGGTGAGGCCGATGGTGCGACGGAGCTGGCGGGGCTGCTTCACGACGTCGTAGCCGGCGACGACGGCCGTCCCCGCGTCCGGGAAGAGCAGGGTGGACAGGCAGCGGACGAGGGTGGTCTTGCCGGCGCCGTTGGGGCCGAGGACCCCGAGGACGGTGCCCTCGCGGACGTCGAG
The DNA here is from genome assembly GCF_036566765.1 of Streptomyces sp. Taxonomy (GTDB): domain Bacteria; phylum Actinomycetota; class Actinomycetes; order Streptomycetales; family Streptomycetaceae; genus Streptomyces. The sequence goes on from NZ_DATCVQ010000488.1 coordinate 3,532, forward strand.
GTCGACTCCGTCCAGCGCCCTCGTCTCGCCGAAGTGCTTCACGAGGCCTCGTACCTCGACGGCGTTGGTGTGTGATCGCGTCATGTGGCTCATGGGACCACCCGCCACCGACAAGCCACCGACAGACGGCCGACAGCCGCCGGAAGCCTCGCCGACATCGCGCCTACAGCCGCCGACAAGCACCCGCACACGCCGACGGCCCGCCGATGGGGGAAGTCGGCGGGCCGTCGTCCGTACCGCGGTGGTCGGTGGCGCGATCGATCGGTGGAACGCGATGGATCGGTGGAACGGGATCGATCGGTGGAACGGGATGGATCAGTGGAAGCTGTGCTCCTCGGCGGGGAACGCCCCGCCGGTGACGTCCTCCGCGAAGGCCCGCGCGGCGTCGCCGAGCGTGTCGCGGAGGTTCGCGTACTGCTTGGTGAACCGCGGCACCTTGCCGCCGGTCAGGCCGGCCATGTCCGTCCAGACGAGGACCTGCGCGTCGGTGCCCGCACCGGCGCCGATGCCGATGGTCGGGATGTGCAGCGAGCGGGTGACCTCGGCGGCCAGCTCGGCCGGCACCAGCTCCAGGACGACCGCGAACGCGCCCGCGTCCTGGGCCGCCTTGGCGTCGCTGAGCAGCCGGTGCGCGGCCTCGTCGGAACGGCCCTGCACCCGGTAGCCCATGGTGTTCACGGACTGCGGGGTCAGGCCCAGGTGGGACATGACCGGGATGCCGGACTGGACGAGCAGTTCGGTCTGCGGGAGGGAGCGCTCGCCGCCCTCCAGCTTGATCGCGCCGACGCCCGCGTCCTTGACGAGGCGGGTGGCGTTGCGCAGTGCCTGGACGGGCCCTTCCTGGTACGAGCCGAAGGGGAGGTCGCCGACGACGAGGGCGCGCTTGGTGCCCCGTACGACGGCGGCGGACAGGATCGTCATCTCGTCCATCGTGACGGGCACGGTGGTGTCGTAGCCGAGATGGCAGTTGCCCATCGAGTCCCCGACGAGGATCACCGGGATGCCGGCCTCGTCGAAGACCGACGCGGTCATCGCGTCGTAGGCGGTGAGCATGGGCCACTTCTCGCCGCGGGTCTTCGCGGCGGCGATGTCGTGGACGGTGATGCGGCGCGTGCCCTTGCCGCCGTACAGCGCCTTGCTGCTGTCGGGGGCCTGCTTCTGGGCAGCCTGAAGCGTCATGGTGAACGGCTCCTTCGTCATCTCGAGGCGCCCTGACGGCGTCCCCGGACCAGATCCATGGTGGCACTTCGCGCGGCGGCGGGGGAAGTGCGCCGGGGCGGCCGGGCAGTGGCGCTCTTCACACTCCGCGCCCTCGCCGTCGAAGCGGCCTCGCAGTCGAAGCTCCCGCGCAGCCGAAGCGCCCTCTCGCTCTAAGCTCACCCTCGGTAAAGAATTTCTATACGAGACGGTCTCGTATCGAAATTGCGCTAGCCTGTGCTCATGCCGCACACTTCTGTCGCCTTGCCACCGCCCCGGGTCCCAGAGGCCGTCCACCGCCGCCGCTGGGCGATCCTCGGCGTGCTCATGCTGAGCCTGCTGATGGTGGTCCTGGACAACTCGATCCTGAACGTGGCGGTCAAGACGATCGCCAGCCCCGCCCCCACCGGCATCGGCGCCACCCAGAGCGAGCTGGAGTGGTCCATCAACTCCTACACGCTCGTCTTCGCCGGGCTGCTCTTCACCTCCGGGCTCCTCGGCGACCGGCTCGGTCGCAAGAAGGTGCTGCTGGCCGGCATCGCCGTCTTCGGCATCGGCTCCGCGCTCGCCGCGATGTCCGGCGCGCCCGGCGAGCTCATCGTCTACCGGGCCGTGATGGGCCTGGGCGCGGCGTTCGTGATGCCCGCGACGCTGGCCGTCCTGATGAACGTCTTCGAGCGCGACGAGCAGCCCCGGGCCATCGGCATCTGGGCCGGCAGCGTCGGCCTGGCCATCGCCGTCGGCCCGATCACCGGCGGCATCCTGCTGGAGCACTTCTGGTGGGGCTCGATCTTCCTCGTCAACGTGCCCGTGGTGCTGCTCGCGCTGGTGCTGATGGCCTGGCTGGTGCCCGACTCCAAGGACCCCAAGCCGGGCCGGCTCGACCTGACGGGCGTGCTGCTGTCCGTGCTCGGCCTGGTCCTGCTGGTGTACGGGATCATCCGCGGCGGCGAGCTCGCGAGCTTCACCGACCTCACCGTCCTCGCCCCGACCCTCGGCGGCCTGGCCGTCCTCGCGGTGTTCGTGCTGCACGAGAGGCGCAGCGACCACCCTTCCGTGGACATGACGTACTTCCGCAAGCCGGAGTTCTCGGCCGGCGTCGCCGCCATCGCGCTGGTCTTCTTCGCCCTCCTGGGCGTGACCTTCTTCTCCGCCTTCTACCTTCAGAGCGTGCGCGGCTACAGCGCCCTGCAGGCCGGGCTGCTGATCCTGCCGCTGGCCGTCGCCCAGACGGTCTTCGCGCCCCGGGCGCGGCTGGTCGTCGAGCGCTTCGGGGCGCGGGCCGTGTGCACGGCCGGCATGCTCGCGGTCGCCGCCGGGCTGGCGGCCTTCGCGCTCTTCGACGCGACGACGCCGGTGTGGCTGATGGAGCTGGTCTTCTTCGTCCAGGGCGCCGGCATGGCGCACATCATGACGCCGGTCACGGTCGCCGTGATGCAGGCGCTGCCCCGGGAGAAGGCGGGCTCCGGTTCGGCGATCAACAACGTCTTCCGGCAGGTGGGCGGCGCGCTCGGTGTCGCCGTCCTCGGCTCGGTGCTCTCCACGACGTACCGAGGCGAGATCGAGGGGCACCTCGGCGCGGTCCCGGCGGGGCTGCGGGAGACGGCGGGCGAGTCGATCGAGGCGACCCTGGGCGTCGCCGAGAAGCTCGGCCCGGCCGGGAAGGCGCTGGTGGAGCCCGCGTACGCCGCCTTCCTCGACGCCATGCACGTCACCGCCCTCGCCTCGGCGGGCGTGGCGCTGGTCGGCGCGCTGGTGGTGGCCCGGTTCCTGCCCGGCCGCGGCCCCGCGGCGGGCGCCGGCGGGCCGGGCGGTGTGAAGGAGGAGGCGGCCGAGGCGGGAGAATCGGTCCGGCGGTAGCGAAGGACGGCGAGAGGCGGAGCGGAACGTGTCCCTGGAAGACGAGGGCGCCGGCGGTGCGCGGCGCGGGCGGCCGCGCAGCGAGGCGGCCGAGCAGGCCATCTTCGACGCGGCCACCAGCCTCCTGGAGGAGGGCGTTCCGCTCGCCGATCTGTCCATCGAGCGGATCGCCCGCACCGCCGGCGTCGGCAAGGCCACCATCTACCGCCGCTGGAGCGGCAAGGAGGAGCTGTTCGTCGATGTCGTCCGCAGCGCCGAACCCCCGGATCCCGAACTCCCCGGCACCTCCATGCGCGACGACCTCGTCGTCCTCCTGGAGTCGCTGCGGCAGCGCGGACTGGTCAGCCGTTCCTCGGTGATCCTGCACAACGTGCACGCCCAGATGAAGAGCAGTCCGAAGCTCTGGGAGGCGTACCACAACCTCGTCATCGCGCCCCGGCGCAGGCTCGGGATGGAGGTTCTGCTGCGGGGTCAGGCGAACGGCGAACTGCGCCAGGACGTCGACATCGAACTGCTCAACGACATCTTCGTCGGCCCCATGTTGCTGCGTTCCGTCATGCGCCCCGACGCCGACCTCCCGGACGGCCTGTCCGAACAGATCGTCGACACGATCCTTGAAGGACTGAGCCCCTT
>NZ_DATCVQ010000489.1:0-7351 GCF_036566765.1 Streptomyces sp.
CGCTGCGGCCGGCGGGCCGCCGCCGTGGTCGCCGCAGTCGCCCCGGCCGCCGGGGTCGCGCCCGGCTCCGCGGGCTTCGGCTTGGCGCGCAGCGAGCTGACGCCCCAGTACAGCGCCAGTGCGCCGAGCAGCAGGGCGAGCTCGGACAGGTCGAAGATCGCGAAGAAGAACGCCCACATGCCCGCGAGCAGCGCGTACCGGGCCCGTCGCTGCGCCGGGTCCGTCGGGTCCCAGCGCGGGCCGGGGTTCTCCTGCGGACCGTCCGGCCCGCCGCCCTGGCCGCCCTCGGGGCGCCGGCCCCAGCCGGCCGAGGAGCGGCCCGGCTGCCGGCTGCTCCACCGGCCCGGGGCCTCGCCGGAGTCCGAGGGTCCGGAGGCGTCGTCGTCCGCGCCCTCCGGTCGCCGCGGCTGCCAGGGCTGGTCCGGCGCGCCCTCGGGCGGCGGCGCGAACGGATTGTTGTCGTCCGTGGACTGGCGTTCCGTACGGCGGCGGTCCGGCATCTGGTGAACGTCTTCCCTCTGTCGTCGCATCGAGGCGCTGGCGCATGTCGTCCGGCGTCGTCCCCAGACGCTACCCCCCGGCCACGCCCCCGTCCCGTGGGGGCCGTCCGGTGTGCCGGTATCGTTGCTGACGGTCGGACCCTTCGTAGGGTTCCCCGTATCGGGGGATGCGATTCGTTCGTACGACCGCACAAACACCACGGAAAGAGTGACCCAGTGGCTCCCGCCCGCCTTGTCGTCCTGGTCTCGGGGTCCGGAACCAATCTGCAGGCCCTGCTCGACGCCGTCGCCGCCGACCCGGAGGGGTACGGGGCGCGGATCGTCGCGGTCGGCGCGGACCGCGAGAACATCGCCGGCCTGGAGCGCGCCGAGCGCGCCGGGCTGCCGACCTTCGTCTGCAAGGTGAAGGACCACGCCACCCGCGAGGAGTGGGACCGGGCGCTGACCGAGGCCACGGCCGCGTACGAGCCGGACCTCGTCGTGTCAGCCGGTTTCATGAAGATCGTGGGCAAGGAGTTCCTCGCCCGTTTCGGCGGCCGGGTCGTCAACACGCACCCCGCGCTGCTGCCCAGTTTCCCCGGTGCGCACGGCGTGCGGGACGCCCTGGCGTACGGCGCGAAAGTCACCGGGTGCACCGTCCACTTCGTCGACGACGGCGTCGACACCGGCCCGATCATCGCCCAGGGCGTGGTCGCGGTGCGGGACGAGGATCACCTGGACGAGGGTGCCGCTCTGCACGAGCGCATCAAGGAAGTCGAGCGCTCGCTGCTCGTCGAGGTCGTGGGGCGTCTCGCCCGCAACGGCTACCGCATTGAGGGACGAAAGGTTCATGTCGGTGAATAAGCCCATCCGTCGCGCGTTGATCAGTGTCTACGACAAGACGGGTCTTGAGGAGCTCGCCAAGGGGCTGCACGAGGCCGGCGTCGAGCTCGTGTCCACCGGCTCGACCGCCTCGAAGATCGCCGCGGCAGGCGTCCCGGTCACCAAGGTCGAGGAGCTGACCGGCTTCCCCGAGTGCCTGGACGGCCGCGTCAAGACCCTGCACCCGCGGGTGCACGCCGGCATCCTCGCCGACCTGCGCCTCGAGTCGCACCGCGAGCAGCTCGCCGAGCTGGGCGTGGAGCCGTTCGACCTGGTGGTCGTGAACCTGTACCCGTTCCGCGAGACCGTCGCCTCCGGCGCGACCCCGGACGAGTGCGTCGAGCAGATCGACATCGGCGGCCCGTCGATGGTCCGCGCCGCCGCCAAGAACCACCCGTCGGTCGCGATCGTCACCAGCCCGGCGCGGTACGCCGACGTCCTCACCGCGGTCGCCGCCGGAGGCTTCGACCTGGCCGCGCGCAAGCGGCTCGCGGCCGAGGCGTTCCAGCACACCGCCGCGTACGACGTGGCCGTCGCCTCCTGGTTCGCGGACGACTACGCCGCCGCCGACGAGTCGGGCTTCCCCGACTTCCTGGGCGCGACGTACACGCGCAAGAACGTCCTCCGGTACGGCGAGAACCCGCACCAGGGCGCCGCGCTCTACGTCGACGGCACCGGCGGCCTGGCCGAGGCGGAGCAGCTGCACGGCAAGGAGATGTCGTACAACAACTACACGGACACCGACGCCGCGCGCCGGGCCGCGTACGACCACGACGAGCCGTGCGTCGCGATCATCAAGCACGCCAACCCCTGCGGCATCGGCATCGGCGCGGACGTCGCCGAGGCACACCGCAAGGCGCACGCCTGCGACCCGCTGTCCGCGTTCGGCGGCGTGATCGCGGTCAACCGCCCGGTCTCCGTGGCGATGGCCGAGCAGGTCGCCGAGATCTTCACCGAGGTCATCGTGGCCCCCGGCTACGAGGACGGCGCGGTCGAGGTCCTCGCCAAGAAGAAGAACATCCGCGTGCTGAAGGCCGACGGCGCCCCGAGCAACCCGGTCGAGGTCAAGCCGGTCGACGGCGGCGCGCTGCTCCAGGTCACCGACCGCCTCCAGGCGGACGGCGACGACCCGGCCAACTGGACCCTCGCGACCGGCGAGGCGCTGTCGGCCGAGGAGCTGGCCGAGCTCGCGTTCGCCTGGAAGGCGTGCCGCGCGGTCAAGTCCAACGCGATCCTGCTCGCCAAGGACGGCGCTTCGGTCGGCGTCGGCATGGGCCAGGTCAACCGCGTCGACTCCGCGAAGCTCGCGGTCGAGCGCGCGGGCGAGGAGCGGGCGCGCGGCTCGTACGCCGCGTCCGACGCGTTCTTCCCCTTCCCGGACGGCCTGGAGATCCTCCTGGACGCCGGTGTGAAGGCCGTCGTCCAGCCGGGCGGCTCGGTCCGCGACGAGCTGGTGATCGAGGCCGCGAAGAAGGCCGGCGCGACGATGTACCTCACGGGCACCCGCCACTTCTTCCACTGATCCGGGGCCGGTCCAGGACGGCCCGCCGGTACGGTCACCGGCGGGCCGTCCTTTTCGGTTCCATGGTCAGATCGAGCAGGTCTTGGCCCAGGTGTGGGACAGGACGGCCGAGCCGGGGGCCAGATCGAGGCGGCGGCCTTTCTCGATGCAGCCGAGGCGCTGTTGCAGCCCCGGCTTCGCGAAGTACGCGACGTGGACGAAGCCCTTGGGGTCGGGGAGGCCGTTGTTGAAGATCGAGCGGGGGCGTGCGGTGTCCGCCCAGGAGCAGTCGGTCTGGCCGTCGAACCAGTCCGGGTCGTCGCCCTCCCAGGCGCACATCTGCCCACCGCCGTCGGCCTGCGAGAAGAAGCAGACCGAACCGGGCGCGCAGCGGTCGTAGCCGGTGGCGGCCTGCACGGCCGTGGTGCTCTTGGAAGGGCTCGCGGCCGGGGCCGTCGGCCCGGTCCGGGGAGTCGTCCGCGGGGCGTCCTCGTCCAGCAGGGCGAGCCCGAAGCCCGTGACCGTCAGGGCGAGTACGGCCGCCGCCGCGAGCAGGGGGCGGCGCGTCCGACGGCGGTGCGGCGCCCGGCCGGCCGCCGCCTCCGCCGTACGCCGCAGCAGCGGCTCCGCGTCGCGGCCCGCCCGCCGTCCGCGCTCCTCGTGCGTACGGCTCAGGCAGTCCGTGACGATCTCCCGCCATGCCTCGGGGAGTTCGGGGGAGAGGCGCAGTTCCTCCTCGCCCCGCGCGTACCGGACCGCCGCGTCCCGGCGGGCCGACGGGGTGCCGCCCGGCAGCGGGAAGCCGTCGGTGAGGACCACATGGGCCAGGACGCCGAAGGCCCAGAGGTCCGCCGTGGGGCGGATCCGCGTGCCGCGCTCGCCGAACTCGGACCAGAGCAGCTCGGGCGGCGTGTAGTCGGCCGTCGCGAAGGCGGCCGAGTAGGCGTGCGTGCCGTCCAGTTCGCTCGCCGTGCTGAAGTCCCCGAGCCGGGCCGAACCGTCCGCCATCAGCAGCACGTTCCCGGGCTTGAGGTCACCGTGCACCCAGCCCGCCCCGTGCAGCTGGGCCAGGCCCTCGCAGACCTGCGTCAGGATCCCCGCCCGTTCCTGCGGCGACAGCCGGGGCAGCGCGGTGTGCAGCGAGTCCGCCGCCTCCTCCAGGACGAGGACGGTCGCGCCGTCCAGCTCCGGGCGCGCCGGGTCGTCGACGGTGAGCGTCTCGTACATCCGGATCAGCCGCGGCGAGCGCAGCCGGCCGAGCAGCTCCACCTCCCGCTCGGCGAGGTCCCGCAGATGGCGCAGCTGGCGCGGGGTGCGGGTGCCGGTCGGCAGGAACTTCAGCGCGGCACGGGCGGGGAGCCCGTCGGATGCGGCGGGTCGGGCCGCCGCGTACACGCTGCCGAACGCACCTGCGCCCAGCGGGCGTTCCACGGTCCACGAGCCGACGCGGTAGCCCTCGGGCACGGTGACGGCGAACGCCTCCGCGCTCACCGCCGTACCTCGCCCGGCACGGCCAGCGCCGTCAGGTCGTCCTCGCGGACCAGGTCGAAGCGGAGCGCGAGGGAGACCAGCGACTCCTTCTTGCCGTTGAGCCGCGGGCCGGTGTCCGCGGTGTCCGGACCGGGCTTGAGCCGGAGCTTCACCGCCAGGTAGTCGATGTTCCACTGCACGGCGGCCCGGTTCACGGCCGGCCACAGCGGGCGTAATCGCGCGCAGACTTCCTCGACGGTGGGCAGCGGCGCGTGCGGCTCGCCGCGCAGCCGGGCCTCGCACAGGGCGGCCAGGACGAGGAAGTACCGCTTGCCGCGGTCCAGCGGGAACGGGAGCGCGGTCGGCTCCCCGCCCGTGTCGGGGCCGAGGCCGCGGACGTAGTCGTGCCGTGGCGCCCAGACGGAGAAGTCGAGCAGCTCCCGCCCCGCGGGCAGCACGACCCGCGCGAACTCGAACGGGATCGGGGCCTCGACCCGTCCCGGGGCGACCTTGACGTGCTCGCCCGCGCCCTCCGGGTTCTCCACGACATAGGTCGAGGCGGAGCTGAAGTTGCTGAGCGCCCAGTGGGTCCCGGCCGCGGCGATCTCGCCGGCGGTACGGGACACCCCGGGGTGCGGGATGTCCAGATGCGGCCGCCCGGCCGCGGGGGTGGCGCGACCGAAGTGGAGCCGCTCGCCCGGGGCCAGCCGCAGCTGACCGGCCGGGGTCGTGGCGTGTGCGGGCACCACGATGATGCTGTACATGGCGCTTCCTTTCCCCGAGGTGTGGGCGTCAGGGTAGGAAGCGGCGATAAACGAACGCAGAACGCAGAACGCGCGACGGCCCGCCGGTCCGGGGACCGGCGGGCCGTGGCGCGTGGAGCGGTGACCGCTCTACGACTACTTCTTGATGACGATCGTGCCGGCGGCACGGTCGTGCCAGCCCTGCAGCTTGCCGGAGTTGTCGAAGAACGGCGACAGGTAGACCAGCAGCTGGCCGATACCGCAGAGGATCGCACCGACCATCGGGACGATCCAGCGGATGAAGCCGCCGCCGATGCCCGGGACCTGACCGGTGTTCTCCTTCAGGACCCGCAGGCCGAGCGCCATCTTGCCGACCGTGGCGCCGAAGAAGGCGACCATCAGCCACTCGTAGAGCAGGCCGACGATGGCGAAGAGCAGGATGAAGCCGAAGAACCCGGCGATCACGCCGCCGGCCGCGGCGCTCGCGTCGTTCACGCAGGTCTGGTACTCGGACCCCAGCGGGTCCAGGCCGTTGCAGTCCTCGATGCTCTTCGCCGCGCCCGCCGCACCGGCGAGGCCGATGGCCGAGATGATGGCGTACACGACGCCGTAGATGACGGCGTCGATCAGGCGGGCGCCGAAGCGCGCACCCATCGTGGCGACCTGCACCGTGCCGAGGACCGGCACGTTGATGTAGCCGTTGTTCGCCTGCAGCGTGCCCGGGGCCTGCGGGGCCGCGCCGTACGGCTGCGCGGGCTGCTGCGGGTAGCCGTAGCCCTGCTGGGGCGGAACGCCCGGCTGCTGCGGCTGCTGCTGCGGGTAGCCGTAACCGGGCTGACCCTGCGGGGGCTGCTGGGGCTGCTGCCCGTACGGGTTGTTCGGGTCGCCGAAGCTCATGTGGGCTGTTTCCTCCGTTGCGGGGACGACGCGGCCACGCGGAGGAAACGGCAAAGACTGATGTGCGGTGCGCCCCCCGGCAGTGCCCGCGGCACTGTTCGGACCCCATCGTCATAAGTGGTGCGTAAGTTTGTCCAGCCGGAAAGCGGATGTGTTGTAGGAGTGCAACCCGAAATCCCCCCGAACCGGGGCGCGATCGGCGGCAGGGCCGGGGTCCGGTCCCGCGCGCCGGGCCCGGCCCGTGGTGTCCGGATTGGAACATGGGCGGGGTCATCCGGGAGGATGGCCGCATGAGCGCGCAGATTCTCGACGGCAAGGCCACCGCGGCCGAGATCAAGTCCGAGCTGGCCACCCGGGTGGCGGCCCTGAAGGAGCGGGGCGTCACGCCCGGCCTCGGCACGATCCTGGTCGGCGACGATCCGGGCAGCCAGAAGTACGTCGCCGGCAAGCACCGCGACTGCGCGGAGGTCGGCCTCGCGTCCATCCAGCGCGAACTGCCCGCCACCGCCACTCAGGAGGAGATCGAGGCGGTCGTCCGCGAGCTGAACGAGGACCCGGCGTGCACCGGCTACATCGTGCAGCTGCCGCTCCCCAAGGGCATCGACGAGAACCGCGTCCTGGAGCTGATGGACCCGGCGAAGGACGCCGACGGTCTGCACCCGACGAACCTGGGCCGCCTCGTCCTGAACGAGCCGGCGCCGCTGCCCTGCACCCCGAACGGCATCATCACGCTGCTGCGCCGGCACGGCGTGGAGATCCGCGGCGCGGAGGTCGTGGTCGTCGGCCGCGGCGTCACGATCGGCCGCCCGATGCCGCTGCTGCTGACCCGCCGCTCGGAGAACGCGACGGTGACGCAGTGCCACACCGGCACGAAGGACCTGTCCGCGCACCTGCGCCGCGCCGACATCATCGTCGCCGCGGCGGGCGTGCCGCACCTGATCAAGCCGGAGGACGTGAAGCCGGGCGCGGCCGTCCTGGACGTCGGCGTCTCGCGCAACGGCGAGGGCAAGATCGTCGGCGATGTGCACCCGGGCGTCGCCGAGGTCGCGGCCTGGATCTCCCCGAACCCGGGCGGCGTCGGCCCGATGACGCGGGCGCTGCTGCTCGTGAACGTCGTCGAGGCGGCGGAGCGCGCCGCCGCGGCCGAGGCGACGCACTGACGTGAAGGGCGTGACCCCCATGCCGACGGATCCCGAACCAGAGGCGTCGGACGCCGAGCCGGAGAAGGCTGCCGAGGACTCGGCGACCGCCGAGGGCTCGGAGACGGCCGACGGCACTGCCGCCGCGTCCTCCGCCGCGCACAAGTCCCGTCGCCCGCCCTCCGTCACGCGGGGCACCGCGCGGCCCGAGGGCGGCGGCCGGGCCGCCCCCGGCGGCGC
>NZ_DATCVQ010000490.1:0-13738 GCF_036566765.1 Streptomyces sp.
GGGCCCGCCACCCCGCTCGCCGCCGAGCGCGCCCGGCAGGCCCGGATCGCCGTCGTCGGGCCGGTCACCGAGCGCTGGGCGCCCGAGCAGGCCGGGCCCGTGCACGAGAACTGGCAGCTCGCCCCGCCCATCGGCCCCGCCACCGACCTGTGGGCGCTCGGCGCGCTGCTCTACCGCGCCGTGCAGGGGCACGCCCCGTACCCCGAGGACAACGCCGCCGAGCTGGTCCAGCTCGTCTGCGCCGAGCCGCCGGCCTTCGCCGAAGAGTGCGGTCCGCTGCGCCCGGTCGTCGAGTCCCTGCTGCGGCAGGACCCCACCGAGCGCCCGGACTTCGAGGAGCTCCGCGGCTGGCTCCGCTCGCTGGTCAGGTCCGCCCCCGAGCCGGAGGCGGGCGCGGCGGTCGTGCCGCTGCCGGCCGAGGACCCGTCACGGCTGCCCATCGTGCGCCGCCGCGGCGAGCTGGTCCGCAGACGCCGCGGTCGTGGGGCCGCCGCACAGGGTGGCCGTCACCGTCACAAGAAGGGCAAGGAGCCCCGCCGTCCGCAGGCGGAGTTCCAGGCCGATCAGCAGCACGAGTTCCATGAGGAGCTTCCTCAGTACGCCCCGAAGCCACCCAAGGCCCCGAAGGCTCCTCGCAGCCCCCACGCCCCCCGCGCCCCGCGCGCCCTCGGGCGTCTCCTCCTGCTCCTCATCCTCCTGCTCCTCGCCGCCGCGGTGGCTTACGCGATGCTGTTCCTGCCCAAGAACGGCGCCGAGAACGGCACCGAGGACGGCGGCGGTGACGCCACGCCCCAGCAGAGCCAGCAGCCGCAGGAGCCCCAGCAGTCCACCCCGCCCCAAAGCCCCCGGCCCACCTCCACGCCCAAGAAGACCCCCGCAGCCCCCTCCGCCCCGGCGCCCGACCTCGCCCCCGGCTACGCGCTGCACAAGGACCCCGAAGGGTTCCAGGTCGCGGTCCCCAAGGGCTGGAAGCGGGCCGGGAAGAACAGCGCCGGCCAAGTCCGTTTCACCAGTGGTGACTTCACCCTGCTCGTCGTCCCGGGCCGGGACACCGTCCAGGCCAACGGCTCCGACCCGATGGCGTACCAGCGCACCAAGGAGCGCGAGCTCCAGCCCTGGCGGGACTCCTCCTGGTCCGGCGCGACCGGGCTGCGCCGGATCGACGTGGGGCAGCAGGCCATGGCCGAGGGCCAGTTCACCTGGCAGGACGGCGACGACCGCGAGCTGTACGTGCGCAACCTCGCGCTGATCGTCGGCGGCCGCTACCACGTCGTCCAGGTGATCGGCCCGGACGGCCAGCGGGACAAGGTCTCCGAGGTCTACCAACAGGCGGTCAAGGCCTACCGTTCCACCCGCTGAGCCCCAGCGGGCCCCCGACCGACCCCCGACCGGCACCCCAACCGCCCCACGCACGCCCCGCCCGCGTGGTCACAGTGGTGTTCCGGTGACCGCCCCGAGGTTCCGCCCTGCGTACCCCCCTCCGTAACCTGTCATCCGAAGGATCGGGGCGGGGGAAAGTGGAACAGTCTCAGAGCACAGGCGCCGGGCTCCTGCTCGCTGGTCGGTACCGGTTGAGCGAGTCCATCGGGCGCGGCGGCATGGGCAAGGTCTGGCGCGCGCACGACGAGGTCCTGCACCGCACCGTCGCGGTGAAGGAGCTGACGGCGGGTCGGTTCGTGTCCGAGGCCGACCGCGTCGTGCTGCATGCCCGCACGCAGAAGGAGGCGCGGGCCGCCGCGCGGATCACGCACCCGGCCGTGGTCACCGTGCACGACGTGCTGGAGCACGACGACCGCCCGTGGATCGTCATGCAGTACGTCGACGGGCCCTCGCTCGCCGACGCGGCCAAGGAGTCGGGCACCCTCGAGGCCCGAGAGGCGGCCCGGATCGGGCTGCACGTCCTCGGCGCGCTGCGGGCCGCGCATGCGGCCGGGGTGTTGCACCGGGACGTCAAGCCCGGCAACGTCCTGCTGGCCCGGGACGGCCGGGTGCTGCTGACCGACTTCGGCATCGCCGCGATCGAGGGCGACTCGACCATCACGCGGACCGGTGAACTCGTCGGCTCCATCGACTACCTGGCGCCCGAGCGGGTACGGGGCGGGGCGCCCGGCCCGGCCTCGGACCTGTGGTCGCTCGGCGCGACGCTGTACGCGGCGGTGGAGGGGACGAGTCCGTTCCGTCGCGACTCGCCGATCACCACCATGCAGGCCGTCGTGACCGAGGAGCCGGACTTCCCGAAGAGCGCCGGGGCGCTCGCGCCGGTGATCACCGCGCTGCTGCGCAAGGACCCGGACGACCGTCCGTCGGCCGACGACGCCGAGCGGATGCTCCTGGAGGCGATGGAGGGGCGGACGCCGAAGGCGGCGCAGGCGTACGTGCCGACCCGACGGGTCGCGTCGGACGAGCTGGACGGGGTCGTCACCCGCCAGGAGCCCGTGCCGCCCGCCGCCGAGCCTCCGGCCACGACGCCGGCCGGCTCCGGAAAGGGCGGGCGCCCGTGGCGTGCGGCGGTCGTCGCGGCGGTCGTCGCCGGACTGGTCGCGGGCGCCGCCGTGTTCGCCGTGATGACGTACGGGAACGGCGCGGACGGAGGCGACCAGGGGCGGCCCAGCATCGGCCCGTCGACCGGGAGCACGAGCACCGCCAAGCCTGACAAGGACAAGGACAAGGACAAGGACGACGGCGTCCTCGACCCCGCCGCCTGGCATCGCGTGCAGGACCCGGAGGGCTTCAGCATCCTCGTGCCCAAGGGCTGGAAGCGGCAGATCAACACCCAGGGCAGCATCGACTACACGCCCGACGACACCCGGCACCTCATCCGGATCAGCATCGACACGTCACCCGACTTCGAGACGCCGCTGCTGCATGCCGAGGACCTGGAGAAGCAGCTGAAGAAGCGGGCGCGCTACCAGCGGGTGCGGCTGACCCAGAACCTTTTCCGGGACCAGCAGTACGCCTGCCTGCTCGAGTTCACCTGGACGGAGCGGCGGAACAACCCGGGGCCGCGGCACGCCATCGACCAGCTCTACTACGGCGACGACGGCACGGAGTACGCGCTGTACATGTCCTCGCCCGAGAAGGACTGGGACACCACCCGCCGGCAGTTCGATCACATGGTGCAAAGCTGGCAGGCGCCGGACGACCGGCAGTGAGCCTCGACAGGACGGTGGCATGAACGACCACGGGGGACGAGTGAACGAGCCCACCAGCTACGGACTTCAGCCGCCGGGGCCGCCGCAGGACCAGTACCAGCCGACGCAGCCGGGCGCGGTCCCGCCGCAGGCCGACCCCGGCGCCGGCCGGGTCGTCGGCCGCCGCTACCGGCTGCTGTCCCGGCTCGGGCACGGCGGCATGGGGACCGTGTGGCGCGCCCGTGACGAGGTCGTCGATCGTGAGGTCGCCGTGAAGGAGCCTCGCGTGCCGGACCATCTGTCCGAGCAGGAGCGCTCGAACATCCATCTGCGGATGCAGCGCGAGGCCCGCGCGGCCGCCAGGATCGACCACCCGTCGGTGGTCACCGTGCACGACGTCGTCGTCGAGGACGGCCGGCCGTGGGTCGTCATGGAGCTGGTCAGGGGTCAGTCGCTGGGCGACCGGCTCCAGGAGGGCACCCTCGATCCGCGCGAGGCGGCGCGGATCGGACTGGACGTGCTCGGCGCGCTGACCGCCGCCCACGAGGCGGGCGTGCTGCATCGCGACGTCAAGCCGGACAACGTCCTGCTCGGCCGCGCGGACCGGGTCGTGCTCACCGACTTCGGCATCGCCCAGATCGAGGGCGAGCAGCGGCTGACCGAGACGGGCGCGTTCGTGGGCTCGCCGGAGTTCGTCGCGCCCGAGCGGCTGCTGGGGCAGCGGCCGGGCCCCGAGTCGGACCTGTGGTCGCTCGGCGTCGTGCTGTACGCGGCGGTGGAGGGCATGTCGCCGTTCCGCCGGACCAACACCCCGGCCACCCTCCAGGCGGTGCTCTCCGCCGAGCCGCAGAGCCCGGCGCGGGCCTCGGGCGCCTTCGGCGCGCTGGTGATGCGCCTGCTGCGCAAGGACCCGGCGGCGCGGCCGGGCCCCGCGGAGATCCGCGCAGCCTTGGAGGCCGTGGCCCGCCCTCCGCAGGCGTCCGCCGCCACGCAGCTGGTCGCGCCGGGCCCTGCGGGGAACGCGGCCGGGCAGAACCGCTGGCTTCCGCCCGTCCTGGCGCAGAGCCGCGGGGCGCGGTACGGGCTGCTCGCCGGGCTCCTCGCGGCGGCCCTCGCAGCCACCCTGCTCATCATGGACCCGTTCGCGGGCGACGAGCTGCCGCCCGGGTGGCAGCTGCGCCCGGAGCGCGAGCTGCTGCGGGCGGAGGTGGCCGTGCCGGAGGAGTACAAGCGGCTCCAGGACGACAAGGAAGGGGCCGTCTGGTTCACCGACCCGTCCGGCGTCTTCGAGATCGACTTCTGGCGCACGGAGGCCACGGGCGAGCCGGACGACCCGGGCGCGGACGCCCAGGCGCGTAAGGCCCGGTACGAGAAGGGCGGCAGCAGCGGCATCGAGCTGAAGGACGCCGAGGTCACGGTCAAGGACGTCCGGCACCAGGGGCGGAAGGCGTCCGAGATCGTCGCGGACTACACGCCGTTCTCGGCGACCGAGGAGGACCCGGTCCGCTACCGGCACCACGACCTGTTGATCCCGGGGGAGGGCAAGACCTACTGGCATCTGCGGGTGAAGTCGCCCGCCGAGGGGAAGGCCGCGGGAGAGGCTGAGGCGATCTATGCCGAGGTCGTGAAGAGACTGCGGATCGAGGGGTAGGGATTGCGGATCCCGGTGTGGGCGACCGCGGATCCGGGAATTCTGATCCGCTCGAAACCGGTACTCAGCCCCTGATCAGGGCTTATATGCCAGTGATCGCTGGCGTGGTTGTGGGTGGGCGGTGAAAAGTGTTACCGACGGGTACCCAAAGGCCGGAATGACGCCTACCCTCGGCCTCATGACGGACACGCAGGCCACCGCCCCCACCGCCCCGGACACCGAGGCCCCCGCCGCTCCGGACGCCGCCGGCACGAACCCGATCGCGGCCGCCCCGGCCGGCGCGCGCACCGCCGCCGACGTCGTGACGCCGGACCTGGTGGCCCGGCTCACCAAGGGCGTCGTCGGGTCCGGCCGCACCGTCAACCACACCCCGTTCACCGGGGAAAAGCTGGCGGACCTGCCCGAGTCCACCCCCGAGGACGTCGCCGAGGCCTTCGCCCGCGCCCGCGCCGCCCAGGGCGCCTGGGCGGCCACGCCGGTCCGGGCCCGCGCCGCGGTGCTGCTCCGCTTCCACGACCTGGTCCTGGAGCGCCAGGCCGAGGTCCTCGACCTGATCCAGCTGGAGACCGGCAAGGCCCGGCTGCACGCCCACGAGGAGATCCAGGCGGTCGCCGTAGCCGCCCGGCACTACGGCCGCCGGGCCGGCGCGTACCTGAAGCCCAAGCGGCACACCGGCGTCGTCCCGACCCTCACCAAGGTCACCGAGCTCCGCCAGCCGCGCGGGGTCGTCGGCCAGATCGCGCCCTGGAACTACCCGCTGGAGCTGTCCGTCGGCGACGCGCTGCCCGCCTTCGTATCCGGCAACGCCGTCGTCATGAAGCCGGACACCGAGACCGCGCTCACCGCCCTGTGGGCCCGCGACCTGCTGATCGAGGCCGGGCTCCCGGCGGCCGTGTTCCAGGTCGTCCTCGGCGAGGGCCCGGTCGTCGGCCCCGCCGTCGTCGAGCACGCCGACTACGTCTCCTTCACCGGCTCCACCCGCACCGGCCGCGAGGTCGCCCAGGGCGCCGCGGCCCGCCTCGTAGGCGTCTCCCTGGAGCTCGGCGGCAAGAACGCCATGCTGGTCCTCAAGGACGCCGACGTGGAGAAGGCCGCCGCCGGCGCCGTCCGCGCCTGCTTCTCCTCCGCCGGACAGCTGTGCATCTCCATCGAGCGGCTGTACGTGCACGAGTCGATCGCCGACGACTTCGTCGCCCGCTTCGCCGCGCGCACCAAGGCGATGCGGCTCGGCAACTCGCTCGCGTACGGGGCCGACATGGGCTCGCTCGTCGGCGAGCGGCAGCTGGAGACCGTCTCCCGGCACGTCGAGGAGGCCGTCGCGAAGGGCGCCACGCTGGTCGCGGGCGGCGTCGCCCGGCCCGACATCGGCCCGCTGTTCTTCGAGCCGACCATCCTCGACGGCGTCGAGTCGCCGATGGCCGTCTGCGGCGAGGAGACCTTCGGCCCGGTCGTCTCGATCTACCGGTTCAAGGACGAGGACGAGGTCGTCGAGCTCGCCAACGCCACCCCGTACGGCCTGAACTCCTCCGTCTGGACCAGGGACTCCCGGCGCGGCCACGCCGTCGCGGCCCGGCTGCGCACCGGCACGGTCAACATCAACGAGGGGTACGCCCCGGCCTACGGCAGCGTCCAGTCCCCGATGGGCGGCATGAAGGACTCCGGCCTCGGCCGGCGGCACGGCTCGGAGGGCATCCTCAAGTACACCGAGGCGCAGACCGTCGCCCAGCAGCGACTGATGCCGCTCGCGCCGTCCTTCGGCATGGACGACGAGAAGTACGCCGCGTTCATGAGCGTGTCCCTGAAGGCGATGAAGGCCCTGCGCCTGCGCTGACGGGCCGGCCGCTCCGTCCCTTTCCGCACCTTTTCGCACGAGGAGAGCCATGACCGCGGTACCCGCTTCCCGAAATCAGGACGACGCCTCCGTCGGCGCCTCCGCCGACGACGCGTACGACTACGACGTCCTCGTCGTCGGCTCCGGCTTCGGCGGCTCGGTCACCGCCCTGCGGCTCACCGAGAAGGGCTACCGGGTCGGCGTGCTGGAGGCGGGCCGCCGGTTCGCCCGGGCCGAACTGCCCAAGAACTCCTGGGACCTGAAGAACTTCCTCTGGGCGCCCACGCTCGGCCTGTACGGCATCCAGCGCATCCACCTGCTCGGCAACGTCATGGTGCTGGCCGGCGCGGGCGTCGGCGGCGGCTCGCTGAACTACGCCAACACCCTGTACGAGCCCCTCGCGCCGTTCTTCGACGACCCGCAGTGGAAGGACATCACCGACTGGCGCGAGGAGTTGAGCCCGTACTACGACCAGGCCAAGCGCATGCTGGGCGTCCGGCTCAACCCGACGATGACCCCGTCGGACGTCCATCTGAAGGCGACCGCGCAGGCCATGGGCATCGGCGATACCTTCCACATGGCGCCGGTGGGCGTGTTCTTCGGGGACGGGGAGGACGGCGACGGTACGGGGAAGGCGAAGCCGGGCGGCGAGGTGGCCGACCCGTTCTTCGGCGGGGCGGGGCCCTCGCGCAAGGCGTGCACCGAGTGCGGCGAGTGCATGACCGGCTGCCGGCACGGCGCGAAGAACACCCTGAACGAGAACTACCTCTACCTCGCGGAGAAGGCGGGCGCGGTCGTCCACCCGATGACCTCGGTCGTCGCGGTCACCGAGGACTCCCGGGGCGGCTACGCGGTCAAGACCCTCCCCACCGACGACCGGAAGAAGGGGAAGGGCCGTACGTTCACGGCCCGCAAGGTCGTGATCGCCGCAGGCACGTACGGCACCCAGACGCTGCTGCACCGCATGAAGGACACCGGCCTGCTGCCCCGGATCTCCGGCCGGCTCGGCGAGCTGACCCGTACCAACTCCGAGGGCCTGGTCGGCTCGCAGACCACCGACCGCCGCTACCGCAGGAAGCACGGCCACGAGAAGGCCGACTTCACCCGCGGCGTCGCCATCACCTCCTCGATCCACCCCGACGAGAACACCCACATCGAGCCGGTCCGGTACGGCAAGGGCTCCAACTCGATGGGCGCGCTGACGATCCTCCAGGTGCCGTACGGGGCGCACCGGGTCCGCAGGTGGCTGCTCGAGATGGTCAAGCACCCGACGCTCGCGGTGCGCGCGATGTCCAACAGGCGCTGGTCGGAGCGGACCATCATCGGCCTGGTCATGCAGTCCCTGGACAACTCGCTGACCACCTACCGCAAGCCGGGCGGCGTCGGGAAGGGTTTGCTCACCGCCCGCCAGGGCCATGGTGCGCCGAACCCGACGCAGATCGAGGCGGCGACCCAGGCCGCAAGCTTGCTCGCCGAGGAGATCAACGGCTTCGCCGGCTCCAACGTCGGCGAGCTGATGGGCACCCCGCTGACCGCGCACTTCCTCGGCGGCTGCCCGATCGGCGCGGACGCGCAGTCCGGCGTCATCGACCCCTACCACCGGCTGTACGGCCACCCCGGCATCTCGGTCGTGGACGGCGCGGCGGTCTCGGCGAACCTGGGCGTCAACCCGTCGCTGACGATCACGGCGCAGGCGGAGCGGGCGATGTCCTTCTGGCCGAACAAGGGCGAGGACGACCCGCGTCCGGCGCAGCACGAGGCGTACATCCGCCTGGCCGCGGTCGAGCCGAAGTCCCCCGCGGTCCCCGCGGACGCCTTCGGCGCGCTGAAGCTGCCGTTCCTGGGCATGCCGACGGTCCCGCCGAAGAAGTCCTGATCACGGCAGAGCGGTCCGACAACGCAAGAAAGGCGCTGCGCCCCCCTCCGAGCGCAGCGCCTTTCTGGTCTTACGGGCGGCAGCCGTTACGCTGCGGCGCCGCCGCTCCGGCGCCGCAGCGCGAAGACGACCCCGGCGCCGGCGACGACGGCGAAACCGCCGGCGATGCCGATGACGGGCAGCATGTCGTTCGAACCGGTCTCGGCCAGGCTCCCGGTGAGCTGGGTCGAGGTGTCGTTCGCCGGCTTGGTGTCCGGGACCGGGACCTTGCCGCCTTCCTGCGGCTTGGTGCCGTCGGTGTCCGTACCGGCCTTGACGATCTGGAACTTGTACGCGATCTCGTCGCCGCCGACGCAGTCCTGCTCACCGACGTAGACGCCCGCGCCCAGCGTGAACGCGGCGCCCGCGGGGGCGTTCGCCTTGACGTTGAGGCGCATCGGGATGTCGACCTCGTAGTCGGCCTCGATCTCGTCGGACTGGCCGACATAGCCGACGGCGTCGCCGTCCATGTCGAGGGTCTCCCAGCCGTCGTCGTTCTTGACCTGGAGCTCGACCTGCTTGGTCTTGAAGAGCTTCTCGCCCATGTCGTCGAGCGCGGCGCCCGCGAAGAAGTGCACGTCGCGGATGCTCTTCTCGGAGCCGTTGTAGACGTTCAGCGTGAAGGTGTGCCAGCCGCTGCCCGCGGCGATCTTGCCGGGCAGCCCCTCGACGTTCAGCTCCAGGTCGCCCTCCTTGCACACCGGCGGCTCGGGGAACTCCTCGTCCTCCTCGCCCTCGCCGGTGCCCTCGCCGGGCTTCTCGTCCTTCTTGTCGGGCTCCGGAGCGGTGCCCGGCTTCTCGCCGTTCTTGCCGGCCTCGGCGTCGGCGGGCTTGTCCGCGTTCGCGTCCGTGCCGGCCTCGGGCGTGGTGGTCTCGGGGGACTTCTCGTCCGTCGCGGCGTCCGGCGTGGAGCCGGTGTTCTCGCCGGTCGTGGACGTTTCGTCGGACGTCTCGGCAGGCGTCTCGGACGTGGTGGTGCTGGTGCCGCCGGTGGTCGCGTACGCGGCCGGCGCCGCCAGAAGGGCGGCGGGCGCGATGACGGCCGTCGCGGCGGCGACGGCCATGGCGCGGCGAAGCTTCATCAAAAGTCCTCGGAGCATTCCGGGCGTGCCGTGTGGTCACGGCACGGAGTCAGGGGGTCTGCCTGTATGGCGGATGCAGGCGGGACCGTTGGTTCCGCATGCATGACCTGTGACCAGCGGGATTGGTTGTACCCCGACTCACGGAATCTTTATGTGACACGCGTCACTTCTCGCGCGCGAAGGCCCCGCGTCGCGACGGCCGGTCGCGGGGCGGGGCCTCAAGGGCAGCGCCGGGGAAGCGGCGCTCGGGGACTCGGGCGGATGCGGTCGGCCCCGGGCGTCCCCGGGGCCGACCGTCCTTTCTGGGTGACCGGGCTGCTGTCCCCTGCCGTCCGGTCACGAGCGCCGGGGCGTGGTCCCATGACGCACCTGAGGTACGCCACACGCCCCGGCGAAGCCACGCGTGGGTCATGCGGGCCCGCCCCTGGCTGGCACGGACAACGGGACCAACGAAGCGGCCGCGCGGCCGGTCACGCGCCGTACGGGTGAGAGCGGAACCGTACGCCCGTTCTCGGGGGAGTGCGGGAGCGGGGCGATCCGTCAGATACGGCCCCGGCACAGCTCCAGCATCGTCATGGCCAGCGCCGTGCCCGGCTTGCCCAGCGCGTCCCGGAAGTGGCCCAGGACCTCCATCTCGCGGGCCAGGTTCACCCGGCGGCCGCCCGACGAGATCCGGGCCTCCTGGATCACGGCCGAGACGGCCATCCGTTCCTGGATCAGTCCGATGATCCGGTCGTCGAGCGCGTCGATGCGCTCCCGGGCGTCGCCGATCAGCGCCGCCGCCTCGTCGTTACGGGCGCCGGTCTTCTCGGTCGAGGTGGTGGTCACAGGGGGCTCCTCGGGGTGTCGGGTCCAGGAGCCCCGGGCGACTTCGCCCGGAGGCAAGCAGAACGCCCCGGGCCTTGTCGGCCCGGGGCGCCTGGGAAGTCGCTTGTCAGTTGCTCAAGCAGCACGACCATGGCAGCCGGTGGGCCGGTTGCCATAGGTAAAGGAGAAGATCGTGAGCTTGCGCATAGGGGACAGTATGTCCCCCATGCGCGGCCCCCGGCCAACCCGGGTTCGGATGGTGAGACGAAAAGTGACACCGGCGCGCCGGTAGAATCGACAAATAGCCCCTCTCTCGGGGAACCCTCTCCTACCGCCGGAAGGCCGCCGTAGTGTCATCAGCGACTCCCGCTGCCGCGCCCGACGTCTCCAACCCGGACGTAGTCCTCGTTGTCGACTTCGGCGCCCAGTACGCCCAGCTCATCGCCCGACGCGTCCGTGAGGCGCGGGTCTACAGCGAGATCGTCCCGTCCACCATGCCGGTGGCCGAGATGCTGGCCAAGAACCCCAAGGCGATCATCCTCTCCGGCGGCCCCTCGTCCGTGTACGCGGAGGGCGCCCCGCGGCTCGACCGCGCGATCTTCGAGGCCGGGGTCCCGGTCTTCGGCATGTGCTACGGCTTCCAGCTGATGGCGACGACCCTCGGCGGCACCGTCGACAACACCGGCGCCCGCGAGTACGGCCGCACCCCGCTGCACGTCTCCAAGGCCGGTTCGACGCTCTTCGAGGGCACCCCGGTCGAGCAGTCCGTGTGGATGTCGCACGGCGACGCCTGCTCCGCCGCCCCCGAGGGCTTCTCCGTCACCGCGTCCACCGACGTCGTGCCGGTCGCCGCCTTCGAGAACGACGAGAAGAAGCTGTACGGCGTCCAGTACCACCCCGAGGTGCTGCACTCCACGCACGGCCAGCAGATCCTGGAGCACTTCCTCTACCGCGGCGCCGGCATCGAGCCCAACTGGACCACCGGCAACGTCATCGACGAGCAGGTCGCGGCGATCCGCGCCCAGGTCGGCGGCAAGCGTGCCATCTGCGGTCTGTCCGGCGGCGTCGACTCCGCCGTGGCCGCCGCGCTGGTGCAGAAGGCCATCGGCTCGCAGCTGACCTGCGTCTACGTCGACCACGGTCTGATGCGCAAGGGCGAGACCGAGCAGGTCGAGAAGGACTTCGTCGCCTCCACCGGCGTCAACCTGAAGGTCGTCGACGCGCAGGAGCGCTTCCTCACCGCCCTCGCCGGCGTCTCCGACCCGGAGACCAAGCGCAAGATCATCGGCCGTGAGTTCATCCGCGTCTTCGAGCAGGCGCAGCTGGAGATCCTCCAGGAGGAGGGCCCCGAGGTCGCGTTCCTCGTCCAGGGCACCCTCTACCCGGACATCGTCGAGTCCGGCGGCGGCACCGGCACCGCCAACATCAAGTCCCACCACAACGTGGGCGGTCTCCCCGAGGACCTGGAGTTCGAGCTCGTCGAGCCCCTGCGCCAGCTCTTCAAGGACGAGGTCCGCATGGTCGGCCAGGAGCTCGGCCTGCCGGACGAGATCGTTCAGCGCCAGCCGTTCCCCGGCCCCGGCCTCGGCATCCGCATCGTCGGCGAGGTCACCAAGGACCGCCTGGACCTGCTGCGCGAGGCCGACGCCATCGCCCGCGAGGAGCTGACCGCCGCCGGTCTCGACCGCGAGATCTGGCAGTGCCCGGTCGTGCTGCTCGCCGACGTCCGCTCCGTCGGCGTCCAGGGCGACGGCCGCACCTACGGCCACCCGATCGTGCTGCGCCCCGTCTCGTCCGAGGACGCGATGACAGCCGACTGGTCGCGTCTGCCGTACGAGGTGCTCGCCAAGATCTCGACCCGCATCACCAACGAGGTCGAGGACGTCAACCGCGTCGTCCTCGACGTCACCAGCAAGCCGCCGGGCACGATCGAGTGGGAGTGATTCCCACGTAGCGCCAGTGCCGGAGCCGCCGTCCCCTCATCGGGGCGGCGGCTCCGTCGCTTTCGGGCTGCGATCTCTCTGGTCAGTTCCACCGCCCGGCGTTACCTTCCCGCCCATGAGCGAGACACCGGCCCCCATACCCGCGGATCGGCTCCACTTCGCGACGCCCCCCGTCCACGCGACCGCCGAGGAGGAGCGGACGTACCGCAAGCAGCGGCTCGCGGGCGCGCTCCGGCTCTTCGGCCGGTTCGGGTACGAGGACGGCGTCTCCGGTCATGTCACCGCCCGGGACCCCGAGTACGACGACTGCTACTGGGTGAACCCCTTCGGGGAGCCGTTCGACGGCATCAGGGCGAGCGATCTGCTCCTCGTCGACGGGGACGGCCGGGTCCGACACGGCGCGCACCGCGTCAACCAGGCCGCCTTCGCCGTGCACGCCGCCGTGCACCGCGCCCGGCCCGAGGTCGTCGCCGTCGCCCACACGCACACGATCCACGGCCGGGCGCTGTCCGCGCTCGGCGAGCTGATCGAGCCGATCACCCAGGAGTCCTGCGCGTTCTACCGCGACCACGCGCTCTTCGACGGGTTCACCGGAGCGGCGATCGACGAGGACGAGGGGCCGGCGATCGCCGCGGCCCTCGGCCCGTACAAGGCGATCGTGCTGCGCAACCACGGGCTGCTCACGGTCGGGGACTCGGTCGACGCGGCGGCCTGGTGGTTCATCGCGATGGAGCGCGCCTGCCGGATCCAGCTCGCCGCGCGGGCCGCGGGCAAGCCCGTCCTGATCGGGCACAAGGACGCGCTCGCGTCCCGGGCGCAGATCGGCGGAGATCTGGTGGCGTGGTTCAGCTACCAGCCGCTGTGGCGCAGGATCAGCCGTGCGGAGCCCGAACTGCTGTCGTAGCGAAGTCGGACATGAGCGGCTTCTCCGTCAATCCGATCACGTGGCAATCACTCTCCGGCGGGGCGCGCGGAGCACCGGAAGTACTTCCTCCGTGCGGGACAATTCCCTGTACTCATGCGGTAGTTGACGATCAGGGAGAGTGCGCCGTGGCGGTGCAGGAGGCGGAGCAGTGCGCGGACCGGACGGCGTGCGCGCACGGCGGGCGGGAGGCACACCGGCGCGCCGTCGCCGCCTTCCTCGTCCGCCGGGACGAGCTCGCCGCCGGGCACGGCGTGCCCGCCGCGCTCGCCCACTCGGCCGTCGCGTCCCGGCAGTGGGTCTCCGACGAACTCGCCCAGTCCGCCCGCACGGTCGCCGCGCGCGGCCGGGCCGCGGGCGAGGAGTGGACCGGGCGGGTGTGGCGCGGCAGCCTCGTCGGCGTCGGCGGGGGACTGGTGGCGCTGCTGCTCGCGCAGGCGTTCACCGCGATCGGCG
>NZ_DATCVQ010000491.1:0-11078 GCF_036566765.1 Streptomyces sp.
CCGCCGCGTCCCCCGGGAGCCGCGCGGCCGTGGCCACTGCGCCGCCGAGGGTCTCGCGGGCCGGCTCGGAGGCGTCGGCGGGCATGGCGGAGTTGTAGACGGCGGTGCCGAGGGAGCCGAGGAGCGCCATGCCGAGCGCGCCGCCCAGCTCCTGGCCGGATTCGAGCACGGCCGCCGCCGAGCCGGCGCGCTCCGGCGGGGCCGCGCCGAGGGCGAGCTCGTTGGCCAGGGTCATCGCGGTGACCAGGCCGCCCGCGTACACGGCGCCGGCGGTGAGCACGGCCCAGAAGGGCGTCGCGGTGTCGGTGAGGGCGAGCCAGCCGAAGCCGACGGCGGACAGCCCGCAGCCGCCGGCCATCACATACGCCCGGTCGACGCGCTGGGCGAGGACCTGGCCGAGGGGCGCGGCGGCCATCACGCCGGCGGACGGCACCAGGCTCCACAGCGCGGACTCGAAGGGGCTCTTGCCGAGCACGGACTGCACGTACTGGGTGAAGAAGACGGCGAAGCCGACGGTGGCGGCCATGGCCATCAGGTTCACCAGGACCGCGCCGCCGTACGCACGCTGCCGGACCAGAGCCAGGTCGACCATGGGGTGCGCCAGGCGGGCCTGGCGGCGGACGAACAGCGCGCCGATCGCCAGTCCGGCGGCGATGCCGAGCACCGGCGGCCAGGACCGGCCGTCCTGGGCGAGCTCCTTGACGCCGTGCACGACGGGCAGCAGCGCGGCGAGCGAGAGCAGGGCGCTGATCAGGTCGAAGGGGCCGCGCACGGGCACCTTGGACTCCGGCAGCAGGAACGGCCCGAGGAGCAGCAGCAGGGCCATGGCGGGCAGGTTGACCAGGAAGACCGAGCCCCACCAGTAGTGCTCAAGGAGCGCGCCGCTGAGGACCGGTCCGAGCGAGATGCCGCTGGCCATGACGGCCGTCCAGACGGCGACCGCCTTGGCCCGCTGCGCGGGGTCGTGGAAGAGCACGCGGATCAGCGCCAGCGTCGACGGCATCAGGCAGGCGCCGGCGACGCCGAGCAGGGCGCGGGCCGCGATGAGCGTGCCGGGGCTGTGGGCGTACGCGGCGGCCAGCGAGGCCGCGCCGAAGAGCGCCGCGCCGAAGAGGAGCAGCCGGCGGCGGCCGACGCGGTCGCCGAGCGCGCCCATGGTGATGAGGAGTCCGGCGAGGACGAAGCCGTACATGTCGAGGATCCACAGCTGGGCGGTGGCGCCGGGGCGCAGGTCCGCGCTGATGGCCGGGATGGCGAAGTAGAGGATGGACACGTCCATCGAGACGAGGAGCAGCGGCAGCATCAGGACGGCGAGCGCGGTCCAGGCGCGGCGTCCGGCGAGTGCGTCGGAAGAGGTCATGGCGGGAGCGAAGCACCGGTCCGGTGCACGTGTCTCCGCTCGCCCTAGTGCACCTCTGCCGGGCCGTCATAAGTAGCTGGTCAGCGGCCTGTACGGCGTATTCGGTGCACTAGTACACTCGCCGCCGTGACCGACCGACCGCCCTACCTCGTCATCGCCGCGGCGATCCGCGCCCGGATCGTGTCCGGGGAGCTGCGGCCCGGCGACCGGGTGCCGTCCACGCGGGCGATCACCCGCGAGTGGGGGGTGGCGATGGCGACCGCCACGAAGGCGCTGGCGACGCTGCGTCAGGAGGGCCTGGTCCGGCCGGAGCCGGGCGTCGGCACGGTGGTCGCCCGCCCGTCCGGGCAGGCGTCCGGACCGGGCGCGACCGCGCTGAGCCGGGAGCGGATCGTCCGGGCGGCGCTGGACATCGCGGTCGCGGAGGGGCTGCCGGGGCTGACGATGCGCCGGGTCGCGACCGTCCTGTCGACGTCGACGATGACGCTGTACCGGCATGTCCCGGGCAAGGGCGAGCTGGTCCGGCTGATGACCGACGCGGCCTGCGGCGAGGTGCCGCTCGGGCCGGCGCCGCCCGACTGGCGGACCGGCCTGGACCGGGGCGCACGCTGGCTGCGGGACGTGTACACGCGGCACCGCTGGCTGGCCCAGGCGATGGCCTCGTTCACCCGGCCGATCGCCTCGCCGAACGCGATGGCGTACACGGAGTGGGTGCTGAGGGCGCTTCAGGGCACCCGGCTCGGCCCGGGCGACAAGATCCACGTGCATCTGCTGATCTTCAGCTTCGTCCAGGGCATCGCCATGGCGTCGGACCTGGAGGAGCAGGCGAAACAGGACAGCGGCATCTCCGACGACGAGTGGATGACGCAGAACGAGTCACGCTTCGACGCGATCGCGGGTCCGGGCGATCTGCCGATGCTGCATGCCGTGACGGCGGGCGAGGGATTCGACCTCAGCCTGGACTCCCTCTTCGAATTCGGGCTCCGGCGAACTCTGGACGGCATCGCGGCGCTGATCGACGAAACGTCCGCTTAACGAACACGGGTCTTCGGGCTCCGGACGATTTCCGGCCAACTTCTCGCCGCACTCATGACAGGTACCGGTCACGACTGTCACTCTCTCCCCCGGCTCTTCGCACCACAGTTCGCGCACCACAGCTCTGTTTGCACCGCCCTGTCGGCCCACCCAGCCGGCCGGTACCCCCCTCGCAAAAGGAGTTCGCGTGAGATCCACGCCCCGCCGTCGCGCCACCGCGACGGGCGCTCTGATCGCGGCCGCCGCGATGATCGCCGCCGGAATGCAGACCGGTTCCGCCACCGCCGACAGCGCCGGCCTCGCCGCGGCGCCCACGGCGCAGGCGGCCGGCCAGGCCGACCCCGGCGCCCTGCCCGCCGCCCTCTCCCCCGCCCAGCGCACCGCGCTGATCAAGGCGGCCGACGCCGACAAGGCGAACACCGCCAAGGCCCTCGGCCTCGGCGCCCAGGAGAAGCTGGTCGTCCGCGACGTCGTCAAGGACCGCGACGGCACCACCCACACGCGCTACGAGCGCACCTACGCCGGACTGCCCGTCCTGGGCGGCGACCTGATCGTCGCCGAGTCCAAGGCCGGGGCCACCGAGTCCGTCACCAAGGCCTCCCGCGCCCAGCTCAAGAACGTCGACATGAGCGCGGACGTCGCCCCGGCGGCGGCCGAGAAGCAGGCGCTGAGCGCGGCCAAGGCCGAGGGCTCGTCGAAGTCCGCCGCCGAGCGCGCCCCGCGCAAGGTCGTGTGGATGGCGCAGGGTTCGCCGGTCCTCGCGTACGAGACCGTCGTCGGCGGCCTCCAGCACGACGGCACGCCGAACGAGCTGCACGTCGTCACCGACGCCACCACCGGCGCGAAGCTGCACGAGTGGCAGGCCGTGCACACCGGCACCGGCAACACGCAGTACAGCGGCCAGGTGACGCTGGGCACCGCGCCCTCGTACACGCTGACCGACACCACCCGCGGCAACCACAAGACGAACAACCTCAACCGCGGCACGTCCGGCACCGGAACGCTGTTCTCCGGCTCCGACGACGTCTGGGGCGACGGCACCCCGCAGAACCTGGAGACCGCCGGCGCGGACGCGCACTACGGCGCGGCGCTCACCTGGGACTACTACAAGAACGTGCAGGGCCGCACCGGCATCCGCGGTGACGGCGTCGGCGCGTACTCCCGGGTCCACTACGGCAACGCGTACGTCAACGCCTTCTGGCAGGACAGCTGCTTCTGCATGACGTACGGCGACGGCTCGAACAACACCAAGCCGCTGACGTCGATCGACGTCGCCGCGCACGAGATGACGCACGGCGTCACCGCCAACACCGCCGGCCTGGTCTACAGCGGCGAGTCCGGCGGCCTGAACGAGGCGACCTCCGACATCTTCGCGGCGGCCGTCGAGTTCTACGCCAACAACGCGTCGGACAAGGGCGACTACCTGGTCGGCGAGAAGATCGACATCCGGGGCAACGGCACGCCGCTGCGCTACATGGACAAGCCGAGCAAGGACGGCTCGTCCAAGGACGCCTGGTACTCGGGCATCGGCAACATCGACGTCCACTACTCCTCGGGCCCGGCGAACCACTGGTACTACCTGCTCTCCGAGGGCAGCGGAGCCAAGACGATCAACGGCGTGAACTACGACTCGCCGACCTCCGACGGGCTGCCCGTCACCGGCATCGGCCGGGACAAGGCCTCGCTGATCTGGTTCAAGGCGCTCACCACGAAGTTCAGCTCCAACACCAACTACGCCGGGGCCCGCACGGGCACCGTCGCGGCGGCCACCGAGCTGTACGGCGCCGGCAGCCCCGAGGTGCTGGCGGTCGAGAACGCCTGGGCCGGCATCAACGTCGGCCCGCGCCCCGGCGGCCAGCCGCCCACGGGCAAGGTCTTCGAGAACGCCGCGGACGTCTCCATCCCGGACAACGGCGCCGCGGTGACCTCGACGGTCAACGTCACCGGCGTGACCGGCAACGCGCCCAGCAACCTGGCGGTGGGCGTGGACATCATCCACACCTGGCGCGGTGACCTGGTCGTCGACCTGGTGGCCCCGGACGGCTCGGTCTACAACCTCAAGCCGTTCTCCTCCGGCGACTCGGCGGACAACGTCCAGGCCACGTACACCGTCAACGCCTCCACCGAGGTCGCGAACGGCGCGTGGAAGCTGCGGGTCCAGGACAAGGCCGCGCTCGACACCGGCTACATCAACAGCTTCAAGCTGACCTTCCCGTAAACCGGGAGGCGGCGCCGCTCCCCGTGAACCGGGAGGCGGCGCCCTGAGGCGAAACGGCGGCCCGGAGGGACTTCCCTCCGGGCCGCCGTGCGCGTGGCCCGGGCTGGACGGGCCTACCGCAGCAGCACTCCCGCGCCCTCGCCCGTGGCCTCCGTCGGGAGGGCGGTCAGACCCAGGTCCGTCGCGGACGGCAGGAGCGGGTGGGACGGCAGCACGCGGACCGTGCAGCCGAAGGGGCCGGTGCGGTCGAGGACCAGGGGGCCCTCGTAGAGCCGGCGGCCCTCCAGGTCCGGGGTGCCGGTGGGCTTCAGGACGCTGACCCGGGCCCCGGTGATCGCGTCGTCCGGGTCGACCCGGCCGGCCACCGCCTGGACCTCCACGTCGTCCGGCCGCAGCGCCCCGAGGGCGACCCGCACCCGGACCAGGAGCGTCGCGCCGAGTTCCGCCTCCCCGAGGTCCTCGCCGATCTCCACGTGGTCGACCGCGACCCGCGGCCAGGCCGCCGTCACGCCGGCCTTCCACGCGGCCAGCTCCCCGGCGGCCCCGGGCCCGAGCGCCCGGTGGGCGCAGGCGGCGGGGGCGTACAGCCGCTCCACGTACTCGCGCACCATCCGGTCGGCGAGCACCTTCGGGCCGAGGTCGGTGAGGGTGCGGCGGACCATCTCGGTCCAGCGGCCCGGGACGCCGTCCGTCCCGCGGTCGTAGAACCGCGGCGCGACCCGCTTCTCGATCAGCTCGTACAGCGCGTGCGCCTCCAGGTCGTCGCGCCGCTCCTCGTCGAGCGCCGCCGCGCCGTCCGCGGTCGGGATCGCCCAGCCGAAGTCGGGCTCGAACCACTCGTCCCACCAGCCGTCGAGCACCGACAGGTTGAGCCCGCCGTTGAGCGCGGCCTTCATCCCGCTGGTGCCGCACGCCTCCAGGGGCCGCAGTGGGTTGTTGAGCCAGACGTCGCAGCCGGGGTAGAGCCGCCGGGCCATGCCCATGCCGTAGTCCGGCAGGAACACGATCCGGTGCCGCACCCGCGGGTCGTCGGCGAACCGCACCAGCTCCTGGACGAGCCGCTTGCCGCCGTCGTCCGCCGGGTGGGCCTTGCCCGCGACGACGATCTGCACCGGCCGTTCCGGGTGGAGCAGCAGCCTCGCCAGCCGCTCCTTGTCGCGCAGCATCAGCGTGAGCCGCTTGTACGAGGGGACCCTGCGGGCGAAGCCGATGGTGAGGACGTCCGGGTCGAGCACCGAGTCGACCCAGCCGAGTTCGGCCGCGCCGGCCCCGCGCTGCCGCCAGGAGGCGCGCAGCCGCTCCCGTACCTCCGTCACCAGCTGCTCGCGCAGGTCGCGCCGCAGGCGCCACAGCTCGCCGTCGGGCACGTCGGCGGCCCGGCCGCACAGTTCGGCCAGCTCGGGGGCGACCCAGGTCGGGGCGTGGACGCCGTTGGTGATCGAGGTGATCGGCACTTCCTGGGCGTCGAAGCCGGGCCACAGCCCGGCGAACATCTCCCGGCTGACGGCGCCGTGCAGGGTGGAGACGCCGTTGGCGCGCTGGGCGAGCCGCAGCCCCATCACGGCCATGTTGAAGACCCCCGGGTCGCCGCCCGGGTAGGTCTCCCGGCCGAGCGCGAGCACCCGGGCCACGTCGACCCCGGGCAGCTCTCCGTCGTCGGCGAAGTGCCGGGCGACGAGCTCGCGGTCGAAGCGGTCGATGCCGGCGGGCACCGGGGTGTGGGTGGTGAACACCGTCCCGGCCCGTACCGACTCCAGGGCGGCGTCGAAGTCCAGGCCCGCGCCGATCAGTTCGCGGATGCGCTCCAGGCCGAGGAAGCCGGCGTGGCCCTCGTTGGTGTGGAAGACCTCGGGCTCGGGACCGCCGGTGAGCCGGACGTACGCCCGCACGGCCCGCACGCCGCCGATGCCGAGCAGCATCTCCTGGAGCAGCCGGTGCTCGCTGCCGCCGCCGTACAGCCGGTCGGTGACCTCGCGTTCGCCGGGCCCGTTCTCCTCCACGTCGGAGTCGAGCATCAGCAGCGGGACGCGGCCGACCTGGGCCACCCAGATGTGGGCGTGCAGCCGGCGGCCGCCGGGCAGCGAGAGGGTGACCCGGGCGGGGCTGCCGTCGTGCTCGCGGAGCAGGGTGACCGGCAGCTCGCCGGGGTCGAGGACGGGGTAGTGCTCCTGCTGCCAGCCGTCCCGCGAGAGCGACTGGCGGAAGTAGCCGTGCCGGTAGAGCAGGCCGACGCCGGTCAGTGGGACGCCGAGGTCGCTGGCGGCCTTGAGGTGGTCCCCGGCGAGGATGCCGAGGCCGCCGGAGTACTGGGGCAGGGCGGCGGTGACGCCGAACTCGGGCGAGAAGTAGGCGACGGCGGCGGGCAGCCGCTCGCTGTTCTGCTCCTGGTACCAGCGGGGTCGGCGCAGGTAGCCGTCGAGGTCGTCGGCGGCGGCGCGCAGGGCGGCGAGGAAGTCCTCGTCGGCGGCGAGTTCGGTCAGCCGCGCGGCGGTGACGGCGCCGAGCAGCCGGACGGGGTCGCCCTCGGCCGCCCGCCAGCCGTCGGGGTCGACGGAGCGGAACAGCTCGCGGGTGGGTTGGTGCCAGGACCAGCGCAGGTTGCGCGCCAGGTCGCTGAGGGGTCGAAGGGTGTCGGGGAGGACGGGACGCACGGTGAATCGACGAATTGCCTTCACGCGTTCCACCTTCGCAGGGGAGGTACGTATCGGAGCGGACGCACCACGCTGTGCGACCGTTGTTCCGCACCCGAAGGTAGGACACCCGGCCCGCCCGGACCACGGCGCGCGGGGGTCGCGCGCCGTGGCACAGAGGGGGGCGAGGCGTCAGGAGGACGCGCCGAGCGGGTGGACGGCGTAGGGGGATCCCTGGTTGACGGTGTCCGGGTCGAAGGCGCCCGTGGCGGCGTACCGGGCGGCGACGGCGGCCAGTTCGGCCGCCGGGATCACGTCGTGGACGTCGGTGAAGCCGTGCGGGGCGCGCTCGTGCGCGAGGTTGATGACGACCTCGGGGCCGAGCCGGCGGTTGGCCCGCTGGAGCTCGGTCATGGCGGGCCGGCGGGCGGCCTCGTACGCGGCGAGTGCGGTGTCGGGGTCGCGGTGCACGGCCATGGCGTGGGCGAGGGCGCGGGCGTCGACGATGGACTGGGTCGCGCCGTTGGAGCCGATCGGGTACATGGCGTGGGCGGCGTCGCCGATCAGGGTGGTGCGGCCGTGGGTCCAGCGCTCCAGCGGTTCGCGGTCGACCATCGGGTAGGCGTACGCGGCGTCGGCCGCGCGCAGCACCTCGGGGACGCAGACGCCGTCGAACTCCCAGCCCTCGTAGTGGCGCAGGAACGTTTCGACGGGGACCTGGCGGTTCCAGTCGCCCAGCATGCCGGCGTGGTCGGCGTCCGCCGGCATGGCCAGGGCCCAGTTCACCAGGACCTCGCGGTCCGGTCCGGTCGGCGCGGTCATCGGGTAGACGACGGCCTTCTGCCGGTCGTCGCCGGCGATGAGCATGAAGCCGCCGACGGAGCGGGCGGGCATCCGTGAGACGCCCCGCCACACGATCATCCCGTTCCAGGGCGGCGCGCCCTCGTCCGGGTTGAGGGCGGCGCGGACCGCGGAGCGGATCCCGTCGGCGCCGATCAGGACGTCGGGTTCGAGCGAGGCCCGGCCGCGGGTCGCGCCGTCGCGGTGCTCCAGTTGGACGCGGGGCCGGCCGCCGGGCGCGCTCTCCACCCCGCTGACCCGGACGCCGGCGACGACCGCGGCGGTGCCGAGCCGTTCGCGCACCGCGTCGGCGAGCACCTGCTGGAGGCGGGCCCGGTGGACCGACAGCTGCGGCCAGCGGTAGCCGGCCCCCAGGCCGCGCGGCTCGCGGGAGATCAGCCCGCCGGAGCGGTGGTAGTAGCGCAGCTCGCGGGTGCGCAGGGCGCCCGCCTCCAGGCGGTCGAGCAGCCCCAGCGCGTCGAGTTCGCGGACCGCGTTGGGCATGATGTTCAGCCCGGCGCCGACCGGCCGGCTGCGCCGGGCGGCCTCGACGACGGTGACCCGGTCGTATCCGGCGGCGTGCAGGGCGAGCGCGGCGGTGAGTCCGGCGACGCCGCCGCCCGCGACGACGATGTGCAGCCCGTCGCGGCCAGGGGCCTCGTCCGGGTCGTGGAGCGTGTCGTGCAGCGTCATGACCGGTCCTCCCTCGGGCCGCGGTGGGCCCGCGGCGCTCGCGGCGCCCGCACCAGCGTCTCGTTCTCCCGGGTCAGGTCGAGGATCGAGCGGAGCAGCGCCACCGGAGCGCCGCCGCTGCCCTGGTCGTACTGGCGCAGCTCGTCGCTGTACGCCTTGCGGGCGATGCCGATGTGCCGGGCCCGGAAGGTCTTGAGGATCCGCAGCACCCGGGCCAGCGACAGCGCGGAGGCGGTGAGCTGCGGCGGCACATGATGGCCGGACTCCCAGCTGAAGGCGGCGGACAGTTTGCTGACGGCGGAGACGCCGCCGGCGTGCCGGGCGTGGAAGGCGCGCCAGCTCGGCAGGCTGTACTGCACCGAGTCCTGCAGGAAGCCGTCGTACTCCGGGTTCGAGCGGTCGCACTGCCACAGCGTCAGGTCGACCAGCCAGAGCGGGACCTGGGCCGCGGCGGGCCCGAGGTAGGCGTGCCCGGCGACGTCGATGTCCTCGAAGTACGGGCGCAGCACCGTCGCGAAGTACTCGGGGGTGACGTGGGCGAGGGTGAAGTCGATCGAGTCGACCATGGACTGGACGTACTGGGCGGTGCGGTCGAGAGCGATCGAGAAGCCGGGGTCGTACGGCTCGAGCCTGGCCAGCCGGCCGCAGGTCTCCAGGGCGGCGACGAGACTGGGGAAGGTCATCCGGACCGCGTCCTGGAGGTCGGCCTCCATGGGATGGCCGGTGTACGTCCGGCGGCGCGCGCCGAGCGGGTTCCAGGTGGTGTAGTGGTGCACGGTGTCGCGGGGCACCATGTCGGTGCGCTGGGCGAGCAGTTCGAGGACGGGCAGCACCTCCGGGACGGCGGCGACCGGCTGTACGCCGTGCCGTTTCAGCGAGCCGAGCAGGATGCCGATGTCCCGCATGGCGGCCAGGGCCTCGACGACGCTCCAGTCGGCGGCCCGGTCGGCGTCGGGCATCAGGGCGCGCAGGGCGACGGTGAGCGCGGCGACGTCGGCGGTCTCGTTCATCACGGGAACCGCGGCGAGCAGGCCGTCCGCGGCGAGCGGGTCGGCGGCGCGTATCTCGGCGATCCGGTAGCGCGGTTCGCCGCGCGTTTCGAGACCGGGCGCGACAAGGTCGTACAGGGTCAAGGAGTGCCCCCCTCGGGCGATGGTCGGACGGGGATGCGGTCCGCCGGTCAGGCGGTCACCGCGCGTCGCCCACCCGCTCCCGGCGCGGTGGCGCCGACGGGGGCGCGGGCAGGCGCAGACGTGCCGACAGCAGGGCGGCGACCGCGGCGAAGGCGGCGCCGACCAGCAGCGCGGTGCGGAACCCGGTGGTCTGGGCGGCCGCGCCCGCGGCGGCGTCGGTACGGGTGGTGGAGACGGCCACCAGGACGGCGAGCCCGAGCACCGAGCCGAACTGCTGGCTGGTGTTGACGAGTCCGGACGCGAGTCCGGTCTCCTCGGGCGCGGCGTCGGCCGTGGCGGTCACATTGGTGGTGACCATGACCAACGGCAGGGCGGCGCCCAGCACGAGGCTGGGCGCGAGGACGGTGGTGAAGAACGAGCCGTCGGGCGTGAGCGCCAGGGCGAGCCAGGCGGTCCCGGCGGTGAGCAGCACGAACCCGAGCGTCATGGTGCGGGGCAGGCCCAGCTGGGCGATGATCCGGCCGGTCCGCGGGGCGACGGCCACGACGACCAGCGAGAGCGGCAGCAGACCCAGGCCGCCCCCCAGCGGCGGGTAGTCGAGCACGCTCTGCAGGTAGAGGCTGACCAGGAAGAACATGGGGAACAGCGCCATCTGCGCGAGACCGGCGAGCAGGTTGGCCTGTCGCAGCGCGGGCCGGGCGAGCACGGCCGGCGGCACGAGCGGATCGGCGGCCCGGCGTTCGAGCACGGCGAAGGCGGCGAGGAGGAGCAGCCCGGCGACGCCCGCGACGAGGGTCCGGGCCCCGGTCCAGCCGTACGCACCGGCGCCGACGAGCGCGTACGCGAGGAGGCCG
Source organism: Streptomyces sp. (assembly GCF_036566765.1). Lineage (GTDB taxonomy): Bacteria > Actinomycetota > Actinomycetes > Streptomycetales > Streptomycetaceae > Streptomyces. Next base: position 10,764 of record NZ_DATCVQ010000491.1, read on the forward strand.
AGGCCGCCGGTGGCGGTGAGCGCGCCGCCGAGGTCGAAGTGGGGCGCGACCTTGGCGGGCGCGGACTCGCCGTCGTCGAGGACGCGCGGGGCCAGCGCCGCCAGGACGGCCGCGACGAGGACGTTGAGCCAGAAGGTGGAGCGCCAGCCCAGGCCGTCGGTCAGGACGCCGCCCAGGACGGTGCCGAGCACCCCGCCCAGGCCCCCCATCGCGGCGAACGCGCCGAGCGCCTTGTGCCGGGCGGGCCCGTCGGGAAAGAGCAGGAGGAGCAGCGCGAAGGCGGCCGCCGCGGCGAGCGCCGCGCCGACGCCCTGC
>NZ_DATCVQ010000492.1:0-11396 GCF_036566765.1 Streptomyces sp.
GCCCGGCTGATCCGGAAGACGACCGAGGCCATCTCCTCGTCGTGGAACGGGCCCCGCCCGCTCGCCGCGAACGCCAGGACCGCGCCCAGACAGAACACGTCCGACGCGGGTACGACGGCCCGGCTGCCGACCAGGTGCTCCGGCGACATGAATCCCGGCGAGCCCACGATCAGCCCGGTCGAGGTCAGCGCGGTCGCCTCGAAGGCCTGCGCGATGCCGAAGTCGATGAGCTTCGGGCCGGTGGCGCCGAGCAGCACGTTCGCCGGCTTGAGGTCCCGGTGCAGCACCTTCGCCGCGTGCACCGACTCCAGCGCGCGGGCGAGCGCCGCGCCCAGCGCCCGTACGGCGTCGACCGGCAGCGCGCCCGCCCGCGAGACCGCTTCGGCGAGCGAGGGCCCGGGGACGTACTCGGTCGCCAGCCACGGCACCGCCGCGTCCGCGTCCGCGTCGACGAGCCGCGCCGCGTAGGGGCCGCCGACCGCTCGCGCCGCGGTGATCTCCCGCCGGAACCGGGTCCGGAAGTCCTCGTCCAGCTCCAGGTCCGCGCGGACGGTCTTCACCGCGACCATCCGGTACGGGTCGGCCGTCGGCGCGTCCGCCCGGCAGGCCAGGTGAACCTCGCCCATGCCGCCCGCGCCGAGCGCGGCGAGCAGCCGGTAGGGGCCGACCAGGCGCGGGGGCTGCCCGTCGGGAAGTGCCTTCAGCACCGAAGTCGTCCTCTCAGTACGTCACTTGGGCAGTTCGACCGAGGAGACGACGCCCTTGTCATACACGACGTGCGTGATGCCGCCGATCGGCAGGACCTGCGGCTCCCGGACCTGCTTGTCGATGAAGATGCCCCAGTCCAGGTCGAACGCCTCTTCCCGGGCGCGCGGACCGGGTGCGCCCGGCACCGCTGTCGTCCGCAGTTCCTCCGGCTTGCCGTCCTTGCCAAGGCGCACGGTGTACAGCTTGCTGAAGTCCGCGTAGACGACCTGGTCGCCAGCGATCAGCGGGGTGGACCAGCTCTGCTCAAGGCCCTTGGGGGCGGACTTCGCTTCGTATGTACGGAGCGGCTTGCCATCACGCGGGTCGTAGATCCTCAGACCCCGGTCGAACGTGACTAGGGACGTCGGGGTGATCACGTCCGGACGGAGCCCTTCCACCGGCACAGGCAGACTGGCCTTGGAGGCGAGCGTGACGGAGTCCAGCGCCCGCAGTATCTCCCGGCCGGTCCGCTCGGGGGCGGTGTCCACGCAATATCCGGTCGGTCCGACGAGCCCTACGTTCCAGCAGTTCGCCGCGTCCCGGTCGACCTGGCCGCGGACTTCGCCGGTCCTGGCGTCGTACGCGATGAGCCCGGCGTCACTCAGTGCATACACCTGCCCCTGGGCGAAGGCCACTTGCTCGAATGGCCGCTGAGCGACTCTCGCGAGGTCCGCGTTGGTCAGCGACTTGCTCCACAGAGCGGTTCCGTCGGCCAGCGAGTACGCGGTCATATCGCCCTGTGTCTTGCCCTGCTTCGCCTCAGGTGCCGCGAAGACGACGCCGTCACCGACGATCGGCCGGGTGGCGGAGCCTCCTCCGCCCCCGACGGGCTTCGTCCAACGGACGTTCCCCGTCTGGGCGTCGCGCACCTGGAGCTTCCCAGCGGCGTTCACGACGACGGCGTCACCGTGAACAGTTGGCCGTGTCGCGCTGTCGGCGATGAACACTCCACCACTGGGGCTGATCGTGCTCCGATCCGACTTCGTGTCGCCCAGGTCCGCTGACCATAGTTTCTTTCCGTTCGCCGGGTCGAGCGCCTCGTACCCTCCGCTCGTGGTCCGGCAGACGAGCACGGTCGTGCCCGCAGCGCAGCCCAGTGCGGGTGCGGAGAGCTTCGCCGTCCAGGGCTTCCAGCCCTTGGGCCGCTGGTTCGGGTACTGCGGCACGACCCCGGAGGAGTCAGCGAGGCCCTTGAAGTCGACGCCGGGGATCGTCGGCCCCGGAGCCGGGGGAGTCGCCGTCCTGGCCGGGGGATTCCCCTCCGGCCACAGCACGTACGCGCCCACACCGCCCGCCACCAGTGCCAGCGCGACAGCCGCCGCGATCAGCGCCCGGCGGCGCTTCCGCGGCGCGGGCGGGACCGTCGGCGCCACTGGCGGCATCGTCGGCAGCTGGTCCGGTGCGACCGGGGCCGGGGCGACCTCCCGCAGCGCCGCGCCCGAGGCGATCAGCTGTGCCAGCTCGCGCCCGTACTCGCCGATGTGGTCGAGGACGCCCTGCGGCCACGGGGCCCGCTGCCCGCCGCCGAGCAGCTCGGCCAGCCGCTCCGGCGTCGGACGGGCGGCCGGGTCGGCGGCCAGGCAGGCGGCGATCACGTCCCGCAGCTCCTCCGGCACCCGGCTCAGGTCCGCGTCGGCCTGCGAGACGCGGTACAGCACAGCCGGCAGCGGGCCGTCGCCGAACGGGTCCTCGCCGGTCGCCGCGTAGCAGAGCACCGAGCCGAGGCAGAAGACGTCCGACGCCCCGGAGACGTGCCGGGCGCCCGCGACGTGCTCCGGGGACATGAAGGACGGCGTGCCGACCATCATCCCGGTCGCCGTCATCGTCGTCGCGCCGCTGCTGCGCGCGATGCCGAAGTCGATCACCCGGGGGCCGTCCACCGCGAGCATGACGTTGCCGGGCTTGAGGTCGCGGTGCAGCACGCCGGCGCCGTGCAGGTCGGCGAGCGCGCGGGCGAGCGCGGCGCCGAGGGCCCGTACGGTCGGCACGGGCAGCGCGCCGCTGCGGCGCACCGCCTGCGAGAGGCTCGGGCCGGGGACGTACGCGGTGGCCAGCCACGGCGTCTCCGCGTCCGCGTCGCCGCCCAGCGGGGCGGCCGCGTACGGGCTGGACACCAGGCCGGCGACCTTGACCTCGCGGCGGAACCGGTCCCGGAAGGCGGGCTCGAGGGCGACGTCGCGCAGGACCGTCTTCACGGCTACGTACGTGCCGTCGTGCGTGCCCGCCGCGCTCGCTGTGCGGCCGAGGAAGACCTCGCCCATGCCGCCGGCGCCCAGCCGGGCCAGGATCTCGTACGGCCCGATCCGCTCGGGCGCCCCTTCGCGCAGCGGTGACAGCACGTGTCTTCATCCCCCTAAGACGTGACGGCCGCCCGCATCATCGCACGAAGATCGGCATGCACATGCGGAAGGCCGGACCGCTGTTCGGCGGTCCGGCCTCGTCTCGGGGCGAAGATCGTTCTCAGCCGGTGTACGGCTTCGCGCTCAGGATCTTGACCGCGGCCTTCTTGCCGTTCGGCAGCTCGTACTCCGCGTCGTCGCCGGCCTTCTTGCCGTTGACGCCCACACCGAGGGGGGACTGCGGGGAGTACGTCTCGATGTCGTCGCCCGCGTACTCGCGCGAGGCGAGCAGGAAGGTCATCGTGTCGCTCTCGTCGCCGTCGAAGGCGATCGTGACGACCATGCCGGGCTCGACGACGCCGTCGTCCGCCGGGGTCTCGCCGATCTTGGCGTGCTCGAGGAGCTGGGTGAGCTGGCGGACGCGCAGTTCCTGCTTGCCCTGCTCCTCCTTGGCCGCGTGGTACCCGCCGTTCTCGCGCAGGTCGCCCTCCTCGCGCGCAGCGGCGATCTTCGCGGCGATCTCGGTACGCGCGGGACCAGACAGGTACTCAAGCTCGACCTTGAGCTTGTTGTACGCCTCCTGGGTGAGCCAGGTGACGTTGTCGCTGGTCTGGGTCACAGGTGCTCCTCGTAGGTACTGGGAATACAAAGCATCGCCCTACCCAGAAGGATGTGCCTTCCTGAGTGGGCGAAACCACGAGCCTAACAATTACCCGGGAAAAAGGAAGGGACGAAAGCCACCAGAATTACGTCAATGCAGGTCAGCAGGTTGACGCGCCCGGTCACACAGCTGTCGCACACGCCGGTCGCACCCGGTCGCGCGCCCGTCAGCGCTCGGTGCAGCCGACCAGCTCGGCGCTGGTCGCCCGGGCCGTGGTGCGGATCGAGACCACCTCGTCGATCCGCGTGCGCGGACCGTCGAAGCGGACGTCCTTGCGGCCGACCTCGGCGCCGTCCTCCGCGCGGGAGCGCAGGGTGCAGGAGCCCGTGGCGTCCTTGTCCTTGCGGACCTCCAGGTGCATCTGCACCTCGCGGTCGCTCACCACGTCGAACTTGATCACTTCGGCGCTGAGCTTGTCGGCGACGACGTAGTGCCAGCCGAACCAGCCGAGCAGGCCGAGGAACAGCACGCCGAGCACGACCCCGGCGATCCTGAGCTTGCGGTCGGCGCGCTCGTCCGCGGAGCGGCCGTACCGGCCCTCGGGCAGCGAGGCGTGTGCCGAGCTCATGGTCGTTCCCTTCGTGGCACCGGGCGGGCGGAATTTTCGGCCCCCCGATTCCGTCACTATAGAAGTTGACCGATGTGACCATTCACCGAGGATCGAGTCTTGACTGAGCAGCTGCGTCTGATGGCCGTGCACGCCCACCCCGACGACGAGTCGAGCAAGGGCGCGGCGACGATGGCCAAGTATGTGTCCGAGGGGGTGGACGTGCTGGTCGTCACCTGCACGGGAGGCGAGCGCGGCTCCATCCTCAATCCCAAGCTCCAGGGCGATGCCTACATCGAGGAGCACATTCACGAGGTCCGCAAGAAGGAGATGGACGAGGCCCGGGAGATCCTGGGCGTCGACCAGGAGTGGCTCGGCTTCGTCGACTCCGGCCTGCCGGAGGGCGACCCGCTGCCCCCGCTGCCGGAGGGCTGCTTCGCGCTCGAGGACGTCGACAAGGCGTCCGGCGAGCTGGTCCGCAAGATCCGCGCGTTCCGTCCGCAGGTCATCACGACCTACGACGAGAACGGCGGCTACCCGCACCCCGACCACATCATGACCCACAAGATCACGATGGTGGCCTTCGAGGGCGCGACCGACGCGGAGAAGTACCCCGAGGACGAGTTCGGCCCGGTCTGGCAGCCGCTGAAGGTCTACTACAACCAGGGCTTCAACAAGCCGCGCACGCTGGCGCTGCACCACGCGCTGCTCGACCGGGGCCTGGAGTCCCCGTACGGGGAGTGGCTGGAGCGCTGGAAGGAGTTCGAGAGGAAGGAGCGGACGCTGACCACGCACGTGCCCTGCGCCGACTTCTTCGAGATCCGCGACAAGGCGCTGATCGCGCACGCCACGCAGATCGACCCGGACGGCGGCTGGTTCCGCGTGCCGATGGACATCCAGCGGGAGGTCTGGCCGACGGAGGAGTACGAGCTCGCGAAGTCGCTCGTGGACACCTCCCTCCCCGAGAGCGACCTCTTCGCGGGCATCCGCGACAATGCCTAGCATGAGCGCACACCTCGCACTGACCCAGCTCGTCCCGCTCGCCAAGGAGCTCGACGAGAACAAGGTGACGCCCGGCGTCCTCGGTTTCGTCGTCTTCGCGGTGATGGCCGGCGCGGTCTGGCTGCTGATGAAGTCGATGAACCGCCACATGGGCAAGGTCTCCTTCGAGGAGACCCCCGCCCCGGCGGCCGGCGCCGCGCAGCAGTCGCAGCCGAAGCAGGCCCCGCAGGAGTAACCGCGCGCCGCGCGCGACAGGGCCCCGGGAGACACACCCCCGGGGCCCCGTCCGCGTCGCCTACAGCCGCTGCCGGGCTGATCCGCGTACGCCTACGGCACCTCCACGCCCATCACCTCGCGCGCGTGGCGGTTCGGGGCCAGGCCCAGCGACCAGGCCTGCCAGCCCGCGTCGAGCTGCACGCCGCGCGCCAGGGCGACCGCGTACGTACCGGCGCAGTCCGCGAGCCGCGGGTCCCGCAGGGCGTGAGCGTCCTCCGTCAACCGGGCCAGCTCCTCCTCGGCGACCACGGTGCCGACGTCCACGCCGCCCGGCGAGGCGTACGGCAGCAGCGTGACCCGCAGGAAGCGGGCCCAGTCCTCGCCGCGCCGGTCGCCGTACGAGGCGAACAGCCGGGCCGCCTCGTCGCACAGCTCAAGAGCCTGGGCCGCCTTGCTGTTGCCCGCGTCGACGACCGCCAGCTCCAGGCAGGTCCACGCCTCGCCGTGGGCCACCCCGATCCGGCGGAAGTCCGCCCGGGCGTCGTTGAGGAGCTGCCGGGCGAACCCGGAGTTGCGCAGATTGCCGGTCTGCGCCGCGCGCAGGTCGCGGGTGACCCGGCCCGAGTGGTGCCGGGCGCAGGCCAGCCCGTACACGTCCCGCATCCGCGAGAACATCGTCCGCGCCCGCTCCAGCTCCCGTACCGCCTGGTCCAGGTCGCCGCGCTCCTCCAGGGCCTGCCCCAGGTAGTACAGCGTCCACGCCTCGCCCCGGGCGTCCTCCTGCTCCCGGTGCCGCGACAGCGCCTGGCGCAGCCCGTCGACGGCCGGCGAGGCGTCGCCGGCGACCAGCCGGGCCCGGGCCAGCTGGGTCAGCGCCCACGCCTCGCCGCGCCCGTCGCGGGTGCGGCCGTACAGGTCGAGGGCCGCCCGCAGCTCCGTCTCGGCCCGCGGCACGTCGCCTTGGCGCAGGCACACCTGGCCCAGCTGGAAGTGCGCCCACGCCTCGCCGTGCACCGACTCCGACGCGCGGTGCAGCGCGATCGCCCGGTCGAGCAGCGCCACCGCCTCCGCGAGGTTCGCCCGGTCCCGCTCCACGCCGGCCAGCGCGTGCAGGGTCCACGCCCGGTCCGCCGCCAGCGACTGAGGTTCCTGGAGCGCCAGGGCCTCGCGCAGCCGCGCGGACGCCTCCGTCAGATTGCCCTGGTGGTGCAGCGTGATGCCGAGCGAGCACAGCGCCAGCGCCGCGCCGGCGTCCTGGTGCGCCTCCTGGTAGAGCGAGACGACCGAGGTCAGCGTCGTGCGCGCCTTGTCCAGCTCGCCGAGCTGGCGGGCCGCGATACCGGTCCGCCACTGCACGGAGCGGGACAGCAGCCCCTGCCCGACCGCCTCGGTCAGCTCGTTGATCTCGCCGAGGCGGTACAGGTCGCCGCGCAGCAGGCAGTAGTCGCAGAGCGCGCCCAGCAGGTTCAGCACCGCCTGCTGGTCGACGCCCTCCGCGTGCCGCAGCGCGGCCGTGATGAAGCTCGACTCGTCGTCCAGCCACCGCAGCGCCGCGTCCAGCGAACCGAACCCGTGCCCGCCGAACCGGTCCGCGCGCGTCGACATCTTCCCGTCGACCATCCGGATCACCGCGTCGGCCAGCTCCGCGTAGTTCCGGATCAGCCGCTCCTGCGCCGCGGCTGTCGCCGCCGCGTCCTCCTCGTCCAGCAGCCGCGCCGAGGCGAAGCCGCGCACCGCCTCGTGCAACCGGTACCGGTCCCCGCGCACATGGTCCAGCAGGCCCGCCCCGGCCAACTCGCCCAGCAGCCGCGCGCCCTCCGCCTCGCTCCCGTCGAGCAGCGCCGCGGCCGCCGCCGCGCCGAGCGAGGCCCGCCCGGCCAGCGCGAGCCGCCGGAGCAGCCGCCGCCCGTCCTCGCCGAGATCGGTGAAGTACCGGACGGACAGGGCTCGTTCGACTGCGCTGGCGTCCTGCGCGTACCGCTCCAGGAAGCGCGCCTGCTGCCCCATCGTGCGCGGGCCGAGCGACGATCCGGCCACCCGCAGCGCCAGCGGCAGCCCGCCGCACAGCTCCCGGATCCGCATCGACGCCTCCGCGTCGTACGGGCCCGGATCGGGGGCCTGCGCCGCCTCCCGCAGCAGCTCCTCCGCGCCCGCCGCGTCGAGCGCCGCCACCTCCAGCTGGTGCACCGCCGCGGGCACTTCCGCGCCCAGGTCCAGCGGCTCGCGCGCGGTCACCAGGACCAGGCTGTCGGAGCGCTCGGGGAGCAGCGTGCGCACCTGCGCCGCGTCCACCGCGTCGTCCAGCACGATCGTCACCGGCAGCCCGGCCAGATTCTGGTGGTACAACTCCGCGAGCCGGCGCACCTGTTGCTCCGCCGAGCTGCGGTCCCGGAACAGCAGCTGCTCGCGCGGCGCGCCCAGCCGGTTCAGCAGATGCAGCAGCGCGTCGCGGGTCGACAGCGGCTTCTCGCCCCGGCTCGCGCCCCGCAGGTCCACCACACAGGCCCCGCGGAACTGGTCCCGCAGCGCGTGCGCCGCCCGGACCGCCAGCGTCGTGCGGCCCGCGCCCGGCTCCCCGTGCAGCACCACCACCGTCGGCCGGGTCGTCGTCGCCGCCCGCGCCGCCTGCACCCACTGGGTGATCCGAGCCAACTCGGCCCGCCGGCCCGCGAACGGCCCCGCCGGATCCGGCAGATGACCGAAGGACTGCTCCAGTACGGCGCGCCGGCGGGCCGCCGCGCTGCGATCGCCGCCCCGCAGCGGGGGCGCCTTCTTCGTCGGCTGCTTGGCCGTCTCCGCCGTCGCCGTCAGCAGCATCCGCTGCTGGTCCAGGAACGGCCGTATCCCGCGTACCTCCAGCGCCGTCAGCCACTGCAGCCGCAGCTGCTCGGGCCCGCCCGGCTGGGCGAGCGCGCCGGCCCTGCGGTGCGCGGCCGGCCAGTGCGCCGCCGTCACCTTCAGCACGGTCGCCGCCGCGCCGGCCACCGCCACCACCGCCCCGGCGCCGAGCGCCGTACCGGTCGCCGTGCCCAGCGCCATGTCCGCCCCGATCGCCGCCGCCGCGGCGACGGCCGTGACCAGCGCGGGAGTTCCGATCGCCTGGCCCCTGAACCGCTCGGCCAGCGACAGGCTGCCCGCCTCGGCCTCCTCGAGCGCCAGCCGGTACGCCGTGTACTCCTCGCCGGCGCTCGCCGCCATGGAGTCCAGCGCGGCCCGCCCGCGCGCCAGCAGCGCCGTGGGGTCGAAGCGGCCTCCCGAGCGCCGCACCTCCTCCTCGACGGCGCGTGCCAACAGGCGCTCGGCCTCGGCCCGGTGGCTGTCCCGCATGTGCGTCCCCCTCCGAGAGCTTCCGCTTCCGCGCCCAAGTGTCCTGCGTGACGCGCGTCGGCGCGAGGGAACACCGACGGCCGTGTGACCGAATTCTCCGTGTTCGATGGCGTTGATCTGCCGAATGAGGCTTCCGGGTGACTCCCCGGAACCAAACTGCGGCGGGGCAGTTGATCAGCGTGCTTCGGCAACGGAGCACTCCAGGCCCCTCGGCTCAAGAAGGACGATCTCGTGATCAAGAAGGTTCTCGCCACCGCGGCAGTCGCTGCTTCCGTCGCCGGCATGTCCGCGACCACGGCGATGGCGGCGGGCAACGACGGTGGCACCGCCAACATCATCGGCAACCAGTCGAAGCAGTCCATCGGCAGCAACTCCACCGACGGCTACATGAGCCCGAACTTCGGTCTCGTCAACGGTGGCGTCCTGCACTGCTTCGACATCCAGAAGATCCAGGCCCAGGTGCCGGTCGGCGTCATCGCCGTCCCGGTCGCCGTCCAGGACGTGCTCGGCAACCCGATGTCGAACCAGACCTGCACCCAGAACTCCGTGCAGCAGAAGGGCGACGACGCCCTGTCGCACATCCTGGGCGAGGTTCTCTCCCAGAACGGGAACGTCGGCTGACGCCAGCGGATCTTCTGAAGCGGCCCCGTTCCTCGCAGAGCCAGTGCGAGGAACGGGGCCGTTCCATGTATCCGTGCCCCGGGTGCGCGAGGATGGAACCATGCCCAACCGACTCGCGGACGCCACGTCTCCGTACCTTCTCCAGCACGCCGACAACCCCGTCGACTGGTGGGCGTGGGAGCCCGCCGCCTTCGAGGAGGCCCGTCGGCGCGACGTTCCCGTCTTCCTGAGCGTGGGCTACAGCTCATGCCACTGGTGCCATGTCATGGCGCACGAGAGCTTCGAGGACGCCGGGACGGCGGCGTTCATGAACGAGCGCTTCGTCAACATCAAGGTCGACCGCGAGGAGCGGCCGGACGTCGACGCCGTCTACATGGAGGCGGTGCAGGCGGCCACCGGGCAGGGCGGGTGGCCGATGTCCGTGTTCATGACGCCCGACGGCGCGCCGTTCTACTTCGGCACCTACTTCCCGCCCGCCCCCCGGCACGGCATGCCGTCCTTCGCCGACGTGCTCGACGGCGTCTCCAAGGCCTGGGCCGAGCGGCGCGACGAGGTCGGCGAGGTCGCCGGGAAGATCGCCCGCGACCTGTCCGAGCGCTCGCTCGCGTACGGGGGGCAGGGCGTCCCCGGCGAGGAGGACCTGGCGCAGGCGCTGCTCGGGCTCACCCGGGAGTACGACGACCGGCACGGCGGCTTCGGCGGCGCGCCGAAGTTCCCGCCCTCGATGGCGCTGGAGTTCCTGCTCCGCCACCACGCCCGGACCGGGGCCGAGGGCGCGCTGCAGATGGCCGCCGACACCTGCGAGGCGATGGCCCGCGGCGGCGTCTACGACCAGCTCGGCGGCGGCTTCGCCCGCTACGCGGTGGACCGCGCCTGGGTCGTGCCGCACTTCGAGAAGATGCTCTACGACAACGCCCTCCTGTGCCGGGTGTACGCCCACCTGTGGCGGGCCACCGGCAGCGATCTGGCGCGCCGGGTCGCCCTGGAGACCGCGGACTTCATGGTCCGCGAGCTGCGCACCGCCGAGGGCGGCTTCGCCTCGGCGCTCGACGCCGACAGCGACGACGGGACGGGCAAGCACGTCGAGGGCGCGTACTACGCGTGGACGCCGGCGCAGCTCGCCGAGGTCCTCGGCGAGGAGGACGCGCGCGAGGCGGCCAGGTACTTCGGGGTGACCGAGGAGGGCACCTTCGAGGAGGGCGCCTCGGTGCTCCAGCTGCCGCAGGACACGGGCGTGGTCGACGCCGAGCTGATCGCGTCGATCCGGGAGCGGCTGCTCGCCGCCCGGGACCGGCGCGCGCACCCCGGCCGCGACGACAAGATCGTCGCCGCCTGGAACGGCCTGGCGATCGCCGCGCTCGCCGAGACCGGCGCGTACTTCGACCGGCCCGACCTCGTCGCCCGCGCGACGGAGGCCGCCGACCTGCTGCTGCGCCTCCACATGGACGACTCGGCCCGCCTGAGCCGTACGTCGAAGGACGGGCACGTCGGCGCGAACGCGGGAGTCCTGGAGGACTACGCCGACGTCGCCGAGGGCTACCTGGCGCTCGCCGCCGTCACCGGCGAGGGCGTCTGGCTGGAGTTCGCGGGCTTCCTCCTCGACGTGGTCCTCGATCAGTTCCGGGCCGAGGGCGGGGCGTTCTACGACACCGCGCACGACGCCGAGACCCTGATCCGCCGCCCCCAGGACCCCACCGACAACGCCTCCCCGTCCGGCTGGACCGCTGCCGCCGGCGCACTCCTGTCGTACGCCGCCCACACCGGCTCCGAGGCGCACCGCGCCGCCGCCGAGGGCGCGCTCGGCGTGGTGAAGGCGCTCGGCCCGCGGGCCCCCCGGTACATCGGCTGGGGCCTTGCAGCCGCCGAGGCGCTCCTGGACGGGCCGCGCGAGATCGCGGTGGTCGGCGACCGGGACGACGCCGCCGCGCGCGAGCTG
>NZ_DATCVQ010000493.1:0-3373 GCF_036566765.1 Streptomyces sp.
AGCGACGGCGCCCACGGGCCCCTTCTTGGCGTTGGTGATGGGCCGCAGCGACCACGTGTGATCGCGGTTCATCCGTGCCCCGATGTCGGTCACAGTCGCGTTGAAGCCGCCACCCGGCGCCGCGACCATCACCGAGGGCCCGGGGTAGCGGGCCACCTCACGACCGTCACGGTCCAGCGCCACCTCGTCGGGGATCGCGGTGCGGTGGCCAGTCACGGTGACGACCGGCTCCCACCCGGTATGGGTAGCCGTCGTGCCCGTGAACGCCGCCTGCGTCGCGTCAGGGGTGAGCACGACGTCGAGCTGGGCGATGTTCTCCGCCGGCTGGCCCTCGACCGCCGCCCTGTTGGAGTTGTCCCAGACGGTGACCTCGAGGACCCCTGTCAGGCCATCGGCGGTGAGCCCAACCGGTGGTGTCCAGGTCGTGTCGGCCCCGGCGACCCGGGAGGAGTCGGACAGCACCTTCCCGGTGTCGTCGATCAGCCGGGCACGCCAGGCGACCTGGGTCCCGGTGAACGCCCACACGACCGGGGGAGTGCCGTCCTGGACCGGGATGCGGCCGTTGACGTCCGGCGTGCCGGTGGGGCTGGTGATGGTCAGGTTGGGTCGGGTTGCGTACGTGAACGGCACCCACCCCGACCAGGGCGACCAGCCGCCGTCGGTCTTCTGCCGGGCGCGCCACATCGTGGATGCGCCGTTGGCGAGCGGCACGAAGCTGGTGGCCCCGAGGTCGAGGAGGCCGGCGGTCGCGACGACCTCGCCAGAGTCGAAGGCGGGAGTGGTGGCGTTCGCGGCTGGGTCGGCCTGGACCTGCAGCGAAAGGATCGACAGGTCGGTGTTGAAGAGCAGCGTGGGCGTCGGGTCGGCAACCACCGCGTCGGAGGGCTCCAGGTTGGTCGGCGCCGCAGCTGGGACCGTGTAGGTGACGTAGAGCGCCGGTCGCCCGCCGGCCGCCTTCGGGCCGTAGAACCCGATGTTCGAGCCGGAGGCGGTGGCGAGAGTGACGTAGAGCCCGCGGTTGGTCAGTGTCCCGGCGACCATCTGCTGGATGGTGGAGGTGACCGGGATGTCGAACGCGGCGCCCTTCTTGGGGGCCGCCACGGTCTTCGATCCGACCGCGGAGCTCAGGGTGCCCCGGTTGGCCCACGTGACACTGCCGGGCCAGGGATCCGTACGCCGGTACACCGAGGCGGTCCAAGAGCCCGTGAGGGTCTGGGCGATGTTGACCCGGACGAACGCGTTGGTGATGGTGGCGTTCTTCGGGATCCCGGCCAACGAGACCTGGGTCATCATCCCGGCCGCGGAGACCCGCAGCGGGATGACAGCCAGCTGCCCGAACGCGGTGGTCGACTTGGCGGCCTGGACCGAGTACGCGGACAGCAGGATCGTCTTGGAGGTGCTCACTCAGTTCGCCCTTCCCAGCATGTCGTCCAGCTGACTGGCCGCAGCGACCTTGTCCTCGGCGCGGGCATCGACGTACGCGTTGAACTCGTAGCCGTCCACGACCAGGCGCAGACTCCTGCCAACCAGGCCGCCGGCGGCCTGGTTGGCAGCCTGCAGCGTCCTGAGCTGACCGTCCGTCAGGACCGTCTCCGCCCGGCCGGTGCCGTTGTAGGCCAGCGACAGCCCCGTGGGGAGCCGGCCGCCGGTGTCGAAGACGTTCGGGATCGGGTTGTCCGGGAGGAGCCGGTTCGGGACCTTCCCGTTGATCCAGTTGACGACGTCCCCGCCGACGCTGCGGATCATGTTGCGGAAGATCCCGGCCCAGCCGCCCCCACCAAGCTCCCCCATCCAGCCCTTGACCTTCTTGGCGATGCCGGCGATGTTCTTGATCGCGCCCAGCCAGCCGGTCACAGCGAACCCGCCAACCTTCGCCGGTGCGGCGGCCGCGCCGCCTCCGGCGGTGACAGCGTTCGACCCGCCTGCGAGCTCGAAGTGCAAGTGGGGCCCGGTCGAGTTGCCCGTGGACCCGACGCGGCCGATGGCCTGACCAGCCTTCACCTTCTGGCCGCCGTTGACGTTGAAGCCGCTCAGGTGCGCGTACAGCGTCCGCTGCCCACCGTGGTTGATCTTGACGTGGTTGCCGTAGCTGGTGAGCATCGAGCGGACCGAGGAAACCTGGCCGTCGGCCCACGCCACTACAGGCGCACCCATGTCGCCAGGCTTGTTCAGGTCGCCCGCCCACGTCGCCCAGGGGTAGCCGGAGGCGTGCCGGCTGATCGACGTCGCACCAGGCAGCGGCACCCGGCCGCCGAGGAAGAACCCCTCCGGTCGCGGCAGACTGCCGTGATCGTTGATGTGGTCTAGCCAGCCGGGGTGGTCGCGTTCGAACTTGCGGCGCGACCTCGAGCGGATGACGTGCTCGTCGCCATGCACGGGGCCGACGATCTTGCGGGGATCGACACGACCGGTGTAGCCACCGTCCTTGAACCCGAGCTTCACCTTGTCGGGCATGGTGACGCCGGGCAGGGCGCCGATCATCTTCCGGATGCCGTTGTTGTAGACCGTGTTCACCAGGAACCGGACCGGCTTCTTCGCGGCGCTGCTCAGCGACGACCAGACGTCCTTGATCTTCCCGATGCCCCTCGACACCGCCGGCGCCAGCCGGTCGACCACGAAGTCACGCAGCGCCGCGAGGGTCGGCCTCAGGAACTTGCGCCAGACCGTGACGATCTTGTCCTTCACGCTGTCGAAGGTCGGCCTCACAGCCCTGGTCCAGAGGAACTTGACCGCCGGGACCAGGACTCGGGTGATGTAGGACCACCAGACCTGGAAGATCGGCCGGATCACGTTCTGCCAGGCGAACTTGATCACGCCCCGGACGAGACCGAAGTAGAGCTGGACGCCTCTCCACAGTCCACGGATCCCCGGCATCAGGTACTTGCCGAAGAAGCCGGCGAACGCCGAGAGAGCGGGTCGGATGAAGCCGTTCCACGCGAATGAGACGGCATGGCGGATCCCGGCCCAGGCGCCGTCGACGATCCGGCGGAACGTCTCGGACTTCTTGTAGGCGATGACCAGCCCGACGCCCAGTGCGATCAGGGCGCCGACGATGAGGCCGATCGGGTTGAGCATCATGGCCCGGTTGAGCAGCGTCTGGGCGATCGCCTGCCGGTTGGTCCACATGGTGTGCAGCGCGGTCCAGCCCTGGGAGATCTTCACGCCCAGTGCGTAGCCAGCCCAGAGGGTCGCGCCGACGGCGAGGGCGATGCCGAGCACCTTGAAGGCGGTTGCGTTCTCCTGCACGAATGGGACCAGCCCACTCATCGTGTCAGCGAGGAAGTTGGCTCCCACGATCACGCCGGGCGCGAGGGCCTTGCCGATCTGCAGGCGCAAGGTCTCCCATGCGCCGGAGAGTCGCTCGAGCGCCCCG
>NZ_DATCVQ010000494.1:0-8845 GCF_036566765.1 Streptomyces sp.
ACGGCGGCGTGGGCGCCGGCTTCCACCTGGCTGCCTGAGTCGGGCGCCGGACCGGCCGCCCATGGGCTACGCGGCTACCTGGCGGCCGTCACCGGCCGGGTCGAGGTCAGCACGCCGATCTTGTCGATGCGGTGCTCGGGATTGCCCTGGGCGTCCCGCCAGAAGTTGCCCTCGGCGTTGTCCTCGGGCGTCGCACAGGTGGACAGGGTGATCATGGCCTTCGTGGGCTTCTCGCCGGGCTTGCCCGGGACCGCGGCCCGCTGCTCGGCGAGCGAGCGGTCGGAGCGGAAGGACGTCTCGCGGGTCGCGACGATCTCGTACTCGTAGACCGTTCCGCCCGCCGTGACCAGCACGGAGTCGCCCACCTCGACGGAAGGGAGCTCGTTCAGCGGGCCGCCCGCGGAGAGGCGGTGGGCGGTGACCAGGTAGTTCCCGATCTCGCCGGGGCCCACGCCGCCCCGCTTCCCGTACGGACTGGCGGCCTCGCCGCGGTCCTGGATCCGGGTGCCCGCCCGGTCGTCGGTCGTCCCCTCGTACGGCACGACCCGCAGGTCCTTCACGCCGATCGACGGGATGTCCAGGTCGGCGACCCGCGGCTGCCGGGTCGGAGCGGGGGTGGGGGTGGGACTCGGGGTGGACGCCGGGGGCGCGGCCGCAGCGGACGCCTGGGGGGCGGGCGAGGCGGGCGGGGATGTCACGGCCAGGCTCGGGGGCGCCGCGGGCGTCACGGCGGCCACCGAAGCCGACGTGAGCACACTCTCCGTCGTCGCCCGCCCGCCGTCGTTCGTGCCGGAACAGCCGACGGCGAGGCCGACGGCCAGTGCGGCGACAGCGAGGGAAGCGGTGCGTGTACGGTGCATCGTCTTCCAGGGTGCGCCGGAAATCGACGTCTGGGAACCCCCGGACCACGGGAGAATCGTCACTTTTGGGCAACGCCCCGACGTGGCGGCCTGTTCCCCGTGGCGGCCGGGGAAGGTGATCGGGCCCACATTCTCGCTGGTCAGCGGGCGGCGGACCGGGGCCGCTGACGCGGGGCGACGAGGTGCTCGCGACGGTCAGAACATGGTGTTGTCGTTCGCGGACGTGGCCGGGACGACCTGCAGGACGTCCCAGTGCTCGACGATCCTGCCTTCCCGGTCGAACCGGAAGATGTCGATCCCCGCGTACTCCTCGTCGGGCCAGATCTGACGGCAGTGCAGCACGACGTGATCCCCCTCGGCGATCGCCCGCTTGAACTCCACGCGCTTGCCCGGGTACTCGGCGGCCATCCGCACGAAGTAGTCGACGAACGCCTGCTTGCCGTCGGCGACGTGCGGGTTGTGCTGGACGTACGTGTCGCCCGCGTACTGCTCGATGGCCTCGGCGGGGCGGCACTGGTTGAACATCAGGTCGTAGAAGGCCATCGCACTGGCCTTGTTCTTCTCCGGATCGCTCATCCGCCCACGGTAGAGCGCGTGGCCGCGTTCGGCCCGATGGCATCACCGCCCCGCGGCGGCGGAACGGCCGAGCAGGGTCTGGTAGTCGGGGAGCGCAACGGTGCTCACCTTCTGGCCCTCCTTGAGCATCCAGTTCATCAGCGCGCGGCGGCTCAGCAGGCCGTTGCGGAGGCGGAGGCCGGTCGGGGTGGCGGGGGCGAGGAACTTGCCGGTGCGGTCGCCGCCCCTCTGGCAGCCCTCCGCGTAGGCCCGCAGCGTCTGCTCGTACCGGGCGAACGCCGTGCGGTGGTCGCCGCCGGCCAGCGCGAGCTCGCCGGCCAGGACGTAGGCCGCCACCGTCCCTGTACCGGTGCCCATGCCGCCGATCGTCGCGCCGCACGCGGCGTCCCCGAGGAGGGCGACCCGGCCCGTGGACCAGGACGGCACGTCCGCGCGGCTGATCGAGTCGAAGTACAGCTCGGGCGCCTGCCGCAGCGAGTCGAGCAGCCGCGGCACCTTCCAGCCGAGCCCCTCGAACGCCTCGACGATCAGGGTCTTCTGCCGCGCGACGTCGTGCCGGTCGTACGCCAGCGGGGGCGAGGCGAAGACGAAGAAGGCGCCCGCCCTCGTCGGGTCCCGGTGGTCGGCGCCCACGCTCGCGAGCCGCCCCGGGGCGTTGAGGCCCACTGAGCCTGCGGCGACGCCCAAGTGGTTGGGGAGGGACCAGGTCGCGGCGTAGTAACCGAGGTGGCTGACGTAGTCCTCCTCGGGCCCGAAGGCGAGCCGGCGCACCTGGGAGTGCAGCCCGTCCGCGCCGATGACCAGGTCGAAGGTGCGCGGCGCGCCGTGCTGGAAGGTCGCCCGCACGCCGTCGGCGGTCTCGGTGAGGCCGGTGATCGAGTCCCCGAAGACGTACTCGGTGTGCGGGAGGCTGCGCTCGACGAACACCCGGGACAGGTCGCCGCGGAGCACCTCGACGTCGCCGCCGGCGAAATCGGCCGGCAGGTGCAGCAGCGTCCGGCCGTGCTCGTCGACGAAACGCACGGGGCTGCCGCCGGTCTGGATCCGGCGGAGCTCGTCGAGCACGTCCATGCGCTCCAGCACGGTCAGATGCGTCTCGCCCCGGAAGTCGACGGCCTGGCCGCCCTCGCGCAGGGCGGGCGCCAGCTCGACCACGGTGGGCCGGAAGCCGTACCGACCGAGCCAGTAGGCAAGCGCCGGACCTGCGATGCCGGCACCGGAGATGAGGACGTTCTTGCTCATGGGACCACCCCTCGTTGAAACTGTATCCGATGGACACTGTTTGTTGCTGTGTACGGTAGACGCAGTTTCGAGGACTGGCAAGCACGGGAGACGGGAGCAGGACGTGGGCGAGGGGCGAGGGGAAGCATCGGGCGCGGATTCGGGCGCTCGTCCCGGCGATGACCTGGGCGCGGCCGTACGGCTCCTGTGGGGACCGCACCCGGAGCCCTCGCGGGGTCCCAAGCGCGGGCTCAGCCTGGACCGCATCGCGCACGCCGGCATCGAGATCGCCGAGGCCGAGGGGCTGGCCGCGCTGTCCATGCAGCGTGTCGCCGGGCTCGTCGGCGTCACCAAGATGGCGCTCTACCGGTACGTGCCCGGCAAGGCCGAGCTCGTCGCGCTGATGGTGGAGACGGCCCTCGGCGACGCACCGCCGGCGAACGCGGCGCGCCCGGGGTGGAGGGAGCAACTCGCCGACTGGACCCGTCAGTTGGGCACCGTCTTCCACCGACACCCCTGGGTGCTCGACGCCACCGTCGGTCCCCGGGTCCTGGGCCCCCGTGAGCTGGCCTGGATGGAACAGGCCCTCACCGCACTGGACGGCACCGGACTGTCCGGCGCCGAACGGATGGACGCCGTGGTCCTGCTGGCCGGTCACGTGCGCAGCATCGCCCAGCAGGCCCGCGCGGCCGGCCCGGCCGGCAACACGGAGGCCCAACTCGGCGACATCCTCGGGAAGCTGATGCAGGCTCACGGCGAGCGCTACCCCGCGCTCCGCGCCGCCCTGACCTCGGCCGTCCAGCAGGGCGGGCAGGACCAGGCCCTGGAGTTCGGCCTCGCCCGCATCCTCGACGGCCTGGGGCTGCTCATCGCCGAGCGAGCCGAGCGCACCGAGCGCACCGAGCGCACCGAGCGCACCGAGCGCGCCGATTGACCCGGGGGCCGAACGGTCACTCCGGCTGCGGCGTCAGCCGGTGCAGCCCCCTGCGGTCGTAGTACTGCGTCATGGCGAAGCCGAACGCCAGGGCGAGGGCCGTCCCGACCGCGATCATGATCCAGCCGCGGGCCAGGCCGGCGTCGGCGCGGGCGTCGAAGTACAGAATGGACCGCACGCCCGCGCTGAGCTGGTACATCGGCTCGAAGACGCCCAGGAAGCGGTAGAACCCCGGCGTCGCCTCGAGCGGCACCGTCGCTCCGGACGAGGGCAGCGCCAGGGCGATGAACACGAACATGGACACGAGCTGCCCGATGCCGCCGAACGCGGCGTTGATGGCCTGGACGCCCACGCCCACGGCGACCGTCGCGCAGTAGGAGAAGAGCCACAGCATCGGCAGATGCGAGGCGTCCATGCCCAGGATCGCGATCGTCGAGACCATGACGAGCGTGGTCGTCAGCACCGAGATGACGACGGTCATCAGCATCTTCAGGAGCAGCGTCTGGGTGCGGCTGATCGGCACCGTCGGCCGGCGGGTGTGCCAGGGCCCGATCTCGCTGTCGGCATACCCGAGCGAGGTGTCGACGGCGCTGTTGATGAGGTTGGCCCCGATGAAGCCGCCGAGGACCAGCAGCAGTGTGTAGTAGAAGGCGGAGAGGCCCAGGCCGCTGTGCCGGCCGATCGGATGGCCGACCCGGGTCGTGACCTCCACCGGGTCGGCCAGGAGCAGCTGCGTCCTCGGGTCGGCGGTACGGGCCGCGGCCGTGAGCTGCTTGCCGATCTCCAGCGAGGCCTGTCGGGCCGCCTTCGTGTTGATCTGCGCCACGATGCTCGAACCCAGGCTGCCGAGACCGGGATTGGTGAGCACGTCGATCGTCGGCCGGGTCTTCGCCCGGTCGGTGGTAAGGGCCGCGACGGACGCCGTGAAGTCCTCCGGCACGATCAGCGCGCCGTAGACATCGCCAGAGGCCAGCGCGTCCTGCATCCCGGGGCGGTCGAGCCGGCGCCAGTCGACGTCGTCCTTCGTCGCCTCCGACGCGGCGATCGCGTCGGTGATCTGCTTCCCGAGGTTCTCCTGCTGCCCCGGGAGCGGACGGCCCCGGTCCGCGTCGACGAGCGCGACGGGCAGCCGGTGCAGACTGTCGGTCGGGTCGACGATGCCACCCATGTAGAGCAGGGACAGCCCCAGCGTCACCAGGGCGCACAGGACGGTCGGCAGGACCCACAGCTTGGCGTGCCGTGCGAGGGCGCCGGCGCGGACCTGCGGGCTCGGGGAGGGCGCGGGCGGGGGAGTCGCGGAGCTCATCCCGCCATCGTCGACGGACGAGCCGCCCGGCCCGGGATTCTGGACGAAATGCGCATGTCGGGCGTGTCGGCGGCGTCCTCGCGGCGGGTGTTCACCAGTCGTGCGGCCCCTCCGCCCGTGCGAAGCTCGTCCCATGAATCCGGCAAACACGACCGGCCCCGACGGCGACACCCTGTACTACGGAGACCTGGACGCGACGCACAAGGTCCAACTCTTCCTGGAGATGCGCGACCGGGGGAGCCGGCGCGTGATGGAGAGCCTGCTCGGCACCCTCCGCAAGGGCGCCGACGACGGGAAGTACGTCGTGAAGTTCCACTTCGCGGGAATGATCGACGACACCGCCGGCGGCAGCGGCTCCCGCAACGCCCTCGGCGCGCTCGGTGCGGCGGCCGACGTCGGACAGAAGGAATTCGCCGACTACATGGCGGCGCTGTTCGAGGTGCAGCCCTTCCCGCCCGGCTACGACACGTTCTCCGAGACGTCGGTCCTGCTGTCGGCGGCCGACGGCGTCGACGGGCTGCGATCCGCCGACTTCGACAAGAAGGTCACCGACGGCACGTATCTGACCTGGGCCGGAACGGCGATCGCCGACTTCGAGTCCTGCGGCGTCGTGGGCACGCCCATCGGCTGGTACGACGAACAGCTCCTCCAGGTGGTCAAGGGCGAGGACGGCCCCGCCGTCTCCCCGCAGGAGTTCCTGGCCCAGCTCCCGGGATGAAGCCCGTGACGCGCGGCCGGCGGCCGGTCCGGCCGCACCGTTTGCGGAGCCGCGCGCATCGGGTTTGAGTGGTGGAGGCCCCCATGGTGGAGAGCCCCATGGTGGAGACCCCCACTCGCTCATCAGGAGCTGGCATGTCGATGGCATTCGGTTCACCGTTCGGTTCGTCCGATCCCTTCAGCGAGATGCTGAACAGGTTCTTCGGCATGTCGCCCGCGTCGTCGCCCCCGGCCGTGCAGCGCGTGCCCATCGGACGGCTCCTGACGGAGTCCTCCCACGAACTGCTCAACCTGGCCGCGCGGAAGGCGGTCCAGGACGGCACGTCCGACCTCGACACCCAGCACCTGCTGTGGGCGGCCACCCAGGTCGACCCGTCCCGAAGGCTGCTGGCCCAGGTGGGGGTGAACCCCGAGACCCTCGCGGACCTGATCGCCGAGGTACTGCCCAAGGAGTCCGGCGAGCCGTCCGCCGAGCCCGGTCTCACCCCGGCCGCCAAGCGCACCCTCGCCGCCGCCTACGCCAACTCCCAGGCGGCCGGGGTGTCGTACATCGGCCCCGAGCACATCCTCAGCGCGCTCCTGGGGGACCCCGACTCCGGCGCCACCCGCTTCCTGCGGGCCGAGGACATGGACGTGAAGAAGCTGCGCGGCATGACCGACCAGGCCGCCCGCTCCGAGGGCATGCCCGCCGCCGCCAAGCCGCAGCAGCCGGCCACGACCCTGGACGAGTACGGCCGGGACCTGACCGAGGAGGCCAAGGCCGGCAAGCTCGACCCGGTCGTCGGACGGGCCGACGAGATCGAGCAGACCGTCGAGATCCTCTCCCGGCGGTCCAAGAACAACCCGGTGCTCATCGGCGAGCCCGGCGTCGGCAAGACCGCCATCGTGGAGGGCCTGGCCCAGCGCATCGTGGCCGGCGAGGTGCCCGCGACGCTGAAGGACAAGCGGGTCGTCTCCCTGGACCTGTCCGGGATGGTGGCCGGCGCACAGTACCGCGGCCAGTTCGAGGAACGGCTGAAGAAGGTCATCGAGGACGTCCAGCAGGCCGAGGGCGACATCATCCTCTTCATCGACGAACTGCACACGGTCGTCGGCGCCGGCGCCACCGGCGAGGGCTCGATGGACGCGGGCAACATGCTCAAGCCCGCCCTCGCCCGCGGCGAGCTGCACGTGGTCGGCGCGACGACCATCGACGAGTACCGCAAGCACGTCGAGAAGGACGCCGCCCTCGAACGCCGCTTCCAGCCCGTCCTGATCCCCGAGCCGACCGTCGAGGAGACGATCCAGATCCTCGAAGGACTGCGCGACGCGTACGAGGCCCACCACCAGGTCCGCTTCGACGACGGCGCCCTGGCGGCCGCGGCCGAGCTGTCCGACCGCTACATCGGCGACCGGTTCCTGCCCGACAAGGCCATCGACCTGATGGACCAGGCCGGCGCCCGGGTACGGCTGCGCAGCGCCTCCCGCTCCACCGAGGTGATCGGCCGCGAGGACAAGCTCGCCAAGCTGCGCCGCGAGAAGGACCAGGCCGTCGCGGGCGAGCAGTTCGAGAAGGCGTCGGAGCTGAAGGAGCAGATGGCGCAGGTGGAGGGCGAGCTCGCCGGCATCGAAGAGCGCCGCGAAGGAGTCGTCTCGGTCACCGCCGCCGACATCGCCGACGTCGTCTCCCGCCGCACCGGCATCCCCGTCTCCCAGCTCACCGCCAGCGAGAAGGAACGTCTCCTCAAGCTGGAGGAGGAGATGCACGACCGGATCGTCGGCCAGGACGAGGCGGTCACCGCGGTCTCCGAGGCCGTCCGCCGCAACCGCGCCGGCATGGGCGACCCGAACCGGCCCGTCGGCTCGTTCCTCTTCCTCGGCCCCACGGGCGTCGGCAAGACCGAGCTCGCCAAGACGCTCGCCGAGCTGCTGTTCGGCGAGGAGGACCGGATGATCCGGTTCGACATGAGCGAGTTCCAGGAGAAGCACACCGTCGCCCGGCTCGTCGGAGCGCCTCCCGGGTACGTCGGCTACGAGGAAGCCGGCCAGCTCACCGAGAAGGTTCGCCGCAAGCCGTACAGCGTCCTGCTGTTCGACGAGGTGGAGAAGGCCCACCCGGACGTCTTCAACACGTTGCTGCAGATCCTCGACGACGGCCGCCTCACCGACGGACAGGGCCGCACGGTCGACTTCCGGCACTGCGTCGTGATCATGACGTCCAACATCGGCGCGCACCGCATCCTCGCCCACGAGGGCGACGCGGCCGAGCTCAAGGACGAGCTGATGGACGACCTGCGGGGCCGGTTCCTGCCCGAGTTCCTCAACCGCATCGACGACATCATCGTCTTCCACAGCCTCACCGAGGAGAACCTGTCGGAGATCGTCGACCACCTGCTCGACCGCAGCAAGCACCGCGTCCACGCCCAGGGCATGAAGCTGGAGGTCACCGAGGCGGCGAAGAAACTCCTCGTCGCGCACGGCTACCAGCCCGAGTTCGGCGCCCGTCCGCTGCGGCGCACGATCCAGACCGAACTCGACAACAGGATCGCCTCCCTGCTGCTCGGCGGCGAGGCGAGTCCCGGGGACACGATCGTCGCCGACGTGGTGCACGACTCGCTGCACTGCACGGTCCGCAAGAACGAGTCCGGCAAGGGCGCGGCGGGCGAGGAGACGGAGACGCGGGCCGCAGCCTAGGGCCTGTCCGGCGGATCATGGCCGGGGTCGCGACGCGACCTATCCGACCCTGCTCCGCCGGACAGGCTCTAGGAGTGACGTGAGTCACACAGGCGGCATGTCACGTCCGGTGGAGGGCGCTTGTCCCATGGACGTCACCGGCGCCGAGCCGGTGCGCGACCCCGGGATACGGGGATGACCAAGGAGCCCGCCATGAAGGTTCTCGTCACCGGCGCCACCGGCGCGGTCGGCGGCCAGCTCGTGCCCCAGCTCGTCGACGCCGGACACGCGGTCGTCGCCACCACCACCTCCGAGTCCAAGACGGCCCGGCTGCGCGCGGCCGGTGCGGAGCCGATCGTGCTGGACGTGCTGGACGCCGCCGCCGTGCGCGACGTGGTGTCGCGGACCCGGCCCGACGTGATCGTCCATCAGGCCACTGCGCTGGCCGGGAATCTGACGCTGCGCAAGGTGGACAAGGACTTCGCGGTCACCAACCGGCTGCGTACGCACGGCACCGACAACCTGCTTGCCGCGGCCGCGGAGTTCGGGGTGCGCCGGTTCGTCGCGCAGAGCGCGATG
>NZ_DATCVQ010000495.1:0-3000 GCF_036566765.1 Streptomyces sp.
TCATCGAGCGCAGGACGCCCGGCAGCTCAGCGTGCGCGGGCGTCCCGGTGGGCAGGCATCAGGCCTTGTTGAGGTTGGCCCAGAACTCGTCCCAGGAGAGCTTGCCGTCGCCGTTGCCGTCCTGCGGCTTGATCAGGGCCTCCGCGACCGTCTCGGTGACGTGGAAGTCGCCCAGCTGAGCCATGACGCTCTTGTACTCGGCGGCGGTGATGAAGCCGTCCCCGTCCACGTCGTAGCGATCGAATGCCTTGCGTGCCGACTCGATGTCCGCCACTGGGTCCACCCCTTCTTGGTACGTCTTCTGACGGGGGTCAGGCTATCGGGCGATATCCGGTGTCCGGTCGCCGGGCATGGGGTCCCCACACGCCCGCTGGGCGTAGGGGGAGGATCATGGAGGCATGAGCGACGACGTGGCACGAATACTGGCGGCGGCGGCGCGCGGGGAGTTCCCGCCGCCGGACGGGTCGGCCGTGGTCGTGGCGCAGCCGAACCGGCGGGACGCCGGCGTCCTGGCCTTCACGGCACACTCGGTGATCTTCACGGACGAGGATCCGGAGTGGGTGCATGGGGCGCTCGCCGCGACCGCCGCCGATCCGCTCGCGGCGTCGATGAACCCGGTCTTCCTGACCGGGCTGCTGGCGAAGACCGGCCGCCGGATGAACACCGTCGACCTGCTGACCGTCGCCGACGCGCTGCCCGGCGACCCCGGCCTGGAGCTGCGCGAGATCGAGGACCGGTCGCACCCGCGGGTGGCGCGGGCCCTGAAGTACCGGGACGACGTACGGGTCTGGACGGCCGACGGCGGCGTGCTGATCCTCGGCCGGGGCGTCGCGGGCCGCTGGGAGACCGCGATCGAGGTGGACGAGCACGCCCGGCAGCAGGGGCTCGGCCGGGCGCTGGCCCGGGCCGCCCGGCACCTCACGCCGGGGCCGGTGGTCTGGTCCCAGCAGTCGCCGGGCAACGCCCGCAGCGTCCGGACGTTCCAGGCCGCGGGGTACCGGCCGGTGGCCTCCGAGGCGCTGTTCGTCGCGGCCTGAACGGCCGACGGCACGGGCGACCCGCTCCGTTCATTCTGCCCCGCCACCGCGTTCGGCCGCGCGGTGACGGCGCGGGGGCGGCCCCGGTCGGGGGCCGGGGCCGCCGCGCCGCGGGCCGCCCCCGTCGTCAGCGGAAGACGCCGGTGTGGCCGAGCGAGTACCGGCCGGGCTGCGGGTAGACCGCGAGGCCGTGCGGGCCGCCGCCGACCGGGATCCGGGCGAGCTGCTTCCCGGTGGCGGTGTCGATGGCGTACACCTCGGAGTCGTACCGCCCCGACAGCCAGAGCACCTTGCCGTCGGCGGAGACGCCGCCCATGTCCGGGGAGCCGCCGTCCGGCAGCTGCCACTTCTTCGTCAGCTTGTTCTGGGCGAAGTCGAAGACGGAGATGGTCCCTTCGCCGCGGTTGGGGACGAACATCTCCTTGGAGTCGCGGGAGATGTAGAGGCCGTGGCAGCCCTTGCCGGTGGGCAGCAGGGTCGGCTCGGTGAACTTCTCGCCGTCCAGGACCCACATGCCGTGCGCCATCATGTCGGCGATGTAGAAGGTCTTGCCGTCCGGGGAGATCTTCACGTCCTGCGGCATCGCGCCCTCGAAGGGCAGCTTCCGCTGGCCGATCACCTCCATCTTCTCGGTGTCGACCTTCAGCAGCTCGCCGGAGAACTCGCAGGAGACGACGAAGTACCGGCCGTCGGCGGAGAAGTCGGCGTGGTTGACGCCGTAGCAGGAGACCGGGACGGTCTTCTTCCGCTCCATGGTGTGCGGGTCGCGGAAGACCAACTCGCGGTCCATGGAGGCCATGACGATGGCGTACTTGCCGTTCGGCGTGAAGTAGAGGTTGTACGGGTCGTGCACCTCGACCGCCTTGCCCGCGACGCCGGTCGCCGGGTCGATCGGGGTGAGCGTGTGGCCGCGGTTGTTGTTGACCCACAGGGTCTTCAAGTCCCAGGACGGGACGACGTGCTGCGGCTGGACGCCGACCCGGATGGTCTCGATGACCTTGTACGTGGCCGGGTCGATGACCGAGACGGTGTTGGAGTTGGTGTTGGGCACGTAGACCCGGGACGGGAAGCCCTTGACCACCGGGGACAGCTGGTTCGGCCGGTCGGCCGCGTAGATGTCCTTCGGGTCCAGGACCGGCGGCATGCCGGGCAGCCCGGCCGGAACGGCCGGCTTGGGCACGGAGGGAGGCGGGGCGGCCTTGCCGCCGCGGCCGGTCGGGGGCCGGCCGTCGTCGGAGCCGCAGCCGGCGAGGGCGGCGAGCAGACCGGCGGCGAGCAGCGCGCAGGCGCGCCGGGTGAACCGGGCCAGGGCGGGAGAGGGCGTCAGGTGGCGGGGCGTCATGTGGGGAGGCATCAGGTCAGCAGCTCCGTCGTGGTCACCGCGCGCAGTCCGCGGCGGTCGAGGTCGGCGAGGAGGGCGGGCAGCGCGGCGACCGTGTCCGCGTAGCCGAAGTGCAGGCTCACCACGGATCCGTTGCGGATCGGCCCGGTGACGTTGCGGATGACGGCCGGTGCGCCGGGCGAGGTGAAGTCGAGGGAGTCGACGTCGTAACCGAGGATGTGCGGGTAGCCGGCCCGCGCGGCGGCCCGCCGGACGTGCGGGCTCGCGTGCGGGGCGCGGGACGGCCTGAACCAGGTGCCGATGGACCCGGTGAGCCGGCGCAGCCGCTGGGCGCAGGCGCTGATCTCGGCGTACGCCTGCGCCTCGGTCATGGCGTTGACGTCGATGTGGTGCTGGGTGTGGTTGCCGAGTTCGTGGCCGCCGTCCAGGATCCGGCGGGCCAGGTACGGGTACCGGTCGAGCCAGCTGCCGACGGCGAGGACGGTGACCCGGGCGCCGGCCCGTTCGGCGTGGGCGAGCACGGCGCGGGCGCCGGCCGGGTCGCCCTGGCCGTGGAAGGTGAGGGCGACCCGCGGGCGGTCGCGCGGCCCGTGGTCGATCTCGGCGGGCCGGCCGGGGAAG
>NZ_DATCVQ010000496.1:0-7745 GCF_036566765.1 Streptomyces sp.
ACCCCCTGTGACCGCAACCCTGTTCACGGGATACTTGAGGCATGAGAACCGCCGGGTACGCCGAGCTGGGCGCCTTCCTACGCTCCCGCCGCGAACGGATCCGGCCGGAGGAGGTCGGCCTTGTTCCCGGTCCGCGGCGCCGCGTGCCCGGCCTGCGGCGCGACGAGGTCGCCCAGCTGGCGGGCGCATCGGTGGACTACTACAACGAGCTCGAACGCGGCGCCGGCTCCCAGCCGTCCGAGCAGATGCTGGCCGCACTCGGCCGGGCGCTGCGGTTGACCGACGACGAGTGGCGTCACCTCTTCCACCTGGCCGAGCGGCCCGTGCCTCCCGCGGGCAGTGCGGCGTCGCACGTGCAGCCCGGGATGCTGGACCTGCTCGGCCGCTTGGCCTCGACGCCCGCGAAGGTGATCACCGATCTGCACGTGACGCTGGTCCAGAACCCGCTCGCCGTCGCGCTGGTGGGCGATCACACACACTTCACCGGCAGGCACGCCAGCTTCGCCTACCGCTGGTTCGTGGCCCCTGCGTCCCGCGCCATCTACCCCGAGGCCGACCACGACGCCCAGTCACAGGCATTCGTCGCCGACCTGCGTGCGGGAGCCGCCCGCCGAGGCAGCCGGGACACGGAAGCACGGTCCATGATCGCCGAGCTGCGAGAGGGCTCCGCGGAGTTCGCCTCACTGTGGGACCGCCACGACGTCGCCTTTCGCCGTCGAGACCGCAAGCGCATCAACCATCCCGAGCTCGGCCTGATCGATGTCAACTGCCTCAACCTGTTCAGCGAGGACGGTCGGCAACGACTGCTCTGGTTTACCCCCACGCCGGGCACCGACAGCGCTGACCTGCTCGAACTGCTCGCCGTGATCGGAACACAGTCGCTCACCGAGCCGTCCTGAAGCTGCCGACGCATGGCCACGAGTACTGGCGGCCTAGCCGTTCGCCTGACGGTGTGTGGTGAGGGCAGGCACAGTGGCCGGGGTGTTGCGTGAGCGGGCACCGAACTGCCCGGAGATGATCACGGCGCGGCGGCGGGTGAAGAAACGGCCCGCGCCGGCTGCGATGCCGTTGACCCGGCCCGAGACGATGCTGGGCCGGCGGTTGCCGCGGTCCAGCGAGCGCAGGCCCGCCTCGACGACCTGCTCGGGCGTCTGGTAGCTGCCGTTGTAGGCGCCGCCCGCCAGGTCATCGAAGAACTCGGTACGGGTCAGGCCGGGGGCGAGAGACAACACGCGCAGGCCGCTCGACCGCGACTCGTACCAGAGCGCCTCGGTGAAGCTCAGGACGAAGGCCTTGCACGCCCCGTAGACGGCCATGTCGGGCCCGGGCATGTAGGCGGCCATGCTCGCGACATTGACCAGGACGCCGCGTCCTGACTGGCGGAGCGGCTCGATGAAGGCGCGCGAGATGTCCACGAGATTCGCCACGTCGACGGCAATCTCGTCCTGCAGGCGATCGGGGTCCTCCTCGTGGAACGGCCCATCGGTACCGAAGCCGGCGTTGTTGACGAGGCTCGTCACGGTGAGGCCGCGGGCAGCTATCTCACCGGCAAGGGCCTGTCCGGCTCCGCGCTTGCTGAGGTCGAGGGCGATCGGGGTGGCGCGGACGCCGTGGTCGCGTTCGAGCTCGCTCGCGAGCTCCCGCAGGCGGTCGAGGCGGCGGGCGACCAGGATCACGTCGGAGCCGCGCTTCGCGAGAGCCCGTGCGAAGGCGGCTCCAATGCCCGAGCTGGCGCCGGTGACGATGGTGGTCTGAGAGGTGAAGTCGACGGAAGGCATACTGCACTGTAGGCACCTTCTTGCATCGAATGCAAGGAACGTACTAAGGGTAAGGTTGGTGCATGGATCCACAGCCCAATGCCCCGACGCTGCGCGAACGCACGCGCAGGGCCGTCCATGCCGAGATCACCAGCACCGCTTTGCGCTTGTTCGTGGAGCAGGGCTATGAAGCGACGACCGTCGACCAGATCGCGGCTGCCGCCGGGATCTCGCGACGGTCGTTCTTCCACTACTTCGGAAGCAAGGAGGACGTCGTGATGGGCGACCTCGAGGCGCTCGGAGCGCGTGTGCGCGAGACCCTCGAGGCGCGCCCCGCGACGGAGACGGCATGGGAGGCACTCCGCGAGACGTTCATCGGCTTGCAGGAGCAGGCCACCGACGCCGCGACCCCGCTGCAGATCGCCGATATGTACGCCGAGGCCCCGTCGCTGCGTGCACGACACCTCGAGAAGCACCTGCGATGGCAGGAGCTGCTCGCCCCGAACATCGAGCGGCGTCTGGGCATCGAGCCCGGCGCGACGGCCGACCCGCGAGCCCGCGCGGTCATCGCCGCGGCGCTCGCCTGTCTCGACGTGGCGGTGGAGGCGTGGCGCCAGTCGGGCGGCACGAGCGATCCCGTGGACCTGTTCGACCAGGCCGTGGACGCCCTCCGGGCCTGACCCGCAGTCCCAGGAGCACAGAGGTCGGACCGAGATCGAACGAAGAGCGACCAGGAAGCCCTCCTGTGGTCGTGTGGGCCATGGTGTCGGGCCCTGTCACGGGGCGGCCGTGGCCTGGTCCTGATAGACGGTGCTGTCTCCGGAAAGCGCGGTGACCAGTCCTCGTACGGCGAGGGTGCCGTCCTCCACGGCGTGCTGCACGGCGCCGGATACCTGGGCCTGGTAGTGACGCGCCCTCGCCTCCCCTGCGGCGAGCAGCGGCAGCACCGCCGCGAAAGGCGAGTCCGGGATGCCCAGCGGGCCGGCGGCCTCGCCGTGGTACCGACCGGCCAGGGCGTTCAGTAGGTCGCGCCAGCCCGGAGCGCCCATCGGCGATTCCGGTACCGCCGCGAGGGCCTCCGCCGCCGCATCGAACAGGGCTCCGACGAGAGCGCGGCTGTTCTCGTCCGGCGGAGCGGTGGTCGAGTCCAGCAGATCGAGCAGCTCACCGGCCCGTGCGTGGTCCTCGATGTCGAGGAAGAACTCCTCGTCGAGGCCGAGCAGGTGACCGATGTACCACCAGTAGCGGTACATACCGGACTCCTCCTCGGGAGTGAGCTGGTAGCCGACTCCCTCCAGGAACGTGAACGGCACCACTGTGAAGTCGAGCCAGGTGCGCGCGATGTCAGCCTGGTTGATCGGCACCCCCCACCGGTCGGCGTCCCAGCCGTGCGCCATGGCCGAGGCCCGTACCCGTGCGTGCAGCAGCCGGACCTGCACGGTCTGCACGAAGCCGGGAGCACCGCGACGCAGACCACCGGGCAGGATCGCCGAGGCGTTCCACAGCCCGGTCTCGGCGAGCCGGCGCGGCGCCGTCGACGTCAGCCTGCCCGTGCCCACGAGCAGCTTCGCGATCGCCGGGGAACTGTAGGTGTGCGCCAGCGAGCCACCGGAGAAGGCCAAGCTGCGCCAGTGCGGCGGCACAGCGAGCGACGTCCGGTCCCCGTCGTCCAGCAGCTCCGAAGAGACCCAGCCGGGCACGGTCTCGGCGTGAGCGAGCAGCGCGTCCACGGCGGGCGGAACGTCCGGCACGCTTGCCCGACCCTCGGCGAGACCACGCTGGAGCGCGGTACGGGCGGACCGGCCGAGCTCGTCGAACTCGACGATCACGGCGTCGGCGAGCGGGTCCCCCACCTGCAGCATGCGCAACATGAAGTCGGCACGATCGCCGTGCGTGCTCCGGGCTGAGGTAATGCCGACAACGCGGTCAGGCACCAATGAGTCAGTGTTCGAAGAGGTCATGACGGCATTCAAGCCGCCTCCCAGACCGACAGCCACGGCCTGTCAATCCCCCCAAACACACACATCGTGTCCCCGACCCGCTCGATGCCCGCTCCAACGCTGTCGGCTCGACCCCAGCCTCGGATCGACAGAGCCTGGATAGTCCCGCTCCCAGCGGCCAGCCTTGGAGCAGCACCGACCCCGGAGACCACACGAATGGTCGCGGCGCTGTCCTGCCCCTGCCCGAACGTGCGACCAGCCAGGAGACTCGATGAACCAAGACGACGACGCCGGACCGAACCGCTGGGGTGTGTCCCGGCGCAACTTCTTGGGTGGCAGCTTGGCTGCCGCTGCCGCCGTGACCCCGCTGACGACCGGACAGGTCGAGGCAGCGGGAGCCGCCTCGGCACTCACCGTGGACGGTGTGGCCCAGGTGACGGTGAGGGCCGCCGTCAACGGCGACCCGGTCACGCTGCGGGTGGACCCGCGGGCCACCCTGCTGGACACGCTGCGCGAGCGGCTGGACCTCAAGGGCACCAAGAAGGGCTGCGACCGCGGCCAATGCGGGGCCTGCACCGTGCATATCGACGGGCAGCGCGTGCTGTCCTGCCTCACCCTGGCCGCCACCACGACCGGCCGGAAGATCACCACGATCGAGGGCCTTGCCGACGGCGACCGACTGCACCCGATGCAGCAGGCGTTCATCGACCACGACGGCCTCCAGTGCGGTTTCTGCACCCCCGGGCAGATCATGTCCGCGGTCGCGATGGTCGACGACGAGGGCGGAGCGGACTCGGACGACGAGATCCGCGAGCGCATGTCGGGCAACATCTGCCGGTGCAGCGCCTATCCCCGCATCGTCGACTCGATCCGGGACGCCCAGCAGGTGATGCGCTGATGCGGCCCTACACCTTCACCCAGGCCCGCTCCGTACGCGAGGCCCTGCGGGGCGCGGGACCGGACACCGCGTTCCTGGCCGGGGGCACGACCCTGGTCGACCTGATGAAGCTCGAGGTGATGACCCCCGAGCGCGTCGTGGACATCAACCGGCTGCCTCTGGACGGCATCACGCTGGACAGCAAGGGGCTGCACATCGGCGCGCTGGAGCGGATGAGCGACGTTGCCGAGCACCGCACGGTGCGCGAGCACTACCCGATGGTCGCGCAGGCGCTGGAGCTGAGCGCCTCGGCCCAGCTGCGCAACATGGCCAGCATCGGCGGCAACCTGTTGCAGCGCACGCGGTGCGGGTACTTCCGCGACGTGACTACCCCGTGCAACAAGCGTGAGCCGGGCAGCGGCTGCGCGGCGCTGGAGGGGATCAACCGCGGCCACGCGGTCCTGGGCACTAGCGAGGCATGCATCGCGACGCACCCCAGCGATCTGGCCGTACCGCTGGTCGCTCTGGACGCGGTGGTGCACCTGGGCTCTGCCCGCGGCACCCGGACCGTGGCGCTGGACGACTTCTACACGCTGCCCGGGGCTACGCCCCACATCGAGAACACTCTGCGACCGGGCGAACTCATCACCGGGATCACGGTGCCCCGCTCCCGCTTCGCTGCACGCTCGCACTACCTCAAGATCCGCGACCGGCAATCCTACGAGTTCGCGCTCGCCTCCGCCGCCGTCGCCCTCGAGCTGCGCGGGCGCACCATCACCCAGGCCCGGATCGCCGTCGGCGGCGTCGGGACGCGGCCGTGGCGGCTGCCAGCGGTCGAACGCGCGCTGACCGGGCGGCCCGCGAACGCCGCCACGTTCGAGGCCGCCGTCACCCGCGCGGCGGACGGCGCCGAGCCGCGCGAGTACAACGCGTTCAAGCCCGCCCTGCTACGCCGCACCCTGGTGCGGGCGCTGACCGAGCTGCTGGAGAGCCGATGAGCGACGGGTCAGACGGCGCGAGGGCGGGCGGTCGCCGTGCTTGAGCTCGCCGCCCGGCTGCTCGGACGTGCCCGGGGCCGCACCCCGTTCGTGACGGCCACCGTCACGAGTGTGGCCGGCAGCGCACCCCGCCAGCCCGGCTCGTCGCTGGTCGTCGACGCGGACGGGGCGGTGCTGGGCAACGTGTCCGGCGGGTGCGTCGACGCCGCCGTGCACGACGCCTGCCAGGACATGCTCGCCGGGAACCACGAGCCCCAGGCGCTGCGGTTCGGGTACTCCGACGCCGACGCACTCGGGGTCGGCCTGACCTGCGGCGGGATCATCGAGGTGCTGCTACGTCACCACGACCCGGGCGCCGAGCCGGAGCTGGAACCGGCCCTCGCCGATGCCGCGAGCGGCCAGGCGGTGGCCGTGGCCACGGTGGTACGCGGCCCGAGCACGCACCTCGGGCGGGCGCTCGTCGTGCGGACCGGCCGGCCCGCCGAGGGTTCCCTCGGCGACGCCCGGCTCGACCAGGTCGCCGAGACTCACGCGGCTGCGGCCCTGGATGCGGGTCGCACCGGCACCGTCGAGATCGGGGTGGCCGACAGCTACTGCCGCGAACCCATGACGCTGCTGGTGGAGTCCAGTACCCCGCCCCCACGGATGCTCGTGTTCGGCGCTATCGACCATGCCGCCGCCCTCACCCTGCTGGGCACATTCCTGGGCTACCGGGCGACCGTCTGTGACGCACGGGCAACATTCGCCACGCCGGAGCGGTTCCCGGACGCCGACGTGGTCGTCGACTGGCCGCACCGCTACCTCCAGGCCCAGGCCGACGCCGGGCTGCTCGACGGCCGCACCGTCGTGTGCGTGCTCACCCACGACCCCAAGTTCGACCTCCCACTGCTGACGGCCGCCCTCCGGCTGCCCCTGACGTACGTCGGGGCCATGGGCTCCCGCCGCACCCACGAGAACCGCCTGGCCCGGCTCCGTGACGCCGGCCTCACCGACCACGAGCTCGACCGCCTGCGCTCCCCCGTCGGCCTCGACCTCGGAGCCCGCACCCCGCAGGAGACGGCCCTGTCGATCGCGGCGGAGATAGTCGCCCACCGGCACGGCGGCTCGGGGGCACCCCTGAGCACCGGGGTCCCCATCCACCACAGTGCGCCGTCGACCGGTGCACTCGCACTCAGTAGCTGAAGGAGTCACGATGCCCAGTTCCCCCGTAGGCCGCGAGACCGACCGCGTCGACGGCAGACTGAAGGTCACCGGCGCAGCCGAGTACTCCGGTGACTACCGCGCCACCGACCTCGCCCACGCCCACCTCGTCACCAGCACCATCGCACGGGGCACCATCACCAGGATCGAAACGACAGCCGCCCGTGCGGCGCCGGGTGTCCTGCGCGTCTACGCCGCTCCGGAGTCCCGGCTCAACCTGTATCCGATCACCGGCCCACTCGCCGGCTTCGTGGAGAACTACGTCCCTCTGAAGGACACGGAGGTCCGATTCCATGGCCAGGCCATCGCGATGGTCGTCGCCGAGACCCCCGAACAGGCGCGTGACGCCGCCGCACTGGTCACAGTGGCCTACGCCGCACAGCCACCGCGCACCTCTCTCGCGGACGAACCCCACGAGCCCGCAGGCCCCACCCTCAGCGGGACGCCGAGCAGCCTCGAGGTCCTGGCCCCTGGCGTCGAATCGATCGACGCCGCGCTCGACGCCAGCGACGTCGTCGTGAAGGCCGAGTTCCACCAGCACATCCAGCACCACGTAGCCATGGAGCCGCACGCGATCCTCGCCGTCTGGAACGGCGACCGGGTCACCATCCACGCCGGCGCGCAAGTCCCCGCAGCGTTCGCACTCGGGATGTCCCAGCGGCTTGGCGTCCTTCCGCAGAATGTCCAGCTGAACACCAAGTACGTGGGCGGCGCGTTCGGCGCCCGCGTCATCCTGTGGAGCGACACCCCGCTCCCCGCCGCCGCCGCCCGGGAGATCGGCCGCCCGGTCCGGCTGGTCCTCACCCGCGAGCAGATGTTCACCCTCACTGGACACCGGCCCCAGCTCACCCAGACCGTTCGGCTGGGCGCCTCCCGCGACGGCGTCCTCAACGCCGTCAGCCACCAGAGCGTCTCCGAGCGCCCGACCACGGTCACCTTCCCCATGACCCCGGCCCACAACACCACGGACGCC
>NZ_DATCVQ010000497.1:0-8578 GCF_036566765.1 Streptomyces sp.
CATCAACCCGCTGTACCTCACGATCACCGACACCAACGGCAGCAAGCACACTGCCGAACTCGGCGTGGACGAGAACCAGATCGACACCGTCGACCTGCTGCCCGGCGAGAACATCACCGGCGTCATCACCGGGAAGGGCGCGTTCACCCCGGCGTACGTGACGTACACGCCCGGCCTGTTCGGTGAGCCGGTGCGCGGCAACGTCTCCTGACGTCCTGCCGACCTGGGCCCTGGCGCACCCCTCCGCGCTGGGGCCCTTCTCGCACCCACGTTGCAGAGACGACCCGTCTCGTCTACAGTCGTCGGCAGATCCGGCATGCCCGGAAACACCAGAACCTGAAGGCCCCGACCAAGTCCCCCGGTCGGGGCCTTCGCCACGCCCGGAGGTGAGCGCGGTGACGAACCAGTACCGGATCGACCACTACAACACCCCGGTCACCGACGAGGAACGCGAGACGATTCGCCGGCTCCACGCCGAAGGCCACGGCCGCAACGAGATTGCCCGCCTCACTGGGCGGGCGCAGCGCACCGTGTCCGTCATCGCCGCCGAGCTCGGTCTCACCTTCGACACCACCATGACCGAGGACGCCACCCGCGCCCGCATCGCCCAACTCGCGGCCCTGCGCGCCGAGACCGCCCTCGACCTCCACATCGACGCCATGAAGCTCACCCAGCAGATGTGGGAGCCCACCGTCGTCTACAACTTCGGCGGCCGGGACAACATCTACGCCGAACAGGCCGTCGACGAGCCGCCCGCGGTCGAGAAGAAGAACCTGATGACCGCGGCCGGCGTCGCCCTGGAGAAGTCCCTCAAGCTCGTCCCGCCGAAGGACGACGGGGGCGCAGCAGCAGCCGGCTCGCTCGTCGGGAACCTCCTCCTCGGGCTGGAGCACGTCTACCGGGAGCAGACAGCCCGCGCCGAGCAGGACGCCGACGACGAGGGGGACGGTGATGCTTCGTGATCTGGCCCTCCCCCTGTCGCCTCGGCAGGTAGCGAGCATCGTCGAGGCGCAGCGGGCGCCGCTCGCCCTGTGGTCCGGGGCCGTGTCGTCCGGGAAGACGATCGCCAGCCTCATCGCTTTCCTCATCCGCCTCACTCTCGCCCCCGATCACGGGCTCGTCGTGATCGTGGGGCGCACACTCCAGACGATCGAGCGGAACATTATCGACCCGCTCCAGTCGACGCACCTGTTCGGCCCGCTGGCCAAGCACGTGCACCACACGACCGGCTCGACCACGGCGGTCATCCTCGGCCGCACCGTGCACCTCGTCGGCGCGTCCGACGCCCGCGCGGAGGGCCGGATCCGCGGCTCCACGATCGCGCTCGCCTACGTCGACGAGGCCACGCTCGTTCCCCACGCCTTCTGGATGATGCTGCTGTCCCGCCTCCGCGTCGGCAGCGAGTCCCGCCTCCTGGCCACCACGAACCCGGACGGCCCGTTCCACTGGCTGCGCAAGGAGTTCATCCTCCGCTCGGCCGAGGTCGGACTGACGAACTGGCACTTCACCCTCGACGACAACCCAAGCTTGGACGCCGGGTTCGTCCGCCGGCTCAAAGCCCAGTACACCGGCCTGTGGTACCGCCGATTCATCCTCGGCGAGTGGTGCCTCGCATCCGGCGCGGTGTACGACATGTTCGACGCGTCCCGGCACGTCGTCGACCTCATGCCGTACATCAAGCGGTGGACCGCGGTGGGCATCGACTACGGCACCGTCAACCCCTTCTCCGCCGTCCTGGTCGGCCTCGGCGAAGACGATCACCTCTATGTCGTCAGCGAATACCGGTACGAGAGCGCGTCCCACGCCAGGCAGCTCACCGATGCCCAGTACTCCGCCGATGTCCGCCAGTGGCTCGCCAACGTCCGCCGGCCCGGCGAGAAGGGTGCGGCGCGCGGCGTCCGACCGAACTGGATCTTCGTGGACCCGTCGGCGGCGTCATTCATGACCCAGCTGTGGACCGAGCAGGTCCCGAACATCGCCCCGGCCGTGAACGACGTCCTCGACGGCATCCGGTCCGTCGGCGTCGCCCTCGGCACTGGGCTGCTGCGCATCCACCGCTCGTGCACCGGCCTGCTCAGTGAGCTCCCCGGATACGCCTGGGACGAGAAGGCCGCCGAGCGGGGCGAGGACAAGCCGCTGAAGGTCGACGACCACTCCGCGGACGCCCTGCGGTACGCCCTGCACTCCACCGCGCACGAATGGCGCGGCCTCATCGACTACAAGGAGGCGACCGGTGCCGCTGCCTGAGAACAACGAGCCCTGGCCGCCGCCGCACCTTGCGCCGCAGCTCGCCGACATGGCCATCGACGACGCCTGGTACTCCGGCGACAAGACCAAGCTCCGCAAGGTCTACGCCCGCGAGGGCTACGAGACCGGCACCGGCGACCTTCGCGACGAACGAGGCCGCGGCTGGCGGTTCTGGGAGCGCCCCCGCCCCATCGGCAGGCGCGACGGCCGACTGCACGTCCCGCTCGCCGAGGACATCGCCGCCACCTCGGCCTCGCTGCTGTTCTCCGAGCCGCCGCTGTTCCGGTTCAAGAGCAAAGAGACGCAGGACCGGTTCGCAGCGATCTCAGACGAGAACGGGCTGAACAACATCCTGCGCGAGTCGGCGGAGGTGTCGTCCGCGCTCGGTGGGGTGTGCCTGCGCGCGACATGGAACAAGGATCTGGCGCAGCGCCCCCTGCCCACCACCGTGCACGCCGACGGCATCGTCCCGGAGTGGCAGTTCGGCATCATGACGGCGATCACCCTGTGGCGCGAGGTCCGGCGCAACGGCAGCAGCGTGCTGCGGCACCTGGAGCGGCACGAACCCGGGGTAGTGCTCCATGGCCTGTACGAGGGCACCCTCGACAACCTCGGCCAGAAGGTTCCACTGACCGAGGACGAGGCCACTGCGGACATCGCAGGCTCCCTCGACCCCGACGGGCCCGGCGACACCATCACTACCGGCGTCAAGGGCCTGACCTGTGTATACATCCCGAACATCCGGCCCAACCGGAAGTTCCGCGGGTCGATGCTCGGCCGTTCCGACTGGCAGTCCGACGGCATCCGCGACCACTTCATGTCCCTGGACGAGACCTACACATCCTGGATGCGGGACATCCGCCTCGCGAAATCCCGGATCATCGCCCCCAACGGAATGCTCCAGAGCGAAGGCGTCGGCAAGGGTGCCTCGTTCGACGACGACCGCGAAGTCTGGACCGGGATCAACGCCTCCCCGACGTCCGGTGAGGGCCTCACCCTCAACCAGTTCGCCATCCGCGTTGCCGAGCACGAGGCGACGTGGAACGCCCTCACCCGGCAGGCGGTGCAGGCGGCCGGCTACTCGGCGCAGTCGTTCGGGCTGGGTGACTCCACCGCGGTGACTGCGACAGAAGTCGTGGCCCGCGAGCGGAAGTCGATGATCCTCCGCGACCAGAAGGCCGGCTACTACTTGCCGCAGCTCTCCGCGTTCGCCGAGACGCTGCTCCAGCTCGATCGGCACCTTGGGTTCTCCACGGCCACGGTGGAGCGGCCCAAGATCGAGTTCGGCGACTCGGTGTCCGAGGACCCCAAGACGACCGCCGAGACCCTCGAACTCCTGATGCGGGCACAGGCCGCAAGCGCGGAGACCCGCGTGCGGATCCTGAACCCGGACTGGGACGACACGGCAGTCCGGGAAGAGTCCGAGCGGATCCTCAAGGAGACCGGCGCGCTCGTCGCCGATCCGACGATGACCGGCGCTGAAGGCCCCGGCGCGCCCGGGTTCGGCGGTGGGGAGGCGGACTGATGCCCGTCTCCCCCACCATGGCCGAAGACCTGGCCGCCGCGGTCGCGAAGCTGTACGAGGACGCCGAGGTCGCGATCCTCGACAAGCTGCGCGCAGCGCTCCTCCAGGGAATCGACAGCCCCCTGTGGGCAGAGATCAAGCTCCGCTCGATCGGCGACCTCCGGCAGGCCGTCGAAGAGGTCACCACCGCGCTTCAGCAGGACGCCAACGGGGCCGTGGCCCGCGCGCTCGCAGAGGCGTACGGGCGCGGCCGGCAAGCCGCTGTGGCCGAGCTGGGCGCGCTGGACATCGGCCGCGAGCTCCAGGCCCGCCGCGTCCTCCCCGGCGCCCCGGCTGTTGACCGGCTCGCAGCGTCGTACGCGCAGGACACCCGCCCGCTGTACGTCCGCATCACCCGGGCCGTCCTGGACGTCTACCGCTCGATCGTGAGCAGGGCCTCCGCCTCGACGCTCCTGGGCGGCCTCACGCGCAGACAGAGCAGTCAGCGAGCCCTCGACGAGTTCGCCGCCCGCGGGGTCACCGGGTTCGTCGACTCCGCCGGCCGGTCGTGGGAGCTTGCTTCCTACGCCGAGATGGCGGTTCGCAGCGTGACGGCCCGCGCGGCAATCGAGGGCCACATCGACGCCCTCGCCGAAGTCCGCGTCGGCCTCGTCATCGTCTCCGACGCACCCCTGGAATGCCCGCTCTGTCGTCCGTGGGAGGGCGAGGTACTCACCCTCGGCCCGCAGTCCGGCCCGCACACCGTGCGGCTGCCGAACGAACGTGACCACGGCCGTACGACGGTCGCCGTCCACGTCGCCGGATCCCTCATCGAGGCCCGCGCGGTCGGCCTGTTCCACCCGAACTGCCGCCACAGCCTCGGCGGGTACCTGCCCGGGGTGACGACGCGGCCCCCGCACCACCCGACCCCGGACACGTCGTACGAGGACACGCAGCGCCAGCGCGCCATCGAACGGCACACCCGCCAGTGGAAGCGGCGCGCCGCGGTCGCCCTGGACGAGCAGGCCCGGCACCGCGCCGGGGTCTTCGTCCGGAAGTGGCAGGCCGCCCAGCGCGCCCACATCGCAGCGCACCCCGCGCTGCGCCGAGACCCAGCGCGCGAGCAGATCGGCTCCGCCCGATGACCCCAGCGCCCGCCAGGAGCGGGCCCAACGCGCCCCAGGAGGGCACGATGAACAAGCACACCCTTGCCCGCCCCCGCCTTGACGGCACCGGATGGGCGCACCCCTACGCCAGCCCTTTCGTCTGCTACGCCGACGGAGGGGACGCCGGCGCATCCGGATCCGATCCGGGCACCGCCACTCCGCCCGCCGGTGACCAGGGCGGACAGCAGTCCGGACAGTCCGCAGACCAGTCCGGACAGACGGACACCGACCACACGGCAACCATCGCCCGCCTGGAGCGCGACCTCGCAGCCGCGCGGCAGGAGGCCGGCAAGGCCCGCACCACCGCCAAGGCCAACGCCGCTGAACAGGCCCGCCTGGAGATGGCGCAGACCATCGGCAAGGCCCTCGGCCTGGTCCAGGACGACACCCCGCCGGACCCCGCCGAGCTGACTCGCACCATCGGCGAGAAGGCCAGCCGCATCACCGAACTGGAGACCACCGCCCGCACGCAGGCCATCGAACTGGCCGCGTACAAGGCCGCCGCCAAGCACGGCGCGGACCCCGGGGCCCTCCTCGACTCCCGCAACTTCCTCACCTCGGTGACCGGGCTGGACCCGGCCGCCGACGACTTCACCACCAAGCTCGACGACGCCATCAAGACCGCCGTCGAGAACAACCAGCAGCTCCGCACGGGCCAGGCGCCGCGGCGGGGCGGGGGCGACTTCAACGGCGGGCCTGGAGCCTCCACCAGCCGTCCCACCTCCCTCGGACAAGCCATCGCCGCCAAGTTCGGCGGCTGACCACCTAGGAGCACCCCATGCCCATCACCCTCGCGCAGGCGCAGGTGAACACCCAGGCGGACGTGGACTACGCCGTCATCGACAACCTGCGCCGCTACTCGTGGCTGCTCGACCAGGTCGTCTTCGACGACACGGTCACCCCCGGCACCGCCGGCGGCAGCCTCACCTACGGCTACACCCGCCTCGTCTCCGCCGCGCCGGCCGCGTTCCGTGCCATCAACAGCGAGTACACGCCCGGCCAGGCGACCCGCCAGCGGTACAGCGTCGACCTCAAGCCCATGGGTGGTTCGTTCTCCGTCGACCGTGTCCTGTCGAACCTCGGCCAGGCCGCGACCAACGAAGTCACCTTCCAGATGCAGCAGCTCCTCACCAGCATCCGGACCCGCTTCCAGCAGGAGCTGATCCTCGGGGACACCGCCGTGGACGCGAACGGGTTCGACGGCCTGTCGAAGCTGCTCGTCGGCTCCTCCACCGAGAAGACCGCCGTCGTCGCCGACTGGACCGCGGCCACCGTCGTCACCCAGGCCCTGGCCATGGCCCGTCTCGACGAGGTCGACGAGTGGCTGTCCTCGATCGTCCCGTCCCACACCGGCGGCGGCGACCAGGGCGCTCCGGGCGCACTGCCGCCCGGCACGAAGGCCATCCTCGGCAACACCAAGTCCATCACCCGGTTCAAGGCGCTCGCCCGCTGGGCCGCGATGTTCACCGAGGAGAAGGACGACCTCGGCCGGAAGATCATGCGGTACGGCGACTGGGTCCTCGTCGACCTCGGCGACCGGGCCGACGGCGCTTCCCCGATCATCCCCGTCTCGTCCAGCTCCACGGACCTGTACGCGGTGACGTTCGGCCTCGACTCCGTCCACGCCGCGACCCCGGCCGGTCAGCCGCTCGTGCAGACCTGGCTGCCCGACTTCACCGTGGCGGGCGCTGTCAAGACCGGTGAGATCGAGATGGGCCCGGCCGCGCTCGTCGTCAAGAACACCAAGGCCGCCGGTGTGCTCCGCGGCATCGACGTGGTCTGAGGAGGGTGAACAGCATGCAGTACCGCATCACCACGCCTGCGGCCGGGTACACCGGCGTCTCGGCCGGCGTGAACTTCACCGACGGCACCGCCGAGGTCGACGTCCCCGAGGACGCCGAGCACCCGCACGCCCGCGCGCTGGCGTACTTCCGCTCTCAGGGCTACGGCGTGGAGGAGATCGCGCCGGAGCCCGAGCCCCCCGCCCGTAGCAAGACCGCATCGAAGGGAGCCGCGTCGTGACGCAGCTCGGTGCCTACACCCGCAACGTGCGCGACGCGCTCGCGCACGTCAACCTCTCCGACCCCGCCTCTCCGGACGCCTTCCACCGCCGCAACCTGCCGCGGATCGGCCTGTACGACTCGGCCAGCGACACGGGGCAGGTCGCCCTTGCCACCGGCGTGATGACCTCCGTGCCGATCTACCTCCAGGCCGGAGACGTCGTCACCAACCTGTCGTTCCGCTCCGGGGCGACCGCCGCCGGAACACCGACCGCCTGGTGGTTCGCGCTGTACTCCAACGCGGCCACCCCGGCGCTGCTCGCCCAGACCGCCGACCAGACCACCACCGCATGGGCGGCGAACACGACCATGACGAAGGCCCTGGCCACCGCGCAGACCATCACCACGACCGGCATCTACTGGGCCGCGATCATGGTCACTGCGACCACGCCGCCGACCCTGCTCGGGGCATGTGCGGCCCCCGCGATCGTCACGGGCGAGCGGAACCTGTCCCAGTCGTCCGGTTCGTCGCTCACCACGACGGCTCCGGCCACGATCGCGACGCCGGCGGCGAAGACGTTCGTTCCGTACGTCGTGGCCACCTGAGAGGCGGTGTCACATGGCTCTGACCAGTGATTTCGGCGTCTCCGTCTCGGGGCTGCTGACGAAGGCCGCGGACCTTTCCGTCCCGTCCGACTCGCTCACGTGGACGCGCGGCGTGCACCTGGACACCGGGACGGGCGCGGGGAAGGCCGACCTCAGGTTCACGGACACGCGCACGCTCGCGGCGTCCGCGACGGAGGATCTCGACCTCGCCGGCGTGCTCACCGACGCGTTCGGCGCGGCGCTCACGTTCGTGCGGATCAAGGGCCTGTTCATCAGCGCCTCCGCCGCGAACGCCAACAACGTCGTCGTCGGGGCTGCGGCCAGCAACGCGTGGGCCACGCTGCTCAACGCCACCGGCACGCTGACCCTGCGGCCGGGTGCCACGGTCGGCGTCATGTCCGGTGCGGCCGACGCGACGTGCATGGCTGTGACCGCGGGCACTGGTGACCTGCTGAAGGTCGCCAACTCCGGGGCCGGCACGGGCGTCACGTACGACATCGTCATCGTTGGCGCGTCCGCGTAGAAGGGTGGTGGTCGCTGTGGCCAGGGTCTATGCGACCTCCGCCCAGTACCAGGCGTACACGGGCGACATCCCGCCGGCGGATATCGCGGTCCGGCTCGGCCGGGCGTCGAAGTTCCTGGACTCGCAGGTGTTCCGGCTGTGCGGGTACGAGGTCGACGAGGACGGCATGCCCACCAACGCCCTGGTCCTGGCCGCGTTCGCTGACGCGTGCTGCGCGCAGGTCGAGTGGGGTGTCGACGTCGGCGACGTCACCGGCGCCGCCGCCGCCGGCTGGGGCACCGTGACGATCGGCTCAGCCACGCTGTCCCGGTCCGTCACCGCGACGTCTGGGGACGCGGCGCCGGGCCGGCAGATCGCCCCGGCGGTCTGGGATGCACTCCGCAGCCCGGATCTGACCCCGGACGTGCTGTACGTCGGGCTGGTGGTCACGTGAGGACCGAACTGCCCTCCTACATGCTGGGCCACCAGGTCACCGTGGAGCCGTACACCGGCAGCAGCGCCTACGGGCCGCTGTACGGCCCCGCGGCGAGCG
>NZ_DATCVQ010000498.1:0-24991 GCF_036566765.1 Streptomyces sp.
GCACGCGCGGCCGCCGGGGCGGCGGCGGCCGTTTCTGACTCTCGTACTCCCCACCCCTGCAAGGAGCGGAACCCATGAGCAAGCAGACCGTCCTCGGCCGCGTCACCCAGCTGGCGAAGGCCAACGTCAACGCCCTGCTCGACCAGGCCGAGGACCCGCAGAAGATGCTGGACCAGCTGATCCGCGACTACACCGGCAACATCGCCGAGGCGGAGCAGGCGGTGGCGACGACCATCGGCAATCTGCGGCTGATGGAGCAGGACCACCGGGAGGACGTGGACGCGGCGAAGGAGTGGGGCGACAAGGCCCTGGCCGCCAGCCGCAAGGGCGACGAGCTGCGCGCCGCGGGTCAGACCGCGGAGGCGGACCGGTTCGACAACCTGGCGAAGGTGGCGCTCGGCCGGCAGCTCCAGTCGGAGAAGGAGGCCAGGACGGCCGAGCCGACGATCGCCGCGCAGGCCGAGGTGGTGGAGAAGCTCAAGGACGGCCTCGACCGGATGAAGACCAAGCTCACCGAGCTCAAGGCCAAGCGGGACGAGCTCGTGGCACGGGCGAAGTCGGCGCAGGCGCAGAACACGATGATGGACGCGGTGAAGAGCATCGACGTCCTGGACCCGACGAGCGAGCTGAGCCGGTTCGAGGACAAGGTGCGCCGCGAGGAGGCGAAGGCGATGGGCAAGCAGGAGCTCGCCGCGTCCTCGCTCGACGCCCAGTTCGAGCAGCTGGACAGCCTCGGCGACAGCGCCGAGATCGAGGCCCGGCTGGCCGCCCTGAAGGCCGCCTGACGCGTACGGCCCAAGCCGGCCCCACGCGTACGGCCCAAGCCGGCCCGCCCCTCAGAACATGCTCAGCAACTGCTCCACCGTCGGCTCCGCGCTGTTCTCCCCGTCCGGCAGCGGCAGTTCGAACCACACCGTCTTGCCGCGCGGCGTCCGGCGCGAGCCCCAGGCCGCGCTGAGCAGCCCGACCAGCTGCAGGCCGCGCCCGCCCTCGTCGGTGTCGCGGGCCCGCCGCCGCCGGGGCTGGACCAGGCCGGAGTCCCAGACCTCGCAGACCAGCGTCCGGTCGCGCAGCAGCCGGAGCCGGATGTCGCCCTCGCCGTACCGCAGGGCGTTGGTGACCAGTTCGCTGACGAGCAGTTCGACGGTGTCCACCAGCGGTTCGAGGTCCCAGGCGGTGAGCTGGCCGCGGGCCAGCTCCCGGGCCTTGCCCACCGAGCGGGGTTCGCGCGGCAGGCTCCAGTCGCCGACGGCCTCGGCGGGCAGCCCCTGGATCCGGGCCATCAGCAGGGCGATGTCGTCCTGGCCGTGCCCCGTGTCCAGGGTGCTCAGCACGTGGTCGCAGACGTCCTCGAGGGGCCGGCCCGGATCGGTGAGGGCCTGCCGGAAGGCGTTCAGGCCCTCGTCGAGCGGATGGTCGCGGGACTCGACGAGCCCGTCCGTGTACAGGGCGAGCAGCGCGCCCTCGGGGATCTCGACCTCCACCTCCTCGAAGGGCTCGCCGCCGACGCCGAGCGGCATCCCCGGCGGCACGTCGAGGAGCATCGCGGCCTCGCCGGGCTCGACGAGCACCGGCGGCAGATGGCCGGCGTTGGCGAAGGTGCAGCGCCGGGTGACCGGGTCGTACACGGCGTAGACGCAGGTGGCGAGGTAGACCTCGGAGAGCTCGGGGCCGCGGGCCTTG
Source organism: Streptomyces sp. (assembly GCF_036566765.1). Lineage (GTDB taxonomy): Bacteria > Actinomycetota > Actinomycetes > Streptomycetales > Streptomycetaceae > Streptomyces. The sequence goes on from NZ_DATCVQ010000498.1 coordinate 1,684, forward strand.
TGGGCGCGGCCGCTCTGCTGGGCGCCGGCCGGCGCGCCGAGGCCGCGGGCGATCTCGTCGAGGTGGGAGAGGACCTCGGCCGGTTCCAGGTCCAGCTGGGCCAGGGTGCGCACGGCGGTGCGCAGTTCGCCCATGGCGACGGCGGCGCGCAGGCCGCGGCCCATGACGTCGCCGATGACCAGGGCGGTGCGGTGGCCGGGCAGTTCGATGACGTCGAACCAGTCGCCGCCGACCTCGGTGGCCGCGTTGCCGGGGAGGTAGCGGCAGGCGATGTCGAGTCCGGCGGCCTCGGGGTCGCCGGGCGGCAGCAGGCTGCGCTGCAGGATCAGCGCCCGCTCGTGCTCGCGCCGGTAGAGGCGGGCGTTGTCGATGCAGACGGCCGCGCGGGCGGCCAGCTCGACGGCGAGGGCGCGGTCCCGCTCGCCGAAGGGCTCGCTGCCCTTGGCCCGGGAGAACTGGACGAGGCCGACGACGGTGTCGTGGGCGACCATCGGCACGGCGAGGGTGGACTGGACGAGGCTGCCGTCGGGCCCCGGCACGTTGTGCACCCGGCCGGTGCGCAGGGCGCTCGCGCAGGAGGAGTTGAACGGGTAGCGGTGGACGGAGCCGAGTTCGACCGGTCCGTCCTCGCAACAGCCCGGTACGGAGCGGAGCTCCACGGCGTCCGACACGGCGCTGGCGAAGGCGACCCGGCGCAGTTCGGCGCTGCCGGCGCCGTACCCGACGTCGTGCGAGGAGCCCCAGCGTCCCGGCGGGGCCTCGTCGCCGGTGAGCAGCCCCTGGTAGAGGTCGACCGAGGCGAGGTCGCAGAAGCCGGGGACGGCCACGTCGAGCAGCTCGCGGGCGGTGGCCTCCAGGTCGAGGGAGTTCCCGATCCGGGCCCCGGCCTCGTTGAGCAGGGCCAGGTTGCGACGGGCGCTGGCGGCCTCGCGGGCCGCGTTGTGTCGGCGGGTGACGTCTATGCCGAGGCCGGCCACGCCGACGGGCCGGCCGGTGCCGCTGTGCACCCGGTACAGGTTGATCGACCAGTGCCGGCGGTCGTTGCTGCCGGGCGGGGCGCCGACGATCTGGAGCTCGGTGACGGCCTCCCCGGTCTCCAGGACCCGGTGCAGGGCGGCGGTCATCCGCTCGGCCTCGGGTCGGGCCAGGTAGTCGTGCACGGTACGGCCCCGGTGGTCCTCGGCGGAGCCGCCGAAGACGGTCGCGAAGCGCTGGTTGGCGCGCTTGACCGTGAGGTCGGTGCCGAAGAGCAGGAATCCGAAAGGCGATTGGCCGAAAATCGCCTGCGAGGCGGCGAGGTCGGTCTCTATCCGGCGCAGCGCCCGGACGTCGACCACGATGCACAGGGCGGCCCGCTCGCCGGAGTGGGTCTCGCTGGGCATCACGTACATCTCGGCGATGCCGTGCGGGCGGTCCTGGCCCGGTATGCGGAACGGGACCAGGCCGGTCCATTCCTTGCCGTCGAGGATCTCCGCGACCCGGTGGTGACCGCGCTCGCGCAGCTCGGGAGGCATGAAGGCCTCGACCGGGTCCTTGCCTCTGGCCTCTTCGACGGGCACGCCGAAGAGATCCACGGCCCGCCGGCTCCATTGGTCGACGAGGCCGTCGGGCCCGATCGAGAAGGAGGCGACCCTGATGTAGTCATAGATCGAGCCAGGCGGGCTGCTCTGCCACACGACGCCGCTCGCCGTCCCAGGTATCTCGCTCACGCGACCGTCCCCTCCAGCTCACCGCACCGGACCGGCCATGCCCGCAGTATTCAGCACTACGGCCCCCGACGGCACGACGTTCACGATCACAGGGTGGTCTCGTTCGTTTTGAGCCGGGTTTGAACCGGGTCCTGAAGCAGGGCCCCCGTGATCGAAAGTCCCTCCTGTCTTCTAACCAGGCAGGGCCAGCTCGAACCACACGGTCTTTCCCGCCCTTCCCTTGCGGGTGCCCCAGCGGCGAGCGGTACAGGCCACCAGCTGGAGCCCGCGGCCGCCCTCGTCGTCGGGTCCGGCGCTGCGCTCCTGGGGTACATCCGGAAGGGGATCGGAGACCTCCACCAGGAGGTTGGGGTGACCGGCGCCGTTCTGCTGCGGCCGCACGAGCCGGACGCCGATCGGGCCGGAGGCGTAGCGCAGCGAGTTCGTGACCAGCTCGCTGACGAGAAGGACGGTCACGTCCCTGATGACGGGGTCGACCTGCCAGGCCCGCAGGGTGTCGCGCACCGCGTGCCGGGCCGTGCGCACCGCGTCCGCCTCCGCCGGGAAGTTCCACTCGGCGTAGTCGCCCTCGTTGTCGATCACGCCGACCACTTCCCCAGACCCACGGGAGACCCACGTCCTTTTTTGGGGGGTTAATGGGGACATACCCGATATTCGGGGCGGGATATCGCGGCTTTCACGGCCTTGGGTGCACGGTGACACGAACGGCGTACGAGCCGGGCCGCGCGCCTGGGGCGTACCGGCTCAGCCACGCGCCTCAGCCGCGCGCCCCGTCGTGCGGCTCGGGCGGCGGCGTGCCCCACAGCCGACGGGCGGCCTCGGCGAGCGCGGGCCGGTCGGCGTCCAGCCAGTCGACGGAGTCCAGCTCGTGCCGGGCCAGCCAGCGCAGCTCGTCGTGGTCCTCCAGCGGCCGCGGCTCGCCGGAGACGAGGCGCGCCGTCCAGACCTGGAGCACGTATCCGGGCTTGAGCGGCCATTCGCCGGGGATCCGCTCGCCCGGCTCGGTCTCCACGCCGAGCTCCTCGCGCAGCTCGCGCACCAGCGCCTTCTCGGCGCTCTCCCCCGGTTCGAGCTTCCCGCCCGGCAGCTCCCAGCGGCCGGCCAGCTCGGGCGGGGCGCTGCGGCGCGCGGCCAGCAGGCGCCCCCGGTCATGCAGGGCTCCGGCGACCACCACCACGTGGTCGGCGTTGTGATCGGTCATGCGCCGGAGCGTAACCCGGGTACGGGAGGGGGGCGATCAGAGCACGGGCTGTCCGATGCGCTCGACCCAGTAGAGCTGCTTGTGTCCGCGGTCGTCGAGGCTGTCGGCGATCTTCTGCGCCTCGTCCTGCGTGGCGTATCTGCCCACGCGGTAGCGGTTGCCGTTGTCGTCCTGGCGTATGACCAGCCAGGGGAGGACAGCGCCGCTCTCGCTCATCGGTGACCTCCCTCCGCCGGTCCGCTCACCGTCGACGATCCCCAGGAAACCGCAATCCGCATATGCCTGAGCTTACGCCTGACCTTTACTCAGCGGTTACGGGTTTTCACAAAGAGATACGGATCTGGCCAGGAACCGGCGGAGAAGGCACCGACGATCAGTCGCTGGAAGCGCCCGGCACGGTCGGTACGGGCATCAGGACGGGCCCGGCGGCGGCCGGGTCCTTGCGGCAGACGTCGCCGCAGTCGGCGTCCAGGGAGCAGCAGAGCGAGCAGATCGGCCCGGCCTGAACGGGGCAGTCGGCGATGTCCGGCAGCTCGTACGCCGTCTCGCAGACCGCGCACTCATGGGTCGCCGTCTCGTCCGCGATCTCGACGTCCGGCCCGTTCACGGGGTTCGGGCGGGCCAGGTAGTACCGGCCCTTGGTCGCCCAAGCGATCAGCGGGCACAGGACCAACGCCAGGCCGGCGGCGATGAACGTCGAGAACGCCTCCGCGTACACGCCGAACGCCCCGAAGAAGGCGAGGATCGAGACGGTCGAGGCGATCAGCATCGCCCCGAACCCGGCCGGGTTCACCGCGTACAGGTAGGCCCGCTTGAACTCGATGTACGGCGGGCTCCAGCCGGCCCGCTTGTTGATGACGAGGTCGGCGGCGACGGCGGCGATCCAGGCGATGCCCACGTTGGAGTAGAAGCCGAGCAGCTTGCCCAGCGCCGCGAACATGTTCATCTCCATCAGCGTCAGCGCGATGGCGAGGTTGAGGAAGATGTACCAGACCCGGCCGGGGTGCCGGTGGGTGACGCGGGAGAAGAAGTTCGACCAGGACAGCGAGCCGCTGTAGGCGTTGGTCACGTTGATCTTGATCTGGGAGACGATCACGAAGACCGCGGCGGCGGGCAGCGCGAACGTGCCGAGCCACGGCCGGAGCGCCTCGAGCTGCGGGGCGATCGGCTCCAGGGCATGGGTCGTGCCGACCGCCTCCAGGGCCACGAAGGCGAGGAACGCGCCGCCGAGCTGCTTGGCCGCGCCGATGATCACCCAGCCGGGGCCGGCGGCGAGCACCGCGAGGTTCCAGCGGCGCTTGTTCGCCTCGGTCTTGGCGGGCATGAAGCGCAGGTAGTCGGCCTGCTCGCCGATCTGGGCGATGAGCGAGAGCGCGACGCCGGTGCCGAGCCCGAATCCGAGCCACGAGAAGCCCGCGCCGGCGCCCTCGGTGCCGCCGAAGGAGGCGAACGCGCCCCAGGCGTCCGGGGCCTCGAAGGCGAGCACGACGAACGGCAGCACCATGCCCACGATCCAGATCGGCTGGGTCCAGGCCTGCACCTTGGCGAGCGCGCCCATGCCGCGGAACACGATCGGGATCACGATCAGCGTGGTGACGAGATAGCCGAGCTCGACCGGCAGCCCGACGGCCTGATGCATGGCCTGGGCCATGATCGAGCCTTCGAGCGCGAAGAAGATGAAGGTGAAGGAGGCGTAGATCAGGGACGTGAGCGTGGAGCCGAAGTAGCCGAAGCCGGCCCCGCGGGTCACCAGGTCCATGTCCAGGCCGTACGTGGCGCAGGCCCGGGCGATCGGTATGCCGGTGAGGAAGATGATCACGGCGGCGGTCAGGATCGAGGCGAGACCGCTGGTGAAGCCGTAGGTGAAGACGATCGACGCGCCGATGGCGAAGTCGGCGAGATAGGCGATGCCGCCGAGCGCGGTGCCGGCGACCGTGCCGGGCGACCAGCGCCGGAAGGAGTGCGGCGCGTACCGCAGCGAGTAGTCCTCGCGGCTCTCGTCGGCGGCCATCTTGGCGTAGCTGCGCCGGGGCGGGGGCGCGTCCGCGGGGCTCGTGTCACGGGTGACCGTGTCGGTCATGGAGGCTCCTTCGTCCGACCGGGATGCGGGTTCGGGCGAGGAAGGTAGGAGCCGGACGTGACGTCCCGTCACATGATGTGGTTGCCGGGCGGTTACGGAGCCCGGAGCCCCGTTAACTCGGGGTGAAGAGGCGGGCCGTCAGCGCACCGGCAGGTGGTAGGCGATGCGGTAACGGTCGGCCGGAACGACCACGTCGGCCGTCTCCACCGCCCGACCGGACGCGAAGTACGTACGCTCCACGACCATCACCACATGACCGGGGACCCCGCCGAGCGCCAGGAGCTCCTCCGCAAGGCCCGGGCGGGCGCCGACCTCCTCCGCCACGTTGTCCACCACGACCTCGATCGCCGCCATCCGCTCGACCACCCCGCAGCCGCCCAGCGGCCCCTCCTCGGGCAGCATCACCGGCGTCCGGCCGGTGACGGAGAGGGGCTCCCAGGAGGTGGCGAGCATCATCGGCTCGCCCGCGTCCCGGTACACGTATCTCGTGCGCATCACCCGCTCCCCCGGCTCGATGCCGAGCCGGGCGGCCACCACGGCGCTCGCCCGCTCCTGCTCGCTGCTGGACTCCCACGTGCCGCGCGCGCCCTCCTCCGCCTGCTCCTGCCGGAAGGGGTTGGCCCCGGTCGGCGGCCGGTTGCCCGAGCGGGAGATCCGGCGCGGCACCGGCCGCTCCCGCACGTACGTCCCCGAACCGGAGCGGCCCTCGACCAGCCCCTCCGCCATCAGCACCTTCCGGGCCTCCAGCGCGACGGTGTCCGAGACCCCGTACTCCTCGCGGATGCGGGCCTGCGAGGGGAGCCGGGCGTGCGGGGGCAGCGAGCCGTTGGCGATCTTCTCCCGGAGATCGCTCGCCACGCGCAGATAAGCCGGCTGCTCACCGAACGTCACTGGACGCTCCCCTCAGGTTGACGGACAGCTACAGACTGACAACCCTCGGTGGCGGCCCGCAAGCGTAGGCCAGAGTTTCACTCGAAGTGATGATCTTCCTCTGTGCTGGGGTTTACCGCAGGTATACCCCACAGCCCCGGCCGACCACGGCCTCGCCCGCGCCGAGGCGCGTCACGGGTACGGTGCTCATGCCAGGGGCGGGATACGGGGAACAGGCGCACGGGCGCGCATCGTGCCCGCGTGCCGAACGGGGGAGACGTGCGGGCGACGTCGGCGACGATTCGGGCGGTCAACGGGCTGACCTCACGCTGGGCGGCCGGGGGCGTGCCGCCCGAGGACTTCGCCAAGGGGACGGCCTTCTCCGCGGTGGGCGTCTGGCCGCTGCTCGCCTTCCTCGCGGAAGGCGCGGGCGGCCCGGCGCGCGGCGAACTGGAGGACGCCCTCGGCATGCGCGCCGACGAGGCGCCGGACGCGGCGCGCGACCTGCTCGGCGCGCTCAGCGGGATCCGGGGCTCGTCGGCGGCGATCGGCCTGTGGGCCAGGCCCCGACTGGCGCTGCACGAGCGGTGGGTGGCCGGACTGCCCGACGCCACGCTGGGCAGGTTCAGCGGCGACGACGAGGCCGACCGGAAGGCGCTGGACGCCTGGGCGTCCGAGCGGACCGGCGGGCTGATCCCGGCGATGCCGCTGCAGATCGACGAGGCGACCAAGATGGTCCTCGCGGCCGCCCAGGCCGTACGGACCCAGTGGCTGCAGCCCTTCGACGAGGCGGAGTTGGCGCCGGACGACGGCCCGTGGGCGGGCCGCTGCCTCGTCGGTCTGCGTCGCAGCACGAGTCTGCTCGACCGGGTCGGCGTCGCCGAGACGGCAGCCGGGCCGCTGACCGTCCTCAAGGTCCTCGGCGACACCGGCGTCGACGTCCACCTCCTCCTCGGCGAGGAGGAGGCCGCGCCCGGCGCGGTGCTCGCCGCCGGCATCGACGTCCTGAACGGGGCCCACCGCACCCTGCCCGGGGACTCGCTGCCGCTCGGAGAGCCCGGCCCGGGGCTGAACGTGCGGAACGTCCGCAGCCTCACCCGCGAGCCCGTCCTGGACGTCACCACCTCGCCGTTCTCCCTCACCGCCGACCACGATCTGCTCGCCTCACCGGCGCTGTTCGGCCTCACTACGGCCATGGACGACCGGTACGGCCACTTCCCGGGCATCAGCGACTTCCCCCTGGCGATCGGCCAGGCCCGGCAGTCGGCCCTGGCCCGCTTCACCGCGGAGGGCTTCGAGTCGGCGTCGGTCACCGCGATGGGCTCCTGCGCGGGCTCTGCCGCGGAACCGCGCCCGACCTACGTGGTGCGCCGCATCGACCTCGAGTTCGACCGCCCCTTCGGCTTCCTCACCGTCCACCGCACCTCGCGCCTGGTGATCTCGGCCGGCTGGGTCGCCGAGCCGGTGGACTACGTCTTCGAGGGCTACGACGACGAGGACGACGACTACTGATGGTCCTGGCCGGTCTCGCCCTCAACCCGGCGGCCCCGCTCGACGTCCTGCTGCGGCTCCTGGAGTCGGGGGACGGCGCGGTCGTCTCCGCCCTGTGCCGGCGGCGGCGCACCTTCCCCGAGGAGCTGGTGGAGGCGATCGTGCATCACGACGCCCCGCGGGTACGGGGCGCGTTCGCCCGCAATCCGCACGTGTCCGGCGAACTGCGGGGCCGGCTGGTGGAGGACGAGCACTGGCTCGTACGGCTCCGGCTGGCGAGCGGCCCGGGGTGGGATGCCTGGCCCCGCCATCTGCCGGACTGGGTGCTCGACCGGATGTACACGACGTACGACGGCGACGGCCTCCAGGAGCTGATCGCCTCCCGCCAGGCGCCGCTCCGCGTCCTGCTCGCGAACTCGGCCCACCCCATGGCGTCGGTCCGCCGGTACGGCACCGGCATGTGGTCGTTGCTTCCCGAGGAGCGGCGCGCTGCGCTGCTCGCCGACCCGCACCCGGACGTGCGGGCGACCGCCGCGGGCATACAGGCCCAGGACGACGCCGAGGAGATGGAGCGCCAGTGGCGGGCGATCCCGCCCTCGCACGCCCGCACCCACATCGAGGTCAACTGCCGCCTGTCCCCCGCCATGGTGGAGGAGTTGCTGCGCACCCGCGACCCGGACGACGTGTGGTGCCTGGCGCACAACTACAGCACCCCTCCCGAGGTCGTCGCCTCCCTCGCCGAGCACCCCGCCGCCAGGATCCGTCTGAAGGTGGCCGCGCGCGACGGGCTGCCGCGCGAGCTGATCGACCTGCTGGCGCGGGACCCCGACCCGGAGGTGCGCACCGTGGTGTCCGTCCGGCCCGAGCTCACGGAGGAGGAGCGGGCCGCCGTCGACTATGTCGTCGACCTGGACGAGGACTTCACGCCGGACGAGGACCCGTACCGTGCCCCGCTCGCCCACGCCCGGTCCGCGCACCCGCTGCTGCGCCGCCGCGTCGCGTACAACCCGGCGCTCCCGGCCGAGCTCGTCGCGCTGCTCGCCGCCGACGAGGACCTGGGCGTACGGGTGCTGCTCGCGCAGCACCATCCGGACGCGCCGCCGGAGCTGCTGCTGCGCTGCTACCTGGAGTACACCGGGCCGCACCGGGACCGGCTGCTCGCGCTGCCTCGGTTCCCGGTCGCAGGTCTCGCCGCCCGCTTCGGGGCGGCCGAGGACCGCGCCGTACGCCTGCTGGCCACGCTGGACCCGGAGGCGGATCCGGGGCTCGTGGACGCGCTCACCCGCGATCCGGAGCCGAAGGTGCGGGCCGGTGCGGCCCGGAATCCGGCGCTGCCGCAGGCGAGGCTCCACCAGCTGCTCGACGACCAGGAGTTGGGTGCCGACGCCGCTGCCAACCCGGCGCTGCCGGTGGCGACGATGCGCCGTCTCCTTGACGCATGAAACGGCGTGCATGACGAAGGGGCGGCCGCCCGTCGGCGGCCGCCCCATGCAGTCAGTCACTCAGGGCCGATCAGAACTGCAGGGCCCAGGAGTCGATCTTGCCGACGTCGATGGACGCGTTGTCCGTGACGCGCAGCTTCCACGTGCCGTTCGCCACCTCGGAGGAGGCGTTGACCGTGTACGTGGTGTTGATGTTGTCCGAGCTGCCGCCGGTGCCGAAGCCCTTCAGCGTGTAGGCGGTGCCGTCGGGGGCGATCAGCTGGACCTGGAGGTCACCGATGTAGGTGTGGACGATGTTCACCGGGACCTGGAGGGCAGACGGGGCGTTGCCCGCGACGCCGCTCACGGTGACCGGGGACTCGACGGTCGTGTGGTCGTTGATCGCGTAGTCCGCGGTGTTCTCGAACTTCTTGCCGGGCGGGGGCGTGGTGCCGCCGCCGACGAAGAGCAGGCGGTTCGGGGAGCCGGTGCCCGGGCTGCCGACGACGTTCGGCGTGGCGGCGTTCACCAGTGCGGTGCTCACCTGCGCCGGAGTGGCGGTCGGGTTGTCGCCGAGGTAGACCGCGGCCGCGCCGGCCACGTGCGGGGTGGCCATCGAGGTGCCGGAGATCGTGTTGGTGGCGGTGTCGCTGGTGTTCCACGCCGAGGTGATGTTGGAGCCCGGGGCGAAGATGTCCAGGACGCTGCCGTAGTTGGAGAAGCTGGACCGGGCGTCGGTGTTGGTCGTGGAGCCGACCGTGATCGCCTCGGTCACGCGGGCCGGGGAGTAGCCGGACGCGTTGGCGTTGCTGTTGCCGGCGGCGATGGCGTACGTGACGCCGGACGCGATGGAGTTGCGGACGGCCGTGTCGAGCGTGGAGTCGGCGCCTCCGCCGAGGCTCATGTTGGCGACGGACGGGCCCGTGTGGTTCTGCGTCACCCAGTCGATGCCGGCGACCACGCCGGCGGTGGTGCCGGACCCGTTGTTGTCGAGCACGCGGACAGCGACGATCTTGGCCTTCTTGGCCACGCCGTAGGCATTGCCCGCGACGTTGGCGGCGACGTGGGTGCCGTGGCCGTTGCCGTCCTGCGCGACGTTGTCGTTGTCGACGGCGTCGTAGCCGTTGAAGGCGCGGCCGCCGAAGTCGCTGTGGGAGATCCGCACACCGGTGTCGATGATGTACGCCGTGACGCCCGTGCCGGCACTGTCCGGGTAGGTGTAGCTCTGGTTCAGCGGGAGGGCCCGCTGGTCGAGCCGGTCCAGACCCCACGAGGGCGGGTTCGGCTGCGTACCGGTGACCTTGAAGACGCGGTTCTGCACGACGGACTTCACCGCCGGGTCGGCGGCGAGCTTCTTCGCCTGCGCCTCGGACAGCTCGACGTTGTAGCCGTTGAGCGCCGCGGTGTACGTCTTCTTGATCTTCGCGCCGTACTCGGCGGCCACCGCGCGGCCCTTCGACGTCTCGGCCTGCGCCGACTCGTGGAGGGTGACGATGTAGCTGCCCGAGATCGTGCCGGGCGCGCCGGCGTTCTCGATGACGCCCTCCTGGGCCGCCTCGGCCGCGCCGGCCGGGAGGGTGGAGGCGGCGCCGAGCGCGAGGGCGGCGACGGCTATGGCGCTGGCGGCGGCGAGTCTGCGCCGCGAGTCACGCATCACTGACATGTGAGGGGTCCTCCTCATAGGTGGTGCGCTGCTGTGGGGGTACGGCAGGGACATGACAACGCGCCACCGGATGTGCGCGGCGTTCCCTTGTCCGGCTGCCGAGCGAAAGATTGACGGATCCATAGGAAAGGCACAAGGGTCCCGAGCGTCATGCAATAAGGCCGCCACACGCCTGCCATGCTGACGCCCATGACGGCCTATGTGTGCCCCCGATGCCGTTCCCGCGCCGCCGCCGACGCCCTCACCTGGCGTTGTCCGCGGTGCCACGGCCCGTGGGACCTGGAATTCACCAGCGCGCCGATCTCCCTCACGTCCCTTGCGTCACGCGTGAATTCACTGTGGCGTTACACGGAGGCACTGCCTTTGGCCACTTCTCTCCCCCATGTCACCCTCGGCGAGGGCCGGACGCCGGTCGTCCGGATGACGGAGGGAGTCTCCGCCAAACTCGACTTCCTCATGCCGACGTTGTCCTTCAAGGACCGCGGCGCGGTCATGCTGGCCGAGCTCGCCCGCCGTCTGGAGCCGCGCCTCGTCGTGGCGGACAGCAGCGGCAACGCGGGGACGGCGGTCGCCGCGTACTGCGCGCGGGCCGGCCTGCCCTGCGCCGTGTACGTCCCGGAGGGGACGTCCGCCAAGAAGCTGGAGCAGATCCGGGCCCACGGCGCACGGCTGACCGTCGTCCCCGGCGACCGGGACGCCGCCGCGTGGGCCGCACAGTCGGCCGCCGACGAGCCCGGCGTCTTCTACGCCTCGCACGTCTTCAACCCGCACTTTCTGCACGGCACGAAGACGTACGTGTACGAGCTCTGGGAGGACGGCGGCGGCCGACTCCCCGACACGCTCGTCGTCCCGGTCGGCAACGGCACCCTGCTCCTCGGCGCGGCGCTCGCGCTCGACGAGCTGTACGGGCACGGGCTGATCGACCGGCGTCCGGCGCTGGTCGCGGTGCAGGCGGAGGCGGTCTCGCCGCTGGCGGCGGCGTTCCACGCGGGGGCGGAGGACCTGGCGGGGGCGGAGGACCTGGCGGGGACCCCGAGCGCCCCGAAGCCCACGCTCGCCGAGGGCATCGCGATCCCGAACCCGCCGCGCGCCGCACAGATCCTGCGGGCGGTGCGCGCCAACCACGGGACCTTCCTGACCGTGACGGAGGATCAGCTCCGGGACGCACAACGGGACCTGGCCCGGCGGGGGCTGTACGTCGAGACGACGGGCGTGGCGTGCTGGGCGGCCGTGCGCACCGCACCGCCCCGCCCGGGGACGACCGTGCTGCCGCTGTGCGGCGCGGGCGCGAAGACGGGGCTCGCGTAGCCCTTCGGGCTGCCGCTCAGTCCGTCCCGGACATGCCGGTCCCTCTAGGACATGTCAGTCCGTCCAGAACGTGTCGTGCTTCAGGAAGAACTCGGCGCGCTCCTCGTCGGTCATCTGCGCGACGGTGCCGACCTTCTCGAAGTACTCCTCGCGGGGCGCGCCCGGCGCGAACAGCAGCAGCATCGACGCCGGGTCGTCCGAGTCGTTGCGGAAGGCGTGCAGGCCACCGGTCGGCACGTACAGGAAGTCGCCCTTCTTCGCGTCCACCCACTGCGCGCCGTCGAAGAGCCGGACGGTGCCGTCGAGGATGTAGAAGGTCTCGGAGATCGTCTTGTGGAAGTGGGTGGACGGCCCGCCCGCCTTCGGCGTCATGTCGATCTTGTAGAGGCCGAACTCCCCGCCCGTGGAGGCAGTGGTGGCGAGGTAGTGCGTCTGCGTCCCGTTCCGCGAGGTCAGCTCCGCCGGGGTGCCCGCCGGCCGGTAGGAGGCGCTGATCTCGCCCTTCTCGCCGTGGTAGCGGGGCTCGGGGTACGACATGGTGACTCCGTTCGTCTCTGACGGCCGTGTGCCGTGGTTCAGCCGAGCGTCGTGTCTCCCAGCGCTTCGAGCACCTGACGCATTCCGTCCGCCGTGCGCGCGCAGAGCTCGCGGTCCACATCGCCCAACAAGGCAGCGTAGTTGGCGAGATGGTCGGCCATGATCGCGCGCGTCTTCTCGTGCCCGAGCTCGGTGAGCCGGATGCCGACGGTGCGCCGGTCCTCGCTCTCGCGCACCCGCTCGACCAGGCCCTTCGCCTCCATCCGGTCGACCCGGTTGGTGATCGCGCCGGAGGTCACCATGGCGGCCTTGAGGAGGGCGCCGGCGGTGAGCGTGTACGGCGGCCCGGAGCGCTGAAGCGTCGTCAGGACGTCGAACTCGAAGTACTCCACGCCGTGCCCCGCGGCCGAGGCCTTCGCCGAGCGCTCGGCGAGGACCGCCAGCCGCTGCGCCCGGGCGAGCAGTTGGACCGGCCACAGGCTCTCGGCCAGGTCCGGCCGTTCCTCGGTCCACAGTTCGACCACGCGGTCGACCGCATCCGCCATCGCCCCGCTCCTCTCGATCCACTCCGCCGGTTCGATCCGCCGGTTCGATCCGCCGGTCCACTCCATCGGTCCACCCCGTGAAGTATCTCAATGTTAAGACACTTGACGGCCGAGGGAGATCGCTGCTTTTATCTCAACATTGAGATAGTCAACGTTGAGAGGAGTGGTCGATGTCCACGCAGGCACTGCCCAAGTCCACGTCTCCGCAGGCACTTCGGCGTCCGGTCCGTACGACCCCGCCCGTCGCCGCCGGGTGGCTCGCGCTGCTCGCCACCCCGATCGCCGCGAGCGCCAACGGGCCGGTTCTGATCCTGCCGGTGATGGCCGACGACCTGGGCGTCTCCGTCGCCTCGGCCACCTGGCTGGTCACCGTCTTCGCCTGGGCCATGGCCGTCGGCACCCCGCTGATGGCCGCGCTGCTGCGGTACCGGGGGCTGCGCGTCGCGCTCCGCGTCAGCAGCGTCCTCGTCGTGGCGGGCACCGCGCTCCTCGCCGTCGCGCCCTGGCTGCCGCTCGCGATGGCCGGCCGGGCCGCCCAGGCGGTCGGCGGGGCGGGTCTCATCACGGCGGCGATGAGCCTGGCCGGGTCGGTGCGCCGGATGGGCGTGATCACGACCGGGTTCGGCGTGCTCGGCGCGGTCGGCCCGCTGCTCGGCTCGTTGATCACGGAGCACGCGTCCTGGCAGGCGGCCCTCGCGGTCGGCGCGGTGAGCCTGGCGGCGGTGCCGCGGGTGCTCCGGGACGCGCCCCGGGGGCGTACGGCGCCGGGGGCGTCCTTCGACGTCCGGGGCGCGGCGCTGCTGGTCCTCGTCGCGAGCGCGGTCGTCCTGGTGCCCCGTCACCCGCTCCCGGCGGTGCTCGCCACCCTGATCGCCGGGGTCCTGCTGGCCCTGCACGTACGGCGGCGGCCGACCGGGTTCGTCCCCGTGGCGCTGCTGCGGTCCCGGGCGTTCGTGCGCGCCGCGCTGCTCGCCTGCGCCGTCTCCACCTCGTACTTCACCCTGCTGTTCACCGTCCCCCAGCTGCTGCGCGAGCGCACCGGCTGGTCCACCGCGACGATCGGAACCGGCCAGCTGGTCGCCCTGCTCGCCGGCTCCGCCTTCGCGATGGCCCTCTCCGCGGCGGCCGCCCGCCTGGGCCGCCGCCGCGCCCTGGCGGTCGTGCTGACCGCTGCCGTCCTGGCCCCGGTCACCGCACTGCTGACGCCGTGGGCGCCGCTGCTGCTGCTCGTCGCGACGCTCGCCGTGTTCGCGACCTCCGCCGGGCAGGCGAACCTCGCGGTGCACGCGGCGGACGGGACCGACGACGCCGCCCGGCCGACCGCGATCGGCCTGTTCAACCTCTGCTACCAGCTGGGCGGCGCCTTCGGACCGGCGATCGCGGCGCTGCTCACGCTGGGCGGCTGAGCCCGTGCGCCGCGCGGTGCGCCCAGAACTCGTCGGCGCCGTCGCGCAGTTCGGGCGGCCGCCGAAGCCTTCCGGCCTTCAGGCGCCGCGCCGGATCTGCCGCAGGATGGACTCGTCCCTGATCCCCGCGTCGTCGGCGAGCAGGAACGCCTTGCTGAGGATCAGCGAGAGCCGGTCGTCCTCGAACGGCAGAAACACCTTGCCGTCCTTCCGGGCCGCCGGAACGACGCACAGGTAGGCGTCGTCGGGCTCCATCCGGATGTTGGCCGAGCCCAGGTGGATCCGGTACGTGTGCAGCGTGCCGCGGACGACCAGGCAGCGGCCGTCGATGGTGCAGCGGTCGGCGATCTTCAGGCGCGGCACGATCCGTTCCAGCGCGTCGCGGCGCGTCTCGGCGGTCGCGGTCAGCTCGCCGAACCCGGCCCGCTCCCAGTAGGCGCGCCGAACGCCCCCGTCTCTCCAGTCGGGGTCGGCGGCGATCGAGGTCACACCGACGAACAGGTCCACATCGCGCATCGCCTCGCTCAGGACCAGCGGCGGCACCTCGGCGATCGGCGCCTCCCGCCACGTACCGGCCTCCCGGCGGTCGAAGCGCACCTGGTCGGTGGAGGCGATCAGGTCGTCGTCCGGCGACTCCGCCAGGTCATGCGTGAAGCGGACCCGCCACGCCCCGGCCGCCAGGGTGCGGACCGCCTCGCCGCTGTCTCCGCTGTCCCAGTGCCCGAGCAGATTGCTCTTCCACCCCCGGGCCCGGAACAGCGCGAACATCCGGCGGTAGTGGACGAGGTGCGCGGCGAAGCGGTTGGAGTAGAGACGGGTCTCCTCCTCGGCCGGGGTGAGTCGGTAGATCTCCCGGTACGCCTGCTTGAACGGCTGGCGGATCCGCCGTTCGGTGAGCAGGTCGCGCCAGGCGCGTACCGCGTCGGGATCGGAACGGAGCGGGTGCCAGAGCCGTACGGAGGCGTCGGGGTCAACGGGGCCGACCGAAGGTCGTCGATGAGGGGTGGCGGTCGGGCGACGGGCGGGAGCGTCGGGCAGGTCCTCGGCCTCCGGCAGGACGGCCCGCCACTCTCCGGGCGCGACCTCGATCTCCCAGATCAGCCGGCGCACCACGACCCGGGCGAGCGGGTGTCCGGCCAGCTCGGTGCGCCACCGCCCGTACGGGTGGACGGCGTCGGCGGTGAAGCCGCCCTCCAACGCACGGGCGAGGGTGCTGAGTTGGATGCCGACCCGCTTGACCAGGTCGCGCAGCTCCTTGACCAGGCCGGGGTGGTCGCGGCGGACGGCCGCGGGGACGCTGCGCAGCGGGCGGCCGTCCTTCTCCCAGGTCAGCACGGTGCTCTCGGCGACGGTGACGACGGCCGCGTACGCGCCGGCCTCCCTGCGCAGGACGCCGGCGTCGTCGAAGCCGAGCGCGGGGAGCCGCAGCGCCACCTCGATGCGCTCGGCCAGGGCCGCCTCGACCTTCTTCAAGGTCCTGTCGAGCTGCTTGGGCACTCCGGCGTGCCGGACGGCCGACCGGGCGGCGCGGATCGCGGTGACCAGTTCCGGGGTGGGGAAGTCCCGCCCGGCCCGGGCCAGTTCGAAGAGCAGGGCCTGCGAGGGCAGCGTCCTGGCGGCCGTCGGAGCGACCGCGATCCCCGGCAGCAGTCGGTCGAACACCTCGGGCAGCCACGGCTCGTCGCGCGCCAGCGCCACCCGGGCGGCCCGCCCGAGGGCGACGACCTCGTCGTACGTGAACGCCTTCTCCGCCCGGTACGGGATCGCGCCCCGCTGGATCGCCTCGGCGCGCTCGGCCGCCGCTCCCAGCGCGCGGCGGGCGAACGCGGTGTACGCGGGCAGCTCGGCCACCTGCCGCCAGGTGTCCGCGTAGTTCGTCGGCGGGTCGTACGTGTCGGACGGGAACATCCGGGCGAACAGCGCCCGCCCGGCGGGGGCGAGGCCGGCGATGACGGCGGCCTCCTCCTCGGCGAGAGGCCCCTGGGGTTGGACGGAGTCGGGCTCCTGAGGCAGGGCGGAGCGTTCGCTATCGGCAAGGTCCGTGTCGTCGCGCATGGAACGGGATGCTGCCACGCGGCACCGACAATCCCCGGCGAGCCTGCCCTGCGTCGCAGGTCAGCGCGGGGGCACAATCATCCACCGACTCTTTTACGCCTCCCGTCTATTGACTGACCGTCACGTAATCGCACAGTGATACGATCTGCGCGCAAGCGGGGCGGGCGGATGAGCGCAGGACGACACCTCACACCAGAGAGGGCGGTCCGAGCGGCGTCCCGATGCGGGCGGATCCGCCGGTTCACCCGCGTCGTGGGAATCAGCTACTGGCCGTCGGTCGCCTGAAGAGAGTCTTATGACGGAATACATACAGAACCCTGTGCTCTGGGCTCTGTTGATCCTCGTTCTTGCCGCCATCGCCGTCATCGTCCGCCAGCGCCGGGCGGGTCAGGCCTTGAGGCAGCAGATCGACGGGCTCAGGACCCATTACTCCGACCTGGAGAACCGCTACACCCAGTCCGTGGAGGCGGCCCAGGAGCAGGCCGAGGAGGGGACCAAGACCGTCCTCAAGTCCGCGATGCGGACACTCCAGGGTCTCGCCGCGGAGCAGCAGTTGATCGTCTCCAAGCTGCAGAGCAAGTACGGCGAGTCCGCCATGCTCCAGGACCTGATGGAGATCGACCACACCAACTCGCAGTTCGGCCGCCGCGCGCAGTCCATCGCCGTACTCTGCGACGGCTGGCTGGGCCGGCACCGCGACGTCGCCTCGGTGTACGACGTGGTCCGCAGCGCCCAGGGCCGGATCCGGCACTTCCGGCGCGTGGAGATCCTCTCCCGGGTCGACTTCGGCATCACCAGCCGCGCCGTGGAACCGGTTGCGCTGGCGCTCGCCGAGCTCCTCGACAACGCCACCAGCTACTCCAGCCCGGACACCGTCGTCGAGATCAACACCCGGACCGTGCCCAAGGGCATCTGCATCGTCGTCGACGACGCGGGCGTCGGCATGAACGACGAGGAGCGGGCCCGCGCCGAGAGGCTGCTGACCAGCAACCGCGTCAACGGCGTCTCCGGGCTCGGCAACCCGCCGCAGTTCGGCTTCGCGGTGATCGGCGTGCTGTGCGAGCGCTTCGGCTTCGAGGTGTCGGTGGACTCCTCGTCCCCGTACGGCGGTGTGCGCGCGGTGCTCCTGCTGCCGCACGACCTGCTCACCGGCATGCCCGATCAGCGGACCCCGGCGCCGGCCGTGGCCTCCTCCGCCCTGCAGCAGTCCGGCGGGCCCGAGGCCTCGGCGGCCGCATCGACCGACGACGGCCTGCCGCGGCGGCGCCGCAAGCGGCCGATGGCGATCGTGCCGAGCAGTGCGCCCGGCGCGCGGACCCCGGGCCGCTCCGGCGCGGAGGCGGCGGCGATCATGGGCGCCTTCCAGCGGGGCACCCAGTCAGGCCGGGCCACACGACCGAACGACGTGGACCCGACGAGCAGCACCCGTGGTGCAAGCAGCGAAGGACATGAGGTCTCGTGAACGACGATCTGTCGTGGATGCTCGACAGCGCCCTGGAGATTCCCGGGGCCCTGCACGCTGTCCTGATATCGGCCGACGGTCTGTTGATGGCCCGGACGAAGGACTTCGACAAGGACAACGCCGACCGCGTCGCCGCCGCGATGAGCGGGGTGCAGTCGCTCAGCCGCTCGCTCGGGTTCTTCTGTGAGGACCCGCAGGCGGGCTGGCGGCAGACGCTGGTCGAGTTCGACGGGGGCTGGGTCTTCCTGATCTCCGCCGGCGAGGGCGCCTACCTCGGCGTCTCCGCCGACCCGGGCGTCGACATGGCGGACATCACCTTCCGCATGCAGCAGCTCGTCGGCCAGCTCGGCAAGGTGCTGATGACACCGCCGCGCGAGAACCTCGGCGCGCGCTCATGACCGGTCGCGAGGTGTGGGAGCCGGAGGCCGCCGAGCTGGTGCGGCCCTACGTCATCACCAAAGGCCGCGGCCTGCCCGACGACGCGCAGCTGTCGCTGATCACCCTGGTGACGGCGGCGCCCGAGGAGGGGCAGCGGCCGACCCGGCTGTCCCCCGAGGAGCAGCGGCTCATGGACATCTGCTCCGCCGGCTACCTGTCGGTCGCCGAGATCGCCGGGCACACCCGGCTGCCGCTGGGCGTGGTGAAGATCCTCCTCGCCTCGCTGACCGAAGGCGGCTACCTGCTCACCCGGGCGCCGGTCACCCGGGCGGCCCTCGCCGACCGGGAGATCCTGGAGGAGGTGCTCAATGGTCTCCGCGCCAAGTTTGGGTGAGCAGGACTATGTGCGTGGCGGCGCGACGCAGATCCCCGTGAAGATCCTCGTCGTCGGGCACTTCGCGGTGGGCAAGACCACCTTCATCGGGGCGATCTCCGAGATCGAGCCGCTGACCACCGAGGAGCGGATGACCCGCGCCGCGGAGGAGATCGACGACCTCAAGGGCGTCCGGAGCAAGACCACCACCACGGTGGCCATGGACTTCGGCCGTCTGACGATCAGCGACCGCGTCGTGCTGTACCTGTTCGGGACGCCCGGCCAGCAGCGGTTCGTACAGGTGTGGCAGGACCTGGCCCGTGGCGCCCTCGGCGCGCTGGTCCTCGTCGACCCCGAGCGCCTGGCGGACTCCTTCGAGGTCATCGACCTGATCGAGCAGTACGGACTCGACTACGCCATCGCCGTCAACCACTTCGACGGCTCGCCCCTGCGGGACGAGGCGGCGCTCCGTGAGGCACTGGACCTGCTCGACGACACCCCCGTCGTCACCTGCGACGCGCGCGACGAGCAGTCGTCCGCCGCCGCACTCACCACCCTCGTCCGCTTTTTGCTGGACCGCGCCCCCCAGGAGCAGTAAGCCGCCATGGACGCTCAGACCCCCGTTCCGGTCCCCCCGCCCGGATGCCCCGCCCACGCCGCGGGCGGCCGCATTCCGCTGTACGGACCGGAGTTCGCGGCCGATCCGCAGGCGTACTACGCCTACCTGCGCCACTACGGGCCGACCGCGCCCGTGGAACTCGCCCCGGGCGTCGAGGCCACCCTCGTCACCGACTACCCGGCAGCGCTCCAACTGCTCCAGGACAACGGCTCCTTCCGCAAGGACGCCCGTCGCTGGCGGGCCTTCAACGAGGGCCTGATCCCCCCGGACAGCCCCGTCGTGCCGCTGCTCGCGTACCGCCCCAGCGCCATGTTCGCCGACGGCGCCGAGCATCTGCGGCTGCGTCAGGCGATCACGGACAGCATGGCGCGCGTCGACACGCGCCTGCTGAGCCGCCGCACCGAGCAGATCTCGGACTACCTCATCGCGCAGTTCAGCTCGCGCGGCTCGGCCGACCTGCTGGGCGACTACGCCAAGCAGCTCCCCCTGTTCGTGTTCAACCAGCTCTTCGGCTGCCCGGCGGAGATCGGCGACCGGGTGCTGTTCGGCATCTCCGGGATGTTCGACGGGGTGAACGCGGAAAAGGCGGCGGAGGTCTTCTTCGGGGCCGCCGCCGAGCTGGTGGCCCTGAAGCGGAACGATCCCGGCGAGGACGTCCCGTCCTGGCTGATGCAGCATCAGGCCAGGCTGAGCGACCAGGAGATGGTCTACCAGCTGGCGCTGCTGATGGCGGCGGGCACCGAGCCGCTGCGCAATCTCATCGGCAACACCCTGCACCGTCTGCTCACCCACGACGCATACGCGTACCGGGGCGGTCTGATCGACGAGGCCCTGGACGACACGCTGTGGGAGAACCCTCCCGTGGCGAACCTCGCGCCGCATTACCCGGCTGCCGACATGGAGTTCGCCGGGACCAAGCTGTACGCGGGCGATCTGGTCATGGTGAGCTTCGCCGCCGCCAACACCAGCCCCGCGCTCGCCACCGCCCGCCAGTCCGGCAGCAACCGCTCCCACCTGGCATGGAGTGCCGGCCCGCACGGCTGCCCGTCCAAGGAGCCGGCCCGGCAGATCACGGTCACCGCAGTCGAGAACCTGCTCAACAAACTGCCGGACGTCGAACTCGCCGTGCCTGAGGAGAGCCTGACGTGGCGTCCGGGGCCGTTCAACCGCGGGCTCACCACGCTGCCCGCCCGCTTCACTCCGACCGCTCCCGCGACGGCGCGCACGTCCGCGCGGGAGGAGACGGCCGCCCGGACCGAGCAGCCCTCGGCCGCCCGGGGAGCCGAACGCGGCGGTATGTGGAGCTCGTTCCTCAGCTGGCTCAAAAAGTGACTCACACGACAGACACACCGCCTACACCCCGGCATGGAGCTCGGATCTGAGGGGTAGTGAGGCACGCGGTATCCAGCATTCCGCGTGAATCACAAGGCAAAGGAGGTGTCGTGGTGGACCACATACCCATCGACGCCACTCACCCGCAGCGTCCCGCTCCGACGGGCCCACCGGATACCCGCCTCCTGGGCGGGTATCCGTTCGTGCGCACCGGCTCCGCGAAGGAGGGCCGGTGACCACTCGGCACCGCGACTCGGAGCATCCCGTCGGACGGACGCTCGGCGGCCACGCGGCCGCGCAGTTGCTGCGACTGTGCGAGACCGCAGGGCTCGACGACGCCGAGGGCACGGAGCACGCCCGGACCCTGATCGCGGCGCTCGGACCGGTGGCCGACCGACCCCTGCATCTGCCGCCCCCCGACCGCTCCTTCCTCTCCGACGACCACACGCCGGTGGAGTTCTCCCTCTCCTTCGAGGGCAGCGCCGCCCCCACCCTTCGGGTCCTGCTCGAACCGGGCTGCGGCACAACCGACCTGGCGCAGAACGGCCGCGCCGGTCTGGCGGTCGTCCGCGCGATGGGACAGCGCTGGGGCTTCGACACCGGCCGGCTCGACGAACTGGAGGACCTGTTCCTCCCCGCGTCTCCCGAGGGCTCGTTCGCCCTGTGGTGCGCCCTGGAGCTGACGCCCGGCGAGGCGCCCAAGGTCAAGGTGTACCTGAACCCCGCGGCCAACGGGGCGGAACGTTCCGCCGAGACCGTGCGGGAGGCCCTGCAGCGGCTCGGCCACCAGCGGGCGTTCACGGCGCTGCCGCCCGCCGACCGCCATCTCTTCTTCGCGCTGGACCTGGGCGCGTGGGAGGACCCCCGGGCGAAGGTCTACCTGGCACACCAGGGCCTGACGGCCGCGGAGGCTGCCTGCCTGTCCCGGGCGCCCGGCGACCTGGACCCCGCGCAGGTACGGAGCTTCTTCCGCACGGCCGCCGGCCGGGCCCCTGGGACGGCCGAGAGCGGGCGGTCCCTGCGCCCCTTCCAGTCCTGCCACGCCTTCACCGAGACGGCGAGCGGCCTGCCCAGCGGCTTCACCCTCTACGTCCCCGTCCGGGAACACGCACCGGACGACAAGGAGGCGCTCGCCCGGGCGCTGACGGTGCTCGGCCGGTTCGGCATGGATCCCGCCCCCCTCCTGCGGTCCCTGCCCGCTGTCACCTCGCGCCGTCTCGAGGACGGGGCAGGGCTCATCGCCTACCTGGCGTTCGCCCACCAGGAGGGCCGGCCGCCGCGGGTCATCGTGTACCTCTCGTCCGAGGCGTACCGCGTCAGGCCGCCGCTGGCGGCCCCGTACCGGCAGGTCGAGCCGGTGCACTGAGCCTTCCGGCGACGGTGAAGCTCCCGGGCCTCGCGCCAGGAGCTTCACGCGACGTCACGCGTGGTCCTGCAGCTCCCGCAGGTACGAACCGACGTCCACCTGCACGGACGCACCCGCGTTGGTCCCGTAGCGGTCGGCGACGCCGGTCAGGTACGCGTCGATCTCCTCGAGCCTGACGTCCTCGGACGGGAGGACGGTCTCGCCCTCCACGACGGCGGCGACCCAGCGTGCCTGTGCCTCGACCAGGCGCGTGATGGAGCCCGCCGGGCGGATCAGGCCCACGAAGTACAGACCGCGCCGGTCAGCCGGGAAGATCCGCTTGTACAGCTCGACCCTGCCGCTGGGGCCGATCGGGCAGTCGGCGGGCAGGAAGGGGAAGGCCATCCGGAAGCCGGTGCAGTAGACGATCGCGTCCGCCTCGGCGACGCTGCCGTCCGTGAAGGTCACCTTGCTGCCGTCCAGCGACTCGATCGCCGGCTTCGGGGTGACGGCGCCGTGCCGGATCCGGCTGAGTATCTCGTCCGAGATGGTCACGGCCGAGGAGAAGACCGGGTGGTCGGGCTCGGGCAGCCCGTAGTCCGTCAGCCTGCCCCGCGCGACCAGCAGCGCCTGCTCGATGAAGCGGCGCTGCTCGGCGAAGGACATGCGCGTGAACCACGGCGCGTCGGCGACGAGGTCCACGGAGATCCCGAACAACTGCTTCGGCACGACGTGCCGCGCCCGGCGGACGGAGAGCAGGGTTTGCGCGGCATACCGGGAGAGGTCCGAGGCGATGTCCGCGCCCGATGCCCCCATCCCCACGACGACCACGCGCTGCCCGGAGAAGTCGCTGCCGTCGTGGTAGTCCATCGAATGGAGAATCGTTCCAGCAAAAGAACCAGCACCCGTCGGCAGCGGATCCGGCAAGGCCGGCTCCGTGTGGTGCCCCGAGGCGACGATCACATGCTCGAACCTCCGAGCCGTCACCGCCCCTCCCACGTCCCGGCTGGTGACCGTCCACAGGTCGTCGGCGTCCTGCCGCACGGACAGCACCTCGGTGCGCAGCTCGATCCGGGACAGCAGCCCCGCCCACTCGGCGAACGACTGCAGATAGGCGGCGACCTCGCGATGCCCGGGATAGATACCCAGGTCGGACGGCATCGGGAAGTCGGCGTACCCCGTGAGCTCTTTGGCGGCGTTCAGATGCAGCGACCGGTAGGCCGGCCCCCGCTCGCCGGCACCCGGCTGCCTCCAGATCCCCCCGACGTCCGCCGCCTTCTCCAGACACACGAACTCGACCCCACGCACCGACAGAGCATGCGCGACCGCCAGCCCGGACAGCCCAGCACCGATCACGCACACCCTCAAGGTTCCCCCCACAGGACAGACACCCTCCATTCCGTTTCGAACGATCTTTCACTTCCCCCTCGCCTCACCCCTCACACCAGCAACGCAGACGCGCAGGGTTCGGCGGTCACTTGTAACGTTCGCCGCTCCCGCGGCACTGAGGAGC
>NZ_DATCVQ010000499.1:0-2474 GCF_036566765.1 Streptomyces sp.
TCGTCGCGGAGGTCAGCCCTTGGCGGCCAGTCGCTCACGCCACCAGTCCACTGTCGCCGCGATCTGCTCATCGAGGGGAGTGGCTCGTGCCGCGAACTCGGCTTCGTAGGCGCTCGAATCGACTACGAACGGACGGTCGAACTGATATCGGATCTCCTTCAGTGCGCGGAGCAGGGGCGAGAAGACCGCGGCGACGCCCAGCACGGCCGGCGAGAGCCTGCGCACCGCTACAGGCCCTGTTCGGGCCTGAGCGGCGAGGCGGTCGACCATCTCCCGAGTGGACAGCGCGGGCTGCGTCGGGACGTGCCAGGCACGTCCCCAGGCCCGCTCCTCCCCCGCGATCTCGACCAGCGTCCTGGCCACGTCGGGGACGTAGGTCCAGCTGTGCGGGGCATCCGGGTCCCCGAGCGTGGACACGGGCTTGCCGCTGAGCAGTCGTGGCACGACCCGTGCTGCCAGGTGGCCGCCGTCGGTCACTCCGGGCCCGAAGAAGTCCGAGGCCCTCACCTCGACCGCCTTGATACGACCCTGCTCGTGCAGGCGCTGCGCCTGCTCCCAAAGGGCGGCGCGCAGCCTTCCCTTGGGACCGGTCGCCGCGAGGGGCAGCTTCTCGGTCATGGGACCGACCACCGGACCGTAGCCGTAAAGGTTGCCCAGCATGACCAGCACGGCCCCGGTCGCCTCGGCCGCCGCGAAGAGCGACGAGGCCAGCGGTGGCCAGTCACTCGTCCAGCGATGGTAGGGAGGTGCGGCGCAGCTGTAGATCGCGACCGCGCCTTGCGACGCTTCGATCAGCCGCTCGCTGTCCGTCGCATCCAACGCGAGGTGTTCGATGCCGGCCTCCGGGCTTCGGCCCGACTTGGTGACGACTCGAACCGAGTGCCCCTTCTCGACCAGCAGCCGAGCAGTGGCCGCTCCGGCAGGCCCGAATCCCACAACGACGTAAAGGCTCACGCACGAACACTAGCGCGAGCGCGTGGTGAGGTCGCGCAGCGCCACCTGACCGGTCGTGAGGGACGCGGGAGACGAGGGGCCGTCGTCCCCCGCGCCCGCGACGACGTCGCAGACAGGCGACCGCCGGCGCGGAACCGTGACTGTCGTGATCCGGGCCGGCGTTGACAGTGGTGGCGACCGTCACTGAACTCGTTCACGTCCCGGCCGGCTCGCGGTCCTCGGGTGCCTGCGGACCGGCGATCGGAGCGGGCGACCGGGGGCGACTTCCTCAACGCATCTGCCCGGGACGGCCCTTGACGGCCGTGTGGCCGCGGGATCACCGTGCGGCCACTCAGGTCCCGGCCAGCAAGGAGTGTCCCAGCGGCGTGAGGCTGTGGAGCACAGCGGTGCCGGTCCGTACGGTGTCGATCAGTCCCGCGCCGCGCAGGACGCCCGCGTGCTGGCTGGCGGCGGCAAGGGAGACGCCGGCGCGCTCGGCGAGGGCCGTGGTGGTGGCGGGGGTGCGCAGCAGCGCGAGCAGCCTCGCCCGGGTGCGGCCGAGCAACGCCCCCAGAGCCTCCGGCCGCTGGTCCGCCCGTTCGCCGTGGCACATGGGGTAGACGAGGACGGTCGCCGCCTCGGGGCGGTACATCACCATGGGACCGGTGGCGAACCACGAGGGCACGAGCAGCAACCCACGGCCGCACAGCGGAATGTCGTACGTGGAGGGCGAGGGCAGATGGAGCGTCGGCGGCTGCCATCGCCAGGTCGTCCCCAGGGTGGTCAGCAGGGCGTCGACACCGCCGCGCAGCAGCATCTCGGCCCGCACCGCGCGATCGGTCAGGGCGTCGCTGCGGATCCTCGGCCACAGCGGACCGATCGACGCCTCGAAGTAGCGCCGTGCGTCGCTCACCAGGGCATGCCGTGCAGCCGGTGAGCCCTGGGCGAGCTCGTGCGCCCACCTGCCGGGGCCGGCCAGGCCGCCGTTCCAGCCGGAGGCGTCCGGGATCCCGAGATCGATCGCCAACCGCGCGGTCGGCGTCGAGGCGGCAAGGTCGAGCGCGTCGTCGAAGTCGTGCACGGCCGGCTGGAGGAGGAAGTCTGGCAGGAATCCCTGCTCGGCGACCAGTTCGGCGAGGACACCCGCCCGCGCGCTCGCGCTGCCGTTCAAGGAACGGTGCCACCGCTCCGCGGCGGGGTGCGACCGGCCGGCGCCGCGACCGCCGTGCGCGTGGCGCAGGGCCAGGCGAAGGCTCAGGGCGGTCTCCGAGAGCGCGTTGGCCGCCGGGGCGAGGGTGATCTGTCGCAGGTCGGCGGCGGTGAAGTGTAAGCGGATCACGCCGACCGATTATCGACCCGTAGGAGCCTTTCGCACAGGGGTGAAAGGCAGTGCGTTCCGGGGAACGACAGGCCAGGCTCCGGGTGTCCGTCGAGCCGATCCGCCCAGCCGATCGGCCCACGTCACCGGAGGTACGCATCGATGCGCCGCTGTCATGTCCGTAACGCCGGCCTCGCCGCCGCGGTCCTGCTCACCGCCCTGT
>NZ_DATCVQ010000500.1:0-35838 GCF_036566765.1 Streptomyces sp.
AGGAGATCGCGATTCCGCACGCCAAGACGGATGCGGTGACCGCGCCCGTGGTCGGATTCGCGCGGTCCGCCGAGGGCGTCGAGTGGGGTTCGCTGGACGGTACGAAGGCCAGGCTGGTCTTCATGATCTCCGTGCCGGAGGCGGCTGCGGGCGATGAACACCTACGGATCCTGGCGCTGCTGTCGCGCAAACTGATGGACCCCGGGTTCCGGGAGCGGCTCATCGCAGCGACGGACGAGGGGGCGGTGCTGGAGGTGCTGAGCGAGGTCCGGTAGCCGCCCGAGCACCGAGAACCGACGGGGCCCGCCGAGAAAGTCGGCGGGCCCCGTCGTCGTACAGCACAAAAGCCGTACCGCGGCAGAACCTCAGTGGCCGGGCGTCGGCTGCTGGGCCGGTCCCCCGGGGGTCGCCTCCCGGTCGGCGCCCTTGGCGGCCTCGGTCTCGCTGTAGATGTCCGGCTCCAGGTAGATGACGCGGGCGATCGGGACGGCCTCGCGGATACGGGACTCGGCGGCGTTGATCGCGGAGGCGACCTCGGCGGCCGTGTCGTCGTGTTGGACGGCGATCTTGGCTGCGATGAGCAGTTCCTCGGGACCGAGGTGGAGCGTGCGCATGTGGATGATGCCGGTGACGGTGTGGCCGTCGACGATCGCGGCCTCGATCTTCCGGACCGCCTCGATGCCGGCGGCCTCGCCGAGCAGCAGCGACTTGGTCTCCACCGCCAGGACGAGGGCGATCAGGATGAGCAGGATGCCGATGCAGAGGGTGCCGATGCCGTCCCACACGCCGTCGCCGGTGAGCAGGGCCAGGCCGACGCCGCCGAGGGCGAGGACCAGGCCGACGAGCGCGCCGAGGTCCTCGAGGAGGACGACCGGGAGCTCGGGTGCCTTGGCGCGGCGCACGAACTCCTTCCAGGAGAGGTTGCCGCGCAGCGGGTTGGACTCCTTGATGGCCGTCCGGAAGGAGAAGCTCTCGGCGATGATCGCGAAGACGAGGACGCCCACCGGCCAGTACCAGTGCTCGATCTCGTGAGGGTGCTTGATCTTCTCGTAGCCCTCGTAGACGGCGAACATGCCGCCGACCGAGAAGAGGACGATGGAGACCAGGAAGGCGTAGATGTAGCGCTCGCGGCCGTACCCGAAGGGGTGTTGCGGGGTGGCCTCGCGCTGGGCCTTCTTGCCGCCGAGCAGCAGCAGGAACTGGTTTCCGGAGTCGGCGAGGGAGTGCACGCCCTCGGCGAGCATCGACGAGGAGCCGCTGAACGCGAACGCCACGAACTTCGATGCCGCGATCGCGAGGTTGGCGCCGAGTGCCGCCACGATCGCTTTGGTTCCGCCTGACGCGCTCATCTGCTCGCGTTGTCCCTTCGCCTCAAGTGCCTCTGTGCCCGTCCAGGCCTTTGCCCGTCCTTTGCCGGGGGGCCATTCTTGCAGCCTCGCCCGGCACGGACGTCTCAGCCGTCCACAGGCCCGGTCATACGATCACACGTCACGGTCACACGATCACCGTTGCCCGGAAGACCGTGCCCGTGCCGGACACCTCGGCCTTCTCGCCCGCCGGTACGAACACCGACCGGCCGGGGCTCAGTTCGTGTTCCCCGGTTCGCACGGAACCTGCCGTGCAGAGCAGGATCTGCGGGGTCGGGCGGGTCAGGTCGTGGGTGGCGCCGCCTTCGGGAAGGACGTAGCGGGAGAGCCGGAACTCGTCGATGGGGGTCTCGTAGACCTCCTCGCCGTCCGGGGACGCCTCGGGGCGGAGGACGCCGGGGTCGGCGGCCTCGAAGCGGACGATGCGCAGGAGTTCGGGGACGTCGACGTGCTTGGGGGTCAGGCCGCAGCGCAGGACGTTGTCGGAGTTGGCCATGATCTCGACGCCGAGGCCGCTCAGGTAGGCGTGCGGGATGCCTGCGCCGAGGAACAGGGCCTCGCCGGGCTGGAGTCGGACGTGGTTGAGGAGCATCGCGGCGACGACGCCCGGGTCGCCCGGGTAGTGGTGGGCGATGTCGGCGTACGGGGCGTGGTCGCCGCCGAGGCGGGCGCAGGCGGCAGCGGCCTCGGTGACCGTGTGGGCCATCTCCCCGCGGTCGGCGGTCAGGACAGCCGTCAGGACCTCCCGCAGGGCCGCCTCCTCGGGGCGGGCGTGCAGGAGGTCGACGTAGGGCTTGAGGGAGTCGACGCCGAGCGCGTCGAGCAACTCGGCCGCGCGCGCGGGCTCACGGAAGCCGCACAGGCCGTCGAACTCGGTGAGCGCGCAGATCAGTTCGGGCTTGTGGTTGGCGTCCTTGTAGTTGCGGTGGCCCGCGCCAACGGGGATGCCGCGGCGCTCCTCGTCGTCGTAACCCTCTTTCGCCTGGGCGAGGTCGGGGTGCACCTGGAGGGAGAGCGGGGCGCCCGCGGCAAGGATCTTGAGCAGGAAGGGCAGCCGGGGGCCGAACTTGGCGACGGCCTCGGCGCCGAGTTCCTTCGCCGGGTCCGCGGCGATGACCTCGACGAGCGTGCCCCGGCCGGTGCGTGAGGGGGCTCCCGGGTGGGCGCCCATCCACAGCTCCGCCTGCGGTTCACCGGTCGCGCGGACGCCGAGGAGTTCGGGGATGGCGGTGGTGGAACCCCAGGCGTAGGGGCGGATGGTGTTGTCGAGGCGGTCCATCAGGCTCTTTCTGTACGTACGGCGATCAGGGCGTCCTGGGCAACGTCAGGCCCCCGAGGCGAGCGCCAGGTAAACGGCGGCGAAATCCGTGACGGCGATCAGTTCCGCGAGGGTCTCGATCTCGCCGCCGGACTCCGGTTCCAGCTCGCTGATCGGCGTGTCGTGGCTGAGGGCCAGGTCACGGGCGGCCGGAGCGGCGCTGAGACCGCCGATGGGCCGGTCGCGAAGGAGCACCACGCGCGCGTGCAGCGCGGGAGCTTCCTCGACGCGGTCGCGGAAGAAGTCGTCCGGGTCGGCGCTGGCGGCCAGCGGCCCGGCGAGCAGCGTGCTGTGCGCGGCGAGGGCCTCGGGAAGTTCGGAGATCACGGCGGGGCGGCCGGAGAGCTCGGCGAGAGCGGCGGCGAAACGGCGGCCCGCGGGCCCTGCGGAGGTGCCCTCGGTCCAGATCACCGGGAGCGAGTCGGCGAGTTCGGCGGCGAGGGTCTTGGCCGGGTTGCTGTAGGTCGCGATGGCGGGGCCGCAGCGCTCGGCGATCTGGTCGAGGCGGTCGGCGATCTTCTCGAGCGTGTCGGGCGGGGCGGTGAGCAGGCCGGCGCGGTCGAGGATCGCGAGCAGCGGTGTGAGCAGGGCCCACAGGACGCCGGGGGCGGATGCGGTGAGGGGTGTGGCCTGCTCGTACGGGGCCGTGGCCATGGGCACGAACATGCCGTGTGCGCCCTCGACCGCCTCGCTGAGCGGTGTGCGGCCGGGCGCCACCGCGACGACCGTGCAGCCGCGCCGGTAGGCCTGGTCGGCGAGCAGGGACAGGCCCGGTTCGGTGCCGTCGGGAGTGGCGATCAGAAGCAGGTCGACCGAGCCCGCCCAGCCGGGGAGTTCCCAGCGCAGGGCGCCCGCGGCGGGGGCGACTCCGGTGGGGGCGAGGCGGGTGACGGGGCTGCCGGCGCCGGCGAGTGTGCCGAGGAGGTCGGCGGCGCAGGTGGCGGCGGCGCCGGGTCCTGCGATGAGGACGGCACGGGGGCGGCCGTCGGGCTTGAGGTCGTTCACCCCCGCCTCGGCGGCGTGCCGGGCTGCCGTGCGGACGCGGGCGCCGGCCTCCGCGGCGCCGCGGAGCAGGCCTCGGCGGTCGGCCTCCGAGAGGGCCTCGGGGGTGTCTAGCAGCGATTCGTCGAGCATGGGGCGGCAGCCTCCGATCGCCGGGTCTCCGGGGACGCCGGGTTGTCGCTTCGCCGGGTCGTCGGTCGCGCGGGTCCGGGACTCCGGTGGTCGCTGTGTCGTTGTCGCTCTTACGGCAGCTGGGTCGCTGTCTCGCCTACGGCGGCAGCGGGGACGTCACGCGGGGCGGCGGGCCTCGTCGACGAGGAGGACGGGGATGCCGTCGCGGACCGGGTATGCCAGGCCGCAGTCCTGGCCGGTGCAGATCAGCTCGGTGTCCTGCTCCTTGAGGGGGGCGTGACAGGCCGGGCAGGCGAGGATCTCCAGGAGGCCGGCTTCGAGCGGCATGGGGGTTCCCTTCGGGGGCGGACGGCTGCATGTGCGGATGTGCCTGGTCAGGGTACCGCCGGGGAGAGGGGGGCGCCGGGGTTGGGGCGAGGTCGGCGGGTGGGGGTTCCCGTCGCGGTTTTTACGCCGGGGCCCGAGCCGCGACTTGGTCGTTCGCCCCGCCACCTCGCCCCCGGCAGCCGCGTTCCGTCAGGCTCTGATGATCGCCAGTACCTCGTCGCGTATCTTCGCCGTCGTCGCCTCGTCCCTCGCCTCCGCGTTGAGGCGCAGGAGGGGTTCCGTGTTGGAGGGGCGGACGTTGAACCACCAGTCGGGGGTGGTGACCGTGAGGCCGTCGAGCTCGTCGAGCTGTACGCCCTCCTGGCCCTCGTAGGCCGCCTTGATCGCGGCCAGGCGGTCCGTCTGGTCGGCGACCGTGGAGTTGATCTCGCCGGAGCCGACGTAACGGTCGTACTGGGCCACCAGGGACGAGAGCGGGTCTTCCTGGCCGCCCAGTGCGGCCAGGACGTGGAGGGCCGCCAGCATGCCCGTGTCCGCGTTCCAGAAGTCCTTGAAGTAGTAGTGCGCTGAGTGCTCGCCGCCGAAGATCGCGCCGGTCCTCGCCATCTCGGCCTTGATGAAGGAGTGGCCCACGCGCGTGCGTACCGGTGTGCCGCCGTTCTCCTTGACGACCTCCGGGACCGACCAGGACGTGATCAGGTTGTGGATGACCGTGCCCTTGCCGCCGTGCCTGGCGAGCTCGCGGGAGGCCACCAGGGCGGTGATGGCGGACGGGGAGACCGGGTTTCCGCGCTCGTCGACGACGAAGCAGCGGTCGGCGTCGCCGTCGAAGGCTATGCCGAGGTCGGCCCCCTCCTCGCGGACCCGCTTCTGGAGGTCGACGATGTTCGCCGGGTCGAGGGGGTTGGCCTCGTGGTTCGGGAACGTGCCGTCCAGTTCGAAGTACATCGGGACGACGTCCAGGGGCAGGCCCGCGAACACCGTCGGCACGGTGTGGCCGCCCATGCCGTTGCCCGCGTCCACGACGACCTTCAGGGGGCGGATGGAGGTCAGGTCGACGAGGGAGCGCAGGTGGGCCGCGTAGTCGTCCAGCGTGTCCCGCTGCGTGATCGTGCCGGTCCCCGCGGCCGCTTCCGGGGCGCCCGCCTCGCTCCACCGCTCGACCAGTTCGCGGATCTCGGCGAGGCCGGTGTCCTGGCCGACCGGGGCCGCGCCCGCACGGGACATCTTGATGCCGTTGTACTGGGCGGGGTTGTGGGAGGCCGTGAACATCGCGCCCGGCAGGTTCAGCGCGCCGGAGGCGTAGTACAGCTGGTCGGTCGAGCACAGGCCGATCTCGGTGACGTCCACGCCG
Source organism: Streptomyces sp. (assembly GCF_036566765.1). GTDB lineage: Bacteria > Actinomycetota > Actinomycetes > Streptomycetales > Streptomycetaceae > Streptomyces. The sequence continues at coordinate 5,501 of NZ_DATCVQ010000500.1, forward strand.
CGGGCGGCCGCTCCGCGCGCGAAGGCCCGCGACAGACCCGGGGACGTGGGCCGCATGTCGTGGCCGGTCACGATCGCGCTCGCCCCGGTCACCTGGACGAAGGCGGCACCGAAGAGCTCGGCCAGCGTCTCGTCCCACTGGTCGGGAACGACTCCCCGCACGTCGTACGCCTTCACGAGCTGTGACAGATCAGCCACGGCCAACCCTTCTGAAAGTCCTGTCGGTCACCACAAACTACCCGTAGCCACTGACAGCGGGTTGTGCGGGAGCCGAGTGGACTCCGAGCCGTTACCTGAGGTCAGACGGCGTCGACGGGGTCAGGGCAGCATCCAGCCCAGGACCGGTGAGCTCTGTCCGACCACGATCAGGCACATCACCAGCAGCAGTCCGAGGCTCCAGGGCAGCACCTTGCGCAGCAGGTCCCCCTCACGGCCCGCGAGCCCGACGGCCGCGCAGGCGATGGTGAGGTTCTGTGGCGAGATCATCTTGCCGAGCACCCCGCCGGAGCTGTTGGCGGCGGCCAGCAGTTCCGGGGAGAGCCCGGACTCCCGCGCGGCGGTCACCTGCAACGCCCCGAACAGCGCGTTGGCCGAGGTGTCCGAACCGGAGACGGCCACTCCGAACCAGCCCAGGACCGGCGACAGGAAGGCCAGTCCGGCACCCGCGGCCGCCACGAAGTGGCCGATGGTGGCGGCCTGTCCGGAGAGGTTCATGACGTACGCGAGCGCCAGCACGGACGTCACGGTCAGGATCGCGAACCTCAACTCATGGACGGTCGCCGCCCATTCACGGACCGCCACGCGCGCGTGCACGCCGAGCACGAGGGCTGTCAGGATCCCCGCGAGCAGCACGAGGCTGCCGCCGGTGGAGACGATCGGCCAGGTGAAGACGTTGCCGCCGACCGGATCCCCGTCGGGACTCACGACGTTGAGGAAGGGCCAGTCGTACATCCGGGTCGCCTTCGCCAGCCAGTCCTTGACGGCCGGTACCTGCGCGACGGAGAAGATCACGACGATCAGCGCGTATGGGGCGTAGGCGCGCAGGACTTCACCGCGCGGGTCCGTCTCGTCGAGGTCCTCGCTGCGCGCGCCGGTCAGCACGGACGCGCGTACGGACTCGTCGGCCGGTACGCGCGCGTGCGGTACGGCGACCAGGGCGCCCGCGCCGGCCAAGGCGGCCCCGATGTCGGCGAGTTGTGCGGAGACGTAGTTGGAGGCCGCGAACTGGGCGACGGCGAAGGCGACTCCGCAGACCAGTGCGGGCACCCAGGTCTCGCGCAGGCCCCGTCTGCCGTCGACCAGGAAGACCAGCACCAGAGGCACCACGAGGGCCAGCAGAGGCGTCTGACGGCCCACCACGGACGCCACGCCGTCCAACGGCAGCCCGGTGACCTGCGCGAGTGTCACGACCGGTGTGCCCATCGCGCCGAAGGCCACCGGGGCGGTGTTGGCGACCAGCGCGACAACCGCCGCGCGCACCGGGTCGAAGCCGAGGGCGACGAGCATGACCGAGCAGATCGCGACCGGTGCGCCGAACCCGGCGAGGGCCTCCAGGAGCGCGCCGAAGCAGAAGGCGACGACGAGGGCCTGGATGCGCGGGTCGTCGGACAGCCTCCCGAAGGAGCGGCGCAGGATGTCGAAGTGCCGGGTGCGGACGGTCATCCGGTACACCCACAGGGCGTTGACGACGATCCACAGGATGGGGAAGAGCCCGAAGGCGGCCCCCTGCGCGGCACTGGAGACGGTCTGGCCCAGCGGCATGCCATAGGCGAGCCAGGCGACCAGAGCGGCCGCCAGGAGGCCTGTGAGGCCCGCCAGGTGCGCCTTCATGCGGACGCCGCCGAGCAGAACGAGGACGATCAGCAGGGGCAGGGCCGCGACGAGGGCGGACAGCCCGAGCGAGTCGGCGACGGGTTCGAGTTCCTGGACGTACACGGGCGCCTCCCCCGATTCCGTCAGGCGGAAAGCGATTTCTCACTTCTGCTTAACGGAATGGTCGTGTCCGCGCCAAGTTCACGTCAATGGGGCGTGCGTGGGTCAGCGAGCGAAAAGCGCGCCGAACGCGCCTGGAAGACGGGTCAGTTGTCGGGAGAGCGCAGTACCCGCAGATGACCGCGGCGTGCGACCTCCATCGGGTCGGCCGCGCGAGCTCCGCCGGCTTCGGCGGCGCGCTCCTGCGGACGGGCCGCTTCGCGCACTGCGTTGGCAAGCGCTTCCAGGTCGTCCCCGCTGGGCCGGGCCGGGGCCGAGGCGTCGAGGAGCCTGACGACCTCCCAGCCTCGTGGGGCGGTGAGGCGCTCGGAGTGCTCGGCGCACAGGTCGTAGCAGTGGGGTTCGGCGTAGGTGGCGAGCGGGCCGAGGACCGCGGTCGAGTCGGCGTAGACGTACGTCAGCGTCGCGACGGCGGGACGGCCGCAAGCGGTGCGCGAACAGCGACGTACAGGGCTCACAGCGTTGGACGGTACCGCACTCTTGAGCGGGCCGCGACGACTCTCCACCAGGTCACTCCACCGTGTCGCGCTGTGACGTCGGCCACGGGGCCGCTCGGGGCGGCGGTCCTGACCTGCACGGGAGGAGAGGAGGGCGGCGGGGGTGGGCGCGGGATCCGGACATCGTTCGATGGGAAACCGGTCAACGACGGCCAGAGAGGCGATCGTAGAGACATATCGATTCGCGCCCATGCTTGGCCGGAATGTTCAAGTATCGACAGCCCCGGCGGAGCGGGGGTGACCCCGGCGTACGGGGCGGCCGGGGACCGGCGCGCGAGCGGACACGGCGCACGCCGGTCGCTTCCGGGCCGGGACGGGCCGGGGAGGGCTACCCTGCGTGAGTGATGGACAGTCCTCTGCCGCCCCGTCCGACCGAGCCGCGGATCCGCCGCCGCGACCGCCACGGCCGCGGCATGCGCGGTCCCGTCGCGCCGCCGCAGGTTCCGCTCTCCGCGAGCCGCGCCGACACCTTCCGCGACCTGGTCCTGGACTCGGTGGAGCGTCTTGAGCGGCGCTTCCCGCAGCTGGTCGACGTCGAGTTCCTGGTGATGGAGGTGCCGCCGGTCGTCCGGGAGGACACGGTGCCGCTCGGCGGCTCCGCGCCGGCCGCGAAGGACGGGCCGGCGCGCGTGGTCGTGTACCGGCGGCCGGTCGAGATCCGCACCAAGAGCCGCGAGGAGCGCGCGCTGCTCGTCCACGAGGTGGTCGTGGAGCAGGTCGCCGAACTCCTCGGCCTCTCCCCGGAGTCGGTCGACCCGCGGTACGGGCAGGACTGATCCCCGAAACCCGTACGGACCGGGGCCGGCCCCCTGCCCGTCAGTCGTCCAGGACCGACAGGTCCTGGCGGGCCGCCGGCACCTCGACCGTGCCGCGGTCGTCCGTGATCGTCTGGATCGTGAACATCGGGATGCCGTCCTTCGGCAGGGCCAGCACCCGGGCCGCGTGCACCGGGCCGCCGGAGACCGGCTCGATCGTCAGGGCGTAGGAGCCCTTCAGGCCGGACGGGACCGGCGCGACGAACGAGGTCGTCGTACCGCCCTTGACCGTCACGGTCTTGGAGACGCTCGCGCCGCCGCCGCTGCCCGCCGAAGCGGTCACCTTCACCTGGGCCGTCTCGCCCGGCGCGGTCAGCGAGAGCGTCGAGCCGGCGGCACGGTTGTCGGCGGCGGTGCCGCGGGCGGCGACCGGCGCGGTCGCCTGGACGAAGCCGACCTCCTGCTTGGCCCCCTTGCCGCGGACCACGCGCAGCGCCGCCACGATCGGGGTCTGCCGCTTGGGGTCGGCCGAGGTGAGCAGCAGCGCGCCGGCCTCGCCGCGGGTCAGGTTCGGCAGGTCGAGGGCGGCCGTCATGCCGGACTTGACGGTCAGCGACTCGCCGCCGGCCGGGGTGATCGTGCCGGACGCCCCGACGAACTTGACCTTGAGCTCGGCGTCGTCGTCGCCGGGCGCGTACGCGACGAGCCGGACGCTGCTCGCGTCGGCGGGGATGCCGGGCAGCACGGCGGTGGGAGCGGGGTCGGCGGAGGCCGGCAGCCAGTCGCTGCCGATCTTGTCGTCGGCGGCCCGGAGCACCGCGCCGACCCGCCCGGTGCGGGTGGTCACATGCGCGGTCACGTCGGCCGTCGGGGCCTCGGCGGTCAGCGTGGACAGCAGGACCGGGACGCTGGAGCGGGCCGGTACGGCGATGCCCTCGGTCAGCTGGGACTTGAGCTTGCCCCCGGGCCCGTACAGCTCGACGTCGGCGACGGCCGCGGTGTCGTCCGGGTTCGTCAGGTGGACGTAGTCCTGGCGCTCCTTGGCCGTGGAGGCGGCGGGGAACCAGAAGTCCGTGTCGGGGGCGGTGCAGGCGACGCCGAGCAGGCCGCGCGCGCCGCCGGCCGGGACGACGGTGGTCTGCTGGGTGGTCCAGCCGGGGGCGAGAGCGCCGGTCGCGTGACCCACGAGGGCCGGAGCCGCCGCGCCGTTGACCTCGGCGGTGACGGGCGTGCCGGGCTTGGTCAGGGTGACCGTGGCCTTGCCGGGCGCGGGCTTCTTCGCCGCGTCGGCCGCCTTCTTGGGGTCGGTCTCGACGAGGGTGACGGTGGACGGCAGGAGCTCGGCCTTGTCGGCGGCCTTGCCCGCACCCCCCTTGCCCGCGGCGCCCTGCCCGCCGGCCGGGGCGTCCTTCCCGGCCGGGGTGTACGACGTGTAGACCGTCTCGGCGACCTCGGAGCTGCTGGGCACGGGGCACAGCAGGCTGGTGCGCTCGACCGGCAGCCGGGTCGGCGCGGCGGCCTCCGCCGCGCCGCCGTCGGGGGCGGTCAGGGCGGCGAAGCCGGTGACGGCGGCGAGGGCGGTGGCGGCCGCGATCAGGGAGAGGGCGGTGCGCTTCACTGGTTGCTGCTCCCGTCGGGACGCTGCTCGGTCTCGTTGCCGTACGCACCGTGCTCGGTGTCGTTGCCGTACACCGGCTGCTCGTTCTCGTTGGCGTACCCGTAGCCCTGGCCGTAGGCGTCGTACTGCTGCGGCTGTTGCTGCGCCTGCTGCTGCCCGTACGGGTCGTACGCCTGCTGGTCCCCGTAGGACTGCTGCGCGTACGGGTCCGCATAAGGCTGCTGCTGCTGCCCGTACGGGTCATAGGCCTGCTGGTCCCCGTACGACTGCTGCGCGTACGGATCCGCATAAGGCTGCTGCGCGTACGGGTCGTACGTCTGCTGGTCGCCGTACGACTGCTGCGCATACGGGTCCGCATACGGCTCCGTCTGCTGCGCGGGCACCGGGACCGGCTCGGGCTCCGGCTCGGCCGGGGCCTCGGCCGCGGCCTCCGCCTCGGCGGCGGCGCGCAGCCGGCGCGCGCGGCGGCCGTCGCCCTCCATCGCCTGGGCGGGGATGACGACTTCCTCCTCGGGCAGGTCGTCGTCGATCTCGCGGCGCCGGCCGGGCAGGGCGAGCACCAGGAGGACGACGGCCAGGCCGGCCTGCGTCCAGACCCACACGGTGTGGGTGAACGGCTCGTCGTACGTGAGGTCGAGCCGGCCTCCCTCGGCGGGGAGTTCGAAGCCCTGCGCCCAGCCGTCGACGGTGGTCTTCTTCAGCTCCGCGCCGTCGAGGGTCGCGGTCCAGCCGTCGTCGGCGCGGTCGGCGATCCGCAGAATCCGCCCGGCGGGGCCGGAGGGGATCTTGGTGTGCGCCTCGACCTGGTCGGAGGCGACCGGCATGGGTTCGACGGGCTCGTCGCCCTTGGCGGGCGGCACGATGGTGGCGCGGGCGACCTGGCGGTCGACGCGCCACAGGGCGCTGCCGTCGAGCTGGCTGAGCCGGCTGAGGCCGGGGGTGGCGTCGAGGACGCGGCTCATCTGGCGCGGCGCGCCGTCGCGGACCAGGACGTACCGGATCGCGAAGCCGCTGAGCTGGTCGGTCTGGTCGGCGCCGGAGCCGGCCACCAGGTGGGCGACGACCTTGTCCAGGAGCGGGTCGCCGCCGCCCGTGACGGCGAGCTCGGCGTCGCCGAGGCGGCCGCCGGAGCCGCGCACCAGGGCGTACTCGACCTCGCCGGGCGAGGCGCCCCCGAGGACGAGGGTGCGGGGCTGGTCGCGGGTGCCGGACTCCTCGGCGACGAAGGCCGGGACCTGCACGGGGTCGCGCCGGGTCAGCGGCCCGTCCGCGCCGCCGACCATCCAGCCGACGGCGGCGACCAGCGGGCCGAGCGCGGCGGCCAGCGCGATCAGCGCGGCGACCGGCTGACGCCAGCCGAAGCCGTGCGCGGCGACCCTGGTGCGGCCGCCCTCGGCACCGATCAGACCGGCGACCAGCAGGCCCGCGCCGTAGACGAGGGTGGCCGGGCCGGCCCAGCCGGAGGCGTTGGCCAGCGCGGCGAGGACGAGTCCGGCGAGCGCGGCGGCCCAGGCGGTGCGGACGGCGAACTGCCGTTCCTCGCGCAGCAGGCCGGCCAGGGCGGCGAGCACCAGGCCGAGGAGCAGCAGCCCGCCGGTGGTGTGGGAGCCGCCGGGGCTGAGCGCGAGCAGGTCGAGCGCGGAGGCCGCGCCCGGGCCGAGGTCGAGGCCGGCCTCGCGCAGGAACCCGGAGGGGCCGGTCAGCAGGGTGAGCGACCAGGGCGCGAGGACGAGCAGCGGGGTGCCGACGGCGGCGAGGAAGCGCAGCCCGTACGCGGTGATGTCGGAGCGGCGCAGCACGAGCACGGCCACGCCGAGGACGACGGCGAGTGGCCACACGATCGGCGTGAACGCGGTCGCGAAGGTCAGCAGGAAGGCGTACGCCCAGGTGGCGCGCCAACTGCCGCGGTCGGGCCGGTTGAAGCCGTGGGCGGCGACGCCGGCCCGGGCGATCAGCGGCAGCACGATCGCGAGAACCGCGGTGCCGAGCCGGCCGGTGGCGAGCGCGCCGGTGACGGCGGGCAGGAAGGCGTACGCGATCGCGCCCCAGGCGCGCAGCAGCCGGGACTCGACGAGCGGCCGGGCGGCGAAGTACGCGGTGAAGCCGGCGAGCGGTACCGAGCAGACGAGCAGCAGGGTCAGCGCGAAGCCGGTGGAGCCCAGGAACAGGGCGGAGAGCCCGGCGAGCACGGCGAGGTAGGGCGGCGCGGTCTGGGTGCCGCCGGTGCCGAGGGCGTGCCAGCCGTCGGCGTACCGGCCCCAGAGCTCGGATACGGACTCGGGAGCGGGCAGCAGAGCGCCGCCGGTGAGCGCGCCGCCGGCGTACAGGCCGCGGCAGGCGACGACGGAGACGAGCAGCAGCAGGGCGAAGAGGACCGGCCCGGGCTTGCGGGCGATCTTCTTGAGCCGGGCGAACTGCTCGATCTCCAGGTAGTCGGCGTCGTCGCCGCCGGGTCCGGACTCGGCGACGCCGTGCCGCGAGCCGCCGGAGTCGGCATCGTCGCCGCCGAAGTGCGAGACGGCCTGTTCGGCGGTGGCGCGGATGGTGGCGCCGGGCGGCGGGAAGAGGGGCTTCAGCTCGCTCGCGGCGACGGCCGGGTTCTTGCGCCGACGGCGGGCGGCGAGGATCCTCTCGGGCCGCAGCAGGACGCCGAAGAGGCCCATGACCTCGTCGACGGCCTGGCCGGGGACCTTCCCGACGAGGTACGTGAGGGTGCGCAGCAAAGTGCCGACGACCAGCCGGAGCAGGACGTAGGGCAGCGCGGCGCCGCGGGTGTTGGCGAGCAGCGTGTAGACGGCGCCGGCCTTGTCGACGCGGTGCGGGCTGGCCGCGGAGCGGCCGACGCAGTCGACGGTGCGGCGTTCGCGGGCGGAGGCCTCGGCGTGCCGCAGGACGGCGTCGGGGGCGACGAGGACGCTGTGGCCGGCAGCGTGGGCGCGCCAGCACAGGTCGACGTCGTCGCGCATCAGGGGCAGTCGCCGGTCGAAGCCGCCGAGCTGCTCGAAGACGTCGCGGCGCACGAGCATGCCGGCGGAGGAGACGGAGAGGACGGAGCGGACCTGGTCGTGCTGGCCCTGGTCCTGCTCGCGGCGGTCGAGGCCGGTCCAGCGGCGGCCGCTGCGGGCGATGGAGACGCCGACCTCGAGCAGCTGCCTGCGGTCGTACCAGCCGCGCAGCTTCGCGCCGACGACGCCGGCGTACGCGTCGGCGTCGGCGACCCGCAGGAGTTCGGCGAGGGCGTCCGGGGCGGGGGCGGAGTCGTCGTGCAACAGCCAGAGCCACTGCACCGGTTCGCCGTACGGCAGTTCGGGCAGGTCGTAGGCGTCGTCGCTCCAGGTCCGGCTGACCGGGTCCCAGCCGCTGGGCCGCTTCAGGTACGGAAGCTCCTCGGGGCCGAGGACGGGCGCGGTGCGCGCGGCCTCCTCGACGGCGGCGCCGAAGCCGGTGCGGCGGGCGAGGTGGAGCACCCGGTCGTCGCCGATCGCCTCGGTCAGCAGCCGGGCCGACTCGTCGGCGCTGCCGGTGTCGGCGGCGATCACGTTCTGTACGGGGCGCTCCTGGGCGAGCAGCCCGGCGAGGACGTCGGGCAGCCAGCGCGCGCCGTCATGGGAGACGAGCACGGCGGTGACGACGTGTCGCGGAAACTCGGGAGTTGCGGACATCGAGGTACGGGCCCTCCGGCACCGGGGGTCGCCCGCGGGGGGCGTGGGAGCGTCTCGGACGGAGGCCCACACTAACGGCTGCCAAGAACAAGGTCCGTCGCCTGTGGACAGTGCACGGGCGGCGGACCGGTGTTCGTGGGGTGCTGGGGTGGCAGTCGGGTACGGCTCCGTCTCAGACGGCGGCCTTCTTGAGGCGGCGGCGTTCGCGCTCGGACAGACCGCCCCAGATGCCGAATCGTTCATCGTTCTGCAGGGCGTATTCGAGGCATTCGGAGCGGACCTCGCAGGCGAGACAGACCTTCTTGGCCTCTCGGGTCGAGCCGCCCTTCTCGGGGAAGAAGGACTCGGGATCGGTCTGCGCGCACAGTGCGCGCTCCTGCCAGCCGAGTTCGTCGTCCGCGTCCTCGACCAGCAGTTCCTGGAACAACTCGGTCATGTGCGCCCCTCGTCCGTCATTGCGTCCCCGTGCGTTGCCGTCGCCTTTCGGCCGAACGACACGAGTGAAATTACAAGTTCGCCGCTCCGCGAGAGTCAAGCCGAGATCTGCTATTGGGCCCGGTATTCACTCTGCGGAACCAAGGCTATGCGGAAAGTGTTCAAATCACCAAAAACCTGACACAACCCACCGCCTCGATCGCACCGCCCCTCCTCTACCGAGGAAGACGCCCGAAACTTCGATCTTGTTGCGATCCAGCCACGGAAGCGATCCGGATCACAGTCCGATCACGGAGCCCCTGCCGCGTTTACGGGCGCGGTTGCTGCGCCATGTCTCCTGGCCCAGGACTGCACAAACCTTTCTCCGCATGGAGTAACCGGATGAGGTGAATCATTGCCGCCAAATCGGGCATTGGGTTGACAGTCGGGGATCTCGCCCGTCACCTTTGATTCCATGCCAGCGACCTCAGCGCACACCGCGACCCACGTCCGTGGGTTCCGCAGCGCTGTCCAGGCGCGCTGTTGCTGTTGCTGTCCCAGCTGTTGATGCCCTAGCGCTCCAGCGACTGATCCCGGCTCGCTCCGACGACGTCTCCTGTCGTCCCGCACCGGATCCCCCCGCGACACTCGCGACACCCCTGCATCTACGTCATCCCCCCGCACGTTCTGCCGAGGAACCACCGCACCCATGAACAGCGACAGCGACCTTCAGATCGCCGGCGACATCCTTGAAGTCCCGCACCTCCTCCAGCCCGCCAAGGAGCACCCGACCACCGTGGCCGACTTCGCCGGCCTCGCCCGCGAGATCGCCGACGACCGCGCGCAGTGGGCGCACCTGGTCCAGTACGACGCCACGACCCGCTGGTACCACCGGCTGCGTACCGGACCCGGGTACGAGGTCTGGCTGCTGTCCTGGGTGCCCGGCCAGGGCAGCGGGCTGCACGACCACGGCCGGTCGTCCGGCCTGCTGACCGTGCTTGAGGGCGAGCTGACGGAGCGTACGGAACGGGGGCGCCGGACCTTGAGCGGCGGCGCGCAGCGAGTCTTCGCGCCCGGGTACGTCCACGAGGTCGTCAACGACGCGCTGGAACCGGCCGTCAGCCTGCACGTCTACTACCCGGGCCTGACCGAGATGCCGATGCACGAGACCACGCACCCGGCCGCGCAGTGCGCCCCGGCGGACGAGGAGATCGTCTCCGCCTGACAAACTGCTCTGCATGCGCATTGTGGTTCTGGCCGGTGGCATCGGTGGTGCCCGTTTCCTGCGCGGTCTGAAGCAGGCCGCCCCCGACGCCGACATCACGGTCATCGGCAACACCGGTGACGACATCCATCTGTTCGGGCTGAAGGTCTGCCCCGACCTCGACACGGTGATGTACACCCTCGGCGGTGGCATCAACGAGGAGCAGGGCTGGGGGCGGACGGACGAGACCTTCCAGGTCAAGGGCGAGCTCGCGGCGTACGGCGTGGGGCCGGAGTGGTTCGGCCTCGGCGACCGCGACTTCGCGACGCACATCGTGCGAACGCAGATGCTGGGCGCGGGTTTTCCGCTGAGCGCGGTCACGGAGGCGCTGTGCGCCCGGTGGCAGCCGGGCGTGCGGCTGCTGCCGATGACCGACGACCGGGTCGAGACGCATGTCGCGATCGAGGTCGACGGGGAGCGGCGCGCGGTGCACTTCCAGGAGTACTGGGTGAAGCTGCGCGCCTCGGTGGACGCGCAGGCGGTCGTGCCGGTCGGCGCGGAGGCGTCGAAGCCGGCGCCGGGCGTCCTGGAGGCGATCGCGGAGGCGGACGTCATCCTCTTCCCGCCGTCCAACCCGGTCGTGTCGGTGGGCACCATCCTGGCCGTCCCGGGGATCCGCGAGGCGATCGCCGGGGCGGGCGTCCCGGTGGTCGGGCTGTCGCCGATCGTCGGCGACGCGCCCGTGCGCGGGATGGCGGACAAGGTGCTGGCGGCGGTGGGCGTGGAGTCGACCGCGGCGGCGGTGGCCGAGCACTACGGCTCGGGCCTGCTGGACGGCTGGCTGGTCGACACGGTCGACGAGGGTGCGGTGGCGCGGGTGGAGGCGGCGGGGATCCGCTGCCGCGCGGTGCCGCTGATGATGACGGACGTCGAGGCGACGGCGGAGATGGCGCGTGTGGCGCTGGCGCTGGCGGACGAGGTTCGGGCGTGACGGCGGGGTCGGGGGCGGCGGGGGTTCCCGGGGCCCCGTCTCCACGGGCGTACGAGGCCCCGGAGGGTGGTCTCGGCGGACCGGGCGGGTACCGCGTCTGGGCGCTGCCCGGGCTGCCCGAGGTGAAGGCCGGGGACGACCTGGCGAAGCTCATCGCGTCGGCATCGCCGGATCTGGTGGACGGGGACGTCCTGATCATCACGTCCAAGATCGTCAGCAAGGCGGAGGGCCGGATCGTCGCGGCGGACGACCGCGAGGAGGCGATCGACGCGGAGACGGTGCGCGTGGTGGCGCGGCGCGGCACGCTGCGGATCGTCGAGAACCGGCAGGGCCTGGTGATGGCGGCGGCCGGCGTGGACGCGTCCAACACCCCTGCCGGGACGGTGCTGTTGCTGCCCGTCGACCCGGACGCCTCCGCGCGCGGCATCCGGCAGGGCGTGCGCGAGGCGCTGGGCGTGAACGTCGGCGTCGTCGTCACGGACACCTTCGGCCGGCCGTGGCGCAGCGGGCTCACCGACGTGGCGATCGGCGCGGCGGGCGTGCGCGTCCTGGACGACCTGCGGGGCGGGACGGACGCGTACGGCAACCCGCTCAGCGCGACCGTCGTCGCCACGGCGGACGAACTGGCCGCGGCGGGCGACCTGGTGAAGGGCAAGGCGGCGGGGTTGCCGGTGGCGGTGGTTCGGGGGCTGGCGCACGTCGTCTTCGCGGAGGGCCTGGCGGGGGCGGACGCCGACCGGGCGGCTGGGACGGCCGCCGGTGCGTCGGCGGGTGCCGCCGCGGACGGGCGTACGGACGCGGGCGACTCGGAGGGTGCGAGCGCGGACGCGGGTACGGATGCCGGCGCCGAGGACATCGGAGCTCGGGCGTTGGTGCGGAGTCCGGAGGACGACATGTTCCGGCTCGGGACGTCGGAGGCTGTGCGGGAGGCGGTGACGCTTCGGCGCACCGTGCGGGAGTTCACCGACGACCCCGTGGACCCGGGCGCCGTACGGCGGGCGGTGGCCGCGGCCATCACCGCGCCGGCGCCGCATCACACGACGCCGTGGCGGTTCGTGCTGCTCGAGTCGGAGGCCTCTCGGACCCGGCTGCTCGACGCGATGCGCGACGCCTGGGTCGCCGACCTGCGGCGCGACGGCAGGTCAAAGGAGGCGATCGCGAAGCGGGTGCGGCGCGGGGACGTACTGCGCAACGCGCCGTACCTCGCGGTGCCGTGCCTCGTCATGGACGGCTCGCACCACTACGGCGACGCGCGCCGGGACACGGCGGAGCGCGAGATGTTCGTGGTCGCGGCGGGCGCGGGGGTGCAGAACTTCCTGGTGGCGCTGGCGGGCGAGCGGCTGGGCTCGGCGTGGGTGTCGTCCACGATGTTCTGCCGCGACGTCGTACGGGACGCTCTGGCGCTGCCGGACTCCTGGGACCCGATGGGCGCGGTCGCGATCGGTCGCCCGGCGGCCCCGCCGAAGGAGCGGGCGGCTCGGCAGGCGGGCGGGTTCATCGAGGTGCGGTAGGCGGGGGCGCGGCGTTCTGGCGCGCCGCGCCCGCAGGGCCCGGCCCTACAGTGCCGCGATGTTGCCCGGTGTCATTCGCGGCGCCCTGCGGGGCGGGACGCGGCCGCTGAGCAGGATCAGACGGGCCGCGCGGTGACGCTGGCCTTCGTAGGGGGCCAGTAGTTCGAGCATTGCGGCGTCGTCGGCCGTTCGGTCGCCCGCCAGGGCGTAGCCGACGATGCCGGGGAGGTGGAGGTCGCCCACCGTGACCGCGTCGGGGGCGCCGTTGCTGCGCTGGATCGTCTCCGCCGAGGTCCAGGGGCCGATGCCGGGGATCAACTCCAGGCGTTCCTGGGCCTGTTGGGGCTCCATGCCGGCCGCCTCCTCCAGGCGCGGGGCTACCCGTGCCGCGCGCAGGATCGTTGCCGCGCGCTTGTCGTCGACGCCTGCTCGGTGCCACTCCCAGGACGGGATCTGGCGCCATGTCCGCGCGTCGGGCATGACGTGCATGCCGTCCGGGGCGGGGCCGGGGGCGGGCTCGCCGTACGTGCGGACCAGGAGTCGCCACGCGCGGTACGCCTCGTCCGTCGTGACCTTCTGCTCCAGGATCGACGGGATCAGCGACTCCATGACCAGGCCGGTCCGGGTCAGCCGGAGGCCGGCGCGGCGGCGGTGGGCGGCGGCGACGATGCGGTGGCGGGGGACGAAGGCGGTGGGGTCGTCGTCCTGGCCGAGGAGGGCGGGGAGGCGGTCCAGGAGCCAGGGGCCGCCCGGGCCCCAGGCCTCGGCGGCGATGCCTCCGTCCCGGGCGGCCACCCGGATCGTGCCGGGGCCGTCGGGGGTGCGGCTGGCGCGCCAGACGGAGCCGTCGGGGGTGGCGCGGAAGGTGGGGTCGGCGGGGCCGCGGCGGAGAGGGCCGAGGGTGAGGCCGAGGTCCGTGTCCTGCGTCAGCTCCAGGGAGCGCGGGCGGGGTACGGGGACGTGGCCGCCGCGCACGGTGGTGCGGGTGGTGGGGGTGCGGGGGGCGAAGCGGCCGGCCATGGGTACGAGGTTAGCCGTGTGGGCGGGGATTCCGGCCGCTTCCACTCGCCCCTGCGCGGGCAGCGCCCGCCTCCCCGCCGCCGTGTGGGCAATCGTCCCGCAGTGGGGGCCCCAGGACGAAGTCCTAGGGGGAGGGACGGGTGGGCACGCGGCGGCGGCGCCCCGGCGGGGCCGGTGCACAACGCGGGGGCGCTGTCCTACTGGTCCGACGAGAAGCGGAGGGCGCCTGCTGGGAGGGTTGCGTTGCACCAGATGCGGACGCCTTCCCTCAGTTCGTTGTCTTCGGCTACGTGGGCGCCGTCGCCCACTACCGCGCCGGACAGCGTCGTGCGGGCGCCGATTCGGGCGCCGGCGCCTACCAGGGAGTCGGTGATGATCGCGCCGGGCTCCACCACCGCGCCTGCCAGGATCGCGCTTCCTGTGATCTGCGCGCCTGCGCCCACCACCGCGTCCTCGCCCACCACCGTGCCGCCCGTGAGCTTCGCGTCCGGGGCCACCCTGGCCGACGGGAGGACCAGGCGGTCGCCGCAGCGGCCCGGGACCGCGGGGGACGGGGCGCGGCCGAGGACCAGGTCGGCGGAGCCGCGGACGAAGGCCTGCGGGGTGCCGAGGTCGAGCCAGTACGTGGAGTCGACCATGCCCTGCAGGTGCGCGCCGGACGAAAGCAGCTCGGGGAACGTCTCGCGCTCCACCGACACCGGCCGCCCCGCCGGGATCGTGTCGATGACCGAGCGGCGGAAGACGTACGCCCCCGCGTTGATCTGGTCGGTGACGATCTCCTCGGGCGTCTGCGGCTTCTCCAGGAACGCAGTGACGCGCCCCGTCGGGTCCGTCGGCACGAGGCCGAACGCGCGCGGGTCGGCCACCCGCGTCAGGTGCAGCGACACATCCGCGCCCGACGAGGCGTGCGTGGCGACCAGGGCCCGGATGTCCAGGCCCGTCAGGATGTCGCCGTTGAAGACGAGGACCGGCTCGTCCGGCCCCGAGTGCAGCCGGGACGCGACGTTGCGGATCGCCCCGCCCGTGCCGAGCGGCTCCTCCTCCGTCACGTACTCCAGGCTGAGCCCGAGCTCCGAGCCGTCGCCGAAGTACGGCTCGAAGACCTCCGCCAGGTACGACGTGGCCATGATGACGTGCTCGACGCCCGCGGCACGCGCCCTCGCCAGCTGGTGGGTGAGGAACGGCACTCCCGCCGCCGGGATCATCGGCTTCGGCGTGTTCACGGTCAGCGGCCGCAGCCGCGTGCCCTTGCCGCCGACGAGGAGGATCGCTTCTGTCACCGGTCGTCTCTGCTTCCTGCTCGGGCCGGTCACACCGCTCGTCCTTGCGATGTGACCGGTCAGTTTATGCAGATGGTCGGACCGGTGACCGTAAGGGGTCGTTTCAGGCACGCCCCTGATATCTCGCGGACGCGGTCCGGGTGTCGCCGAGCTTCTTGTACAGGCGGGCTCCGGGGCACGAGGTCGCGAAACCGTCGCGGTGCCCGGAGATGACGTTGAGCCTGACCTTCCTGCCCTTCTTGTACAGGTTCCCCCCACCCGACGTCAGGTACGTCTTGCCGCGCGGATTTGCCCCGAACAGCCCGAGCTTCCACGCCGTCAGCCGTGCGATGGCGTTCACGACGGCCGACGGCGGGGAGCTCGAGCCGAACGTGCCGAGGACCGCGATGCCCATGCTGTTGGTGTTGAAACCGCGCGTGTGGGCGCCCATGACCGCCCTGGTCACTCCCCCGGCGCGGCCTTCGTAGATGTTTCCGCACTTGTCGATGGCGAAGTTGTAGCCGAAGTCGCGCCAGCCGCTGCTCACTACGTGGTAGCGGTAGATACTGCGCAGGACGGAGGGGGCCTGACGGCAGGCGTAGTTGTTGCCGGTCGCGCTGTGGTGCACGAAGGCCGCCTTGACCTTCTTCGTGTACACGAACTTCTTCTCCCGCAGCCGCTCGTCCGCGCCCCAGCCCTTCCGGGTGATGATCCTGGGGCGGGGGCCGATGAACGGCTTCGCGGCCGCGCGGCGCGTCAGGTCCGCCGCCTCCGGTCCGTACTCCCCCGCGTACTCCCCCGCGTGCTCCGCCGCGTACTCCGCCTCGGTCTCCTCGCGGGAGAGCGCCGGGATCACCGTCCCCTCCGCCTCGGGCAGGGACGCGCTCCGCACGTCCTCGTCCGCCGGGACCTCCGCCCCCACGTCCGCTCCCGGGTCCACCAGTTCCAGGTGCAGCCCCTCCGGCAGCGGCGCGTGGGGCTCGGCCCGGACGCGTACCTCGACGCCGTCCGAGTCGCCCACCCACAGCGGGGCGGTCGCGCCGCGCGCCGGGCCGGACTCGCGCTCGGCGGTGCCGGGGTCGGCGGCGTGTTCGAGGTTGTGGGTCTCCACGTCCTGCCACTCGGACCAGGCTGCGCCGCCCGAGGCCCGGGTCCGAACCTGGACGCTGCCGTGGAGCTCGGTCTCGGCGTCGTCCCAGACGACGCCGACCAGCGAGAACGGTCTGACGTCGCGTCGGGTCAGCCCCTGCACGGCGGCGGAGCCGGCCGCGCGGGCGCCGCCGAGAGCGTCGAGCGCGAGCGACTGGGTCTCCCCCGCCGGGGAGTCCGGCGCGCGCAGCGCGGACGACGAGCTCGGTGGGGTGAGGAGGTCGGTCGGGGACGGGGCGGCCGCGCCGGCCGCGGGTGCGAGGGGCAGGACGAGGGCGGCCGTACACACGACGCCGATGGAGGTAGCAAGGTAGGCACGCATGGGGAGATCGTGGGCGGCCCCGAGCCGTTCCGCGCGTCGGGATCCCGCAAGGAAACTGACGGTGCGTCGGTCCGACCGGAGGACCGGGTCACCGGTACGGCGGTCCCCCGCTCCCCCGCCCGCGTACCCTTGCGCGCGTGAACGCCACCGACCGCACCCCCGCCGACCTGCTGCGATCCGCGCTCGCCGCGGACCCGGCCCGCCCCTTGGTCACCTTCTACGACGACGCCACCGGTGAGCGCGTCGAATTGTCCGTGGCCACCTTCGCCAATTGGGTGGCGAAGACCGCCAACCTTCTCCAGGGCGAGCTCTCCGCCGAGCCCGGGGATCGCCTCGCGCTGCTGCTGCCGGCCCACTGGCAGACCGCCGTCTGGCTGCTCGCCTGCTCGTCCGTCGGCGTGACCGCCGAGCTCGGCGGCGACCCGGCCGGCGCCGACCTCGTGGTCGCCGGACCGGGCCGGTTCGACGAGGGCCTGGCCTGCTCCGGGGAGCGGATCGCGCTCTCGCTCGCCCCGCTCGGCCGCCGCTTCCCGACCCCGCCCGCCGGGTACGCCGACTACGCGGTCGAGGTGCCGAGCCAGGGTGACCGGTTCGCCCCGTTCGTCCCGGTCGACCCGGACGCCGCCGCGCTCTCCGTGTCGGGCCTGGAGCTGACGGGGGCCCAGCTCGTGGAGCGGGCGCGGTCGGATGCGGAGGCGCTCGGCCTCGGCCCCGGGGCGCGGCTGCTCTCGGGCCGCCCGTACGACTCCTGGGAGGGCGTCTCGGCCGGGCTGTACGCGCCCCTGGCGGCGGGCGGCTCGGTCGTCCTGTGCCGGAACCTCGACGCACTGGACGCGGACGGGCTGGCGAAGCGGGTGGAGAGCGAGCGGGTCACCCGTAGCGTCGAGTGACCCTCGACAGCCTGCCCGTAGCGCCGAGTGACCCTCGACGACCTCCCCGTACCGTGAACCGACCGTCCGCCGCCCGCCCGCCACCCGTCCGGCGCAGCGACGCGCCGAGTCCCCGGGCCCGCGCGTCAACGCCGGTGGATGATCGGCGGGTACGCGCCGCAGACCCCTCGACGGACGGGACCCAGACGTGACGGACAGTGCAGGCACACCCGCCGGGCCGGACGGACCGGCGGGCGACGGGGAGCCGGGCACCCGTGCGGACACGCGGCGCAAGCGGCACTGGCTGCGCTGGACGGCCCTGGGCTGCTCGGTGATCCTCCTGGGCGCGGCCGGCACCGGCTGGTGGCTGTACCGCAAGCTCGACGGCAACATCACGACGGACACCACCGCCGAGGCCGAGCTGCGCGCCTTCGAGAAGGAGCGCCCCAGCCCCAGCCCCGGGGCGCTCGGTGCGCAGAACATCCTGATGATCGGCTCCGACACCCGCGCGGGCAGCGGCAACAAGAAGTACGGCCGCGACAAGGGCTCGGAGCGCTCGGACACCACGATCCTGCTGCATCTGGCGGCGGGCCGGTCCAGCGCGACGGCGGTCTCGGTGCCGCGCGATCTGATGGTGTGGATCCCGAGTTGCCGCAAACCGGACGGAACGCGCACGCGTGCGCAGTGGGCCCAGTTCAACTGGGCCTTCGGGTTCGGCGGGACGGCGTGCACGATCCGCACCCTGGAGGGGCTGACCGGGATCCGGATCGATCACCACATGGTGGTGGACTTCCGCGGCTTCAAGAAGATGGTCGACGCCGTGGACGGCGTGGAGGTCTGCCTGCGGGAGCCGGTGAACGACCCGGACGCGCATCTGAAGCTGCCGGCCGGGCGGCAGACGCTCCGGGGCGAGCAGGCGCTGGGCTTCGTACGGGCCCGCAAGTCGATCGGCAACGGCAGCGACACCGAACGCATGGACCGCCAGCAGCAGTTCCTCGGCGCGCTGGTCAACAAGGTCCAGAGCAACGGCGTCCTGCTGAACCCGACGAAGCTGTACCCGGTGCTCGACGCGGCGACCAAGGCGATCACCACCGATCCGGGGCTCGACTCGCTGCGGGACCTGTACGACCTGGCGCGCTCGATGCGGAGCGTGCCGACGGAGAAGGTGCAGTTCCTCACGGTGCCGAGGCGGCCGTACACGTACGACCCGAACCGGGACGAACTCGTACAACCCGCAGCGAACGACCTGTTCAAGCGGCTGCGCGAGGACCGGCCGGTCGTGGTCGCCCCGGGCCCGGAGGACGACGGCAAGCCGGACGAGCCCGGCAGCCAGAGCCCCGAGCCGGCGCCGACCTTCTCCGGGCGCAATGCCGCCGAGGGCGCCTGCGCCTGACGGGCGGCGCGTGTGACGGGCGGCGCGCGCGACGCATGGCGCGCGTGACTGACGCGTGGCGCGCGCTTCCTGATGTGTCCGGAGCGTCACGCGCAAGCAAACAGGTAAAGCGATGCCCAAGGCACAACGCACAGGAAACGGTGTTTGAGCGAATTGCCCGGTTGTAAGGGGCGTGGAATTTGTCACGGACGTCGCCCCACGCTGAACTGGGCGGATAGTGTGACGCGATCCGGTGCGCCGACCGCGTGCACTCTGATGATCGAAGAACCGAGCGCCTGCCGGGGGAGGCGCCTCGCGTGGCACCGACGGAGGACTCAAGCAACCGTGGACGCGCACAGCCGTGGACGGGCGGACGAGATCGACCCCGCCGACCAGTGGGTACTGAACCCGAGGACCGGCAACTACGAACTGCGACTGGACCGTTCCGCTGGGCAGTCGGCACCCGTCTCCCGCCCCCGTGGCGCGACCCCTCCTCCCCCCAGAGGCGCCGACCCGACGCGCGGCGGTGAGCGCCGTTCCGGTGCCGCCGCCGACGCCCCTCCGGTACCCGGCCAGCGCAGGCGCAGGGTTGCCGAGGGACAGGGCGGCCGCAACGGCGGCGGCGAGCCGCCGGCCGGCCGCCGCAAGCGCAAGACGGCGCAGTCCCGCAGGAAGAAGGCCCTGATGTGGACCGGCGGCGTGACGGCCTTCGTCGTCGCCGCCGGCGCCGTGGGCGCGTACGCGCTCTACGAGCACTTCAACGGCAACATCAAGACGGTCGACGTGGCCGGTGCGAGCGGCGGCGGGTTCAAGAAGGGCCAGGCCTTCAACATCCTGCTGATCGGCACGGACAAGCGCACCGGCGACGGCAACGCGGGCTACGGCGACAAGAACAGCCCCGGGCACGCCGACACCACGATCCTCTTCCATGTCTCCGCGGACCGGACCAACGCCACGGCGATGTCGATCCCGCGCGACCTGAAGACGGACATCCCCGACTGCGAGACGAAGACGCAGGAGGGCACGAAGGTCATCCCCGGCGAGACCGACGTCCGCTTCAACACCAGCCTGGGCCAGGCGGGACGCGACCCCGGCTGCACCATGCGCACGGTCAAGGAACTCACCGGGCTGACCGTCGACCACTTCATGATGGCCGACTTCAACGCCGTCAAGGAGATGACGACGGCCGTCGGCGGCGTGAAGGTCTGTCTGGCCAAGCCGGTCAAGGACAAGGACTCCAAGCTGAACCTGCCGAAGGGCGAGTCCGTCGTCGCGGGCGAGCAGGCGCTGGCCTTCGTGCGCACCCGGCACAGCTTCGGCAACGAGAGCGACCTGGACCGGATCAAGGTCCAGCAGCAGTTCCTGAGTTCGATGATCCGCCAGATGAAGTCGGACGAGACGCTGACCAGCCCGACCAAGCTGTACGGGCTCGCCGAGGCGGCCACCAACGCGCTGACCGTCGACACGGGCATAGGGACCATCTCCAAGCTCTCCGACCTGGCCAAGGAACTCGTCACGGTCGACCCGAAGAACATCACCTTCGCGACGCTGCCGGTCATCGACAACCCCGCCGAGAAGATCAAGGCGACGGTCGTCCCGCACCCGGAGAAGGCGCAGCAGCTGTTCACGCTCATGAAGTCCGACACCTCGCTCACCGAGGTGAAGAAGAAGGAACAGGACGCCAAGAACGCCAAGGCGGGCGCCCAGGCCGCGCTTCTGAAGGGACCGCGCGCGGAAACCAACCAGGTGCGCGTCGACGTGTACAACGGCAGCGGCATCCAGGGCGCCGCGCAGAACACGATCAACTGGCTGCAGAACGAGCAGGGCGTCTCGCGGTCCACGAACAAGAGCAACGCCCCGGAGAAAGCGGCGCTGACGACCCTGACGTACGCGCCGAACCAGGCCGACCAGGCCCGCAAGCTCGCGGACCTGATGGGCCTGCCCGCCACTGCGCTCAAGCAGGGCACGCAGGAAGCCGGTGCGAAGGAGCCGATGACGCTGATCCTCGGCGCGGACTTCAAGGGCGCGGGGGTGCCCCTCACCGGACCGGCCAAGGTGCCGGACATCGACAAGGTTGAAGCAGACAAGAAGGTGTGTGCCGCGTGACCCGAGGGGGATCCGCGGGGACGCCTGAGCATTGAGGGGGACCAGGGGTGGGACAGAGCAGCGTGCCTAGGGAGGGGGCGCGGGAACAACGCGTTCCGCACGCCCGCGAACACGGTTGGGACGACAGCCTGTACGAGGACGGCGGCACCATGGGCCTCCGCGTACGGCCCGGCGGTTCCGGCGGGGGCGGATCCGACGACGCCGGCGGCGGTACGGGGCACCGGCGCGGGGGGCCGCGCCGCCGCGCCAAGAAGTCCGGCAAACGCCGGATATTCAAGTGGGTGGCGGCGGTTCTGTCGCTGCTGATACTCGGCACGGCCGGCGCGGGCTACCTGTACTACCAGCACCTCAACGGCAACCTGCGCGGCGGCAGCCGCAGCGGCGGCGAGAGCGGTGTGAAGAAGGCCAAGCCCAACGCGCTCGGCGACACCCCGCTGAACATCCTGCTGATCGGCTCGGACAGCCGCGCGGACCCCAAGAACGTGGAGCTCGGCGGCGGGAAGAACGACCGGGACCGCAAGCCGCTCGCCGACGTGCAGATGCTGCTGCACGTCTCGGCCGACCGGAAGAACGCCTCGATCGTCTCCATCCCGCGCGACACGGTCGTCAAGATCCCGGAGTGCAAGGGCGAGAAGGGCGAGACCTTCCCCGAGACGACGAACCGGCCCATCAACGAGTCGCTGCAGCGCGGCGGTCCCGGCTGCACCCTCACCACGTGGGAGAGCCTCACCGGGGTCTACGTCGACCACTGGATGATGATCGACTTCGCGGGCGTGGTCTCGATGGCGGACGAGATCGGCGGCGTCCCGGTCTGCGTGAAGACCGGCGTGCACGACAAGCCGACCCGGCGGGTTTCCGGCGGCTCCGGCCTCAAGCTGCCCAAGGGCACCACCGAGGTCAAGGGCGAGCAGGCGCTCCAGTGGCTGCGCACCCGGCACGCGTTCGGCAACGACCAGAACCGCGCCAAGGCCCAGCACATGTACATGAACGGGATGTTCAAGAAGCTCCAGGAGCAGAACGCCTGGACCAACACGGGCCGGCTGACGGGTCTGGCGGAGGCGGCCACCAAGGCGCTGACGGTCTCCGACGAGATCAAGTCGGTGGCGAAGCTGTTCGACCTGTCGATGCAGCTCAAGAACGTCAAGGTGGACCGGCTCAGCACGGCGACGGTCCCCACGGTCGAGTACGTCGGGAACGACAACTGGCTCCAGATGACCCCGAAGTCCGCCGACAAGATGTGGTCGATGCTCCGCGAGGACGTCGCCTTCGACAAGAACGGCGACCCGAAGGACGCCACGAAGCCGTCCACGTCCCCGACGGCGAAGCCGAGCGGGCCGCCCGCGGCCGCGCCGGGCACCATCGGCGTCACGGTGGTCAACGGCACCGGCGGCGGCGGTGAGCCGTCCGTCAAGGGCCGGGCCCGCAGCGTGGCCGACACCCTGAAGAGCAAGGGCTTCACCGGGGCCGAGTCCTCGCAGAGCGCGGAGCCGCGCAAGGACACGGTGGTCAAGTACCCCAAGAGCGCGGGCGAGCAGGGCAAGTCCGACGCCCTGTCCGTCGCCACGGCGCTCGGCCTGCCGCCGACGGCGGTCCGGGCCGACGACAAGGCCGAGGGCATCACCCTCGTCATCGGCGCGGACTGGCGCGAGGGCGCCGCCTTCAAGAAGCCGAAGACGGAGGCGGGCGACCTGCCCGAGGGCGCGGACGACAAGGTGGCCTGCATGGACATCTACGACGTCTACCGATGGGACGGCAAGAGCTGACCGGTCCGTAGGGGGCGACTACACGGAAGAGGCCGCCCGGTGCATCGTGCACCGGGCGGCCTCTTCCGTACGTATCCGGAGGTATCCGGGTCAGACGGTGGTCGTCGTCACGGCCGGGCGGCGGCTCGCGATGACCTTCCTGGCCAGCGCGCGCGGGCTGGTGAGGAAGCCGTACCCCCAGGACATGTGCATCGTCGCCAGCGCCACCGGGATCTGCAGCCGGGCCTTCAGCGGCAGCCCCTTGCCCGCCGGGACCGAGCCCGCGGTGATCGCGGCGAGGTAGCCGGCCGGGATCACGAAGCCGAGCGGGGTGAGCGTCGCGCCGACCACGAGGCCGGCCGCGATCGCGCAGAGCGCGGTCGGCGGGGCGAGGTAGCGGAGGTTGATCGAGCCCTGGTGGTAGCGGGCCACCACGTGCCGCCAACGCCCGTAGTCCTTGTACTGCTTCGCCAGCGCGCGCACGCTCGGCCGCGGCCGGTACTGGACGCGCAGCTCGGGCGAGAACCAGATCAGGCCGCCCGCCTCGCGGATCCGGAAGTTCAGCTCCCAGTCCTGGGCTCGGATGAACTCCTCGTTGTAGCCGCCCTGTTGCTCCAGCGCCTCACGGCGGAAGACACCCAGGTACACGGTCTCGGCCGGACCGGCCGCGCCGCCGGTGTGGAACGCCGCGTTGCCGACGCCGACCTTGGAGGTCATCGCGGCGGCGACCGCGTGCTCCCAGTCGTTCTCGCCCTCGGCGTGCATGATGCCGCCGACGTTCTGCGCGCCGGTCTCCTCAAGGAGGCGGACCGCGGTGGCGATGTAGTCGGGCGACAGCATGCCGTGACCGTCGACGCGCACCACGATCGGGTGGCGGGACGCCTTGATCGCCGCGTTGAGCGCGGCGGGCGTACGGCCCGTGGGGTTGGGCACGGTGTGGACCCGCGCTCGGCTGTCGGATGCGGTTTCTCGGACGAGTTCGGCGGCGATCTCGTCGGTACGGTCCGTGGACGGGCCGAGCGCGATCACCACCTCCATCTCGCCGTCGTACTCCTGCTCGAGGATGTGACGGACCGAGTTGCGCAGGTGCCGCTCCTCATTGAGGACCGGCATGATCACGGAGACGGGGGGCATTGGTTCCTCGGGGGTCTGGGGGTCGCCCCCCAGGAGACAGCAGTATTGCCCGCCACGTTACCGCGAACGGGGGACACGGTCGCGCGCCGCGGGGTCCGGTGCCCGCTGCCGCTGATCGTATGGGCCTACCGTGCTCACGGTCCCCCTTCACCCACGCGGAGGTGTCCCCGGTGCCCACGCCGCCCCGCTCGCCCCGTCCCCGGCCGGCCGGCCGCCGTCCCGCCCCGGCCCGCCGCGTCAGACGGGAAGAGCGGCCCCGGTGGGGCATGCGTGCGGCGACGACGCTGTCGGTGCTCGTCCTCGGCGCGGGCGGAATCGGGCACGCCCTGATGACCGGGCTCGACAGCGGCATCGACCGGATCGACCCCTTCAAGGACATGAAGAACCGCCCGCAGGCCGGGCACGGGATGAATGTGCTGGTCGTGGGCACCGACGGCCGGGAGAAGATCACCAAGGCGGACAAGGAGAAGTACCGGCTCGGCGGCGCGCCCTGCCACTGCACCGACACGGTCATGCTGGTGCACGTCTCCGAGGACCGGGAGCGGGCCAGCGTGGTGAGCCTGCCCCGCGACTCGTACGCCGAGATGCCCGAGCACGTCGACGCGACCACCGGAAAGCACCACGACGCGCACCCGGTGAAGCTGAACGCCGCGTACGCGGAGGGCGGGCCCGGTCTGACCGTGCGCACCGTCGAGAACATGACCGGCGTCAAGATCGACCACTATCTGGAGGTCGACTTCACCAGCTTCATGAAGACGGTGGACGCGGTCGGCGGCGTGGAGATCTGCACGGCGAAGCCGATGAAGGACACGTACACCGGCCTCGACATGCCCGCCGGCCGGCACAGGCTCGGCGGCGGGCAGGCGCTGCAGTACGTCCGCTCCCGGCACGTCGACGGGGCCGCTGACCTCGGCAGGATGCAGCGCCAGCAGCGGTTCCTGGCGGCGCTGATCCACCGGATCACGAGCAACGGGGTGCTGCTGAACCCGGTGAGGTTCCGCGAGGTCGCCACGACCGTGCTGAGCTCGGTACGGGCCGACCAGGGCTTCGGCGCTGACCGGATGCTGGCGCTCGCGAAGGCGATGCGCGGCTTCGGCCCGGCCTCGTCGGAGTTCGTCTCGGTGCCGGTCGGCAACGCGAGCTTCCCCGTGAAGGGGATCGGCTCGACCGTGAAGTGGGACGCGAAGAAGGCCCGCAAACTGTTCCGGGCGCTGCGCGAGGACAAGCCGCTTGCCCCGCACCGCACGGGCGGCGCCGTGGTGCGCCGGGTCGTGGTGGACGTCCCGCCGCGGCAGATCCGGGTCCAGGTCTACAACGGGACCCGGACGGACGGGCTGGGCCGCAAGGTGGACGCGGCGCTGCGCGGCACCGGCTTCGACACCACCGGGGCCCCGCTCAACGGCAGGGGTCCGGCGCTGCGGCGCACCCTGGTGACGTACGACCCGCGCTGGGACCGCTCGGCGAAGTCGCTGGCCGCCGCGCTGCCGGGGTGCGAACTGAAGGCCGTCCCAGGGCAGGGGCGGACGCTGCGGGTGACGGCGGGCACGGACTACAAGGGCGTGACCCCGGTCCGGCCGGAGGAGACCCACCAGGGCGAGTTCGACGCGGTGACCGGGGACCAGGTGGTGTGCGGGTGAGGGGCCCTTTGGCGGGGACTCTCAGTCCTCGTAGCCCTCGGCGGCGCGGCGCTCGCGCAGCTCCTTGATCGCGCGGCGGCGGGCCAGCCGGTGGGTGCGGCGGATCTGGGCCTCCTGGTAGCGGCGGCGGTCCTTCTCGGTCTCCGGGACCACCGGCGGCACCGGCCGCGGCTTGCCGTCCGCGTCGACCGCGGCGAAGACCAGGTACGCGGAGCCGACCTGCTGGGCCGGGGTGGACTCGTTCCAGCGCTCGGCGAGCACCCGGACGCCGACCTCCATGGAGGACCGGCCGGTCCAGTTGACCTGCGCCTTCACATGGACCAGGTCGCCGACGCGAACCGGCTCCAGGAAGACCATCTCGTCCATGGAGGCGGTCACGGCCGGGCCTCCGGAGTGACGGCCGGCGACGGCCCCGGCGGCGTCGTCCACGAGCTTCATGATCACTCCGCCGTGCACCGTCCCGAGGAGGTTGGTGTCGTGGCTCGTCATGATGTGGCTGAGGGTGGTGCGCGACGCGGCGGTGGGCTTGCCCGGGATGTCGCCCTGATCTGTCATGCCCTCCACCTTATGCGGAGCTTCGCGACGTGCTTCGGCACGGTCACCTTTGCATCAGCTTGGCAACAGGGCCGGTGCGATTTTCCCCCCGGCCTGTCGGGGCGCTCGGGGCGGACGGCACACTGTTCCGCATGAGTGACTGGCAAGGCGGATACGGACACGGCAGCAGCAACGACGAGCCCGAGGGCCCGCGCGCGATGCGACACGTGCAGCGGCAGCGGCCGCCCGTACCGCCGCAGCCCGGGCAGCAGCGGTACGACCAGGGCGGCCAGGGGTACGGGAACTACACGCAGGCGCAGGGCGCCGGCTACGACTCCGGGTACAGCTCCGGCCAGGTCTACGGCGGCCAGCAGGCCGGAGGCCGGGGCACGGTCCCGCCGCCGCGCGACCCGTACTACGACGACGGCTACGGCCCCGCCGCCCCGGACTGGCGCCGCCGGATCAAGGTCGGCTCGATCGTGCTGGTCGTCGCCGTGCTCGCCTGGGGCGTGGGCACGTACGCCTGGGCCAGCTCGCAGATGCGCAACGAGGTCGACCTCGCCAAGGTCATCGAGCGCCCCGAGGCGGGCGACTGCACGACCTACCTGATCGTCGGCTCGGACAGCCGTGAGGGCATGTCCGCCGAGGAGAAGAAGAAGCTGCACACCGGCTCCGCCGAGGGCAAGCGGACCGACTCGATGATGATCCTCGCCGCCTGCTCCAGCGGGAACACGATGGTCTCGCTGCCGCGTGACTCGTGGGTGACGATCCCCTCCTTCGTCGGCTCGGAGTCGGGCAAGACGTACAAGGCGCGCGGCGGCTCCAAGCTGAACGCGGCGTACGCGATGGACGGGCCGGAGCTGCTGGTGCGCACGGTCGAGTTCAACACCGGCCTGCGCATCGACCACTACGCGGAGATCGGCTTCGCCGGCTTCGCGAACATCGTCGACGCGCTCGGCGGGGTCGACATGAACATCGAGAAGGGCTTCAAGGACAAGAACTCCGGCGCGAACTTCCAGGCCGGCGAGCAGACCCTGAACGGCGAGCAGGCGCTGGCGTTCGTACGGACCCGGTACGCCTTCGCCGAGTCGGACCTGGCGCGTACGAAGAACCAGCAGAAGTTCCTGTCCGCGCTGGCCAACCAGGCGGCGACGCCGGGCACGATCCTCAACCCGTTCAAGCTGTACCCGACGCTGGGCGCGGGCATGGACACGTTGATCGTGGACAAGGAGATGTCGCTGTACGACCTCGGCAAGATGTTCTTCGCGATGAAGGGCATCAGCGGCGGCGACGGCAAGTCCATGAACATGCCGATCTCCGGCAGCGCGCCGCAGGGCTCCCTGAAGTGGGACATGCCGAAGGTGAAGCAGCTGGTGACCCAGATCCAGAACGACGAGAAGGTCACCGTCACCTCGGACCGCTGACGACCGGCGGGTAGCGGCCTAGCCTGGTGGCAGGGGCGCTTCCATCGAGGTGGTGTGCCATGACCGAGGACAGCAAGTTCTGGGCGTCCGGCAACTGGCGGGTCTCCGAGGGCAGGGAGGACGAGTTCGTCGAAGCCTGGACGGCCTTCCTGACCTGGACCAAGAAGGACAACGACGGGTTCCTGTCCGCCCGGCTCATCCGCGACACGGCCGCGCCCGGCCACTTCCTCTCCTTCGCGTCCTGGCGCGACGCGGAGTCGCAGGCCGCCTGGAAGACCAAGCCGGAGTTCGCGCAGCACTTCGGCGCCTGCAAGGCGCTGTGCGACGAGATGATGGCCGGGGGGTACGTCCTGGCGGTGTCCGTCTAGAGCTCCCGCGTCTGCAAGGGGAGTGCTCAGCCCGCGAACGGGTTGGCGTGCCCCGGCAGCTGCTGGCCGGGGCGCAGGAACCGCTGCCGTCCGTGCTCGTCCCGTACGGCGGCGAACCCGGCGGCGGTCAGCCGCTCGGTGATCTTCCGACGCCGTACGTCACCGATCCTGAAGGCCGCCAGCAGGAATCCGGCGAGCAGCGCGCCGCCGATCAGGGCGCCGAGGTAGAGCCCGCAGATCAGCAGCGTCAGCACCAGGCCGGCCGTGATCGCCCAGACGAACCGCTTCTGCTTGGCGCTCGCGGCCTCGGCCGTCACGTCGAAGGCGATGCGGTCCTTGAGGTGTGCGACGGCCTGCTCGGCCTCAGGGAGCGGCTTGAGGGTGCCGGGCCGCATCCCGGGGACGGGGCCGCCCCGGCCGGCCTGCGGGAAGGCGGCGATGGTGGCTGCCTCCCGCGCGCGTGCCTCGGGGCGGACGTCGCGGTACAGGAACGCGACCAGGATCGACTTGTTGTGCCCCTCACGCCAGGACGCGCCGTACTCGAAGCCGTACTGCTCGACGACGGCGGCCCGGACGGCGACCCGCTTGAGGCTGCCCATCTCGTCCCGCACCTCGACGACGTCCTGAGTGGCGATCTGCCGCAGCAGACCCGACACCGTGGAATCGACACTCATGACTGTCCCGCCCCTTGTCCTCGCGATATGGCGCGGGGAGTGTAACCAAGGGGCGGGACCGCGGCGGAGGGCACCCCTCCACTTACCTCAGGGCGCCCTCGGCCCTCGTCCGGACCTCGGGCCGCAGTGAGGTGTCCGCCGCGAGGCGGGCCAGGACCTCGCGGCTGTACGGGTGCTCGTTCATGTAGCTCAGCATGTACAACGCCTCGTCCGCGGCGGCATCGCACTCCACGTACCGCTGGGCAAGATCCATAGCCCACGGCGTGACCTCGTCGGGCCGGCGGTAGCCGAGGAACCCGAGATGGTGGAACGCCCCGGCGGCGATCCATATCCCGATCCGCGTGCCCCACTGATCGACGAAGCCCTCGGCGCTGACGTCGAGACCCAGCAGCTCACACTCGCGTTGTAGCTCGGTCATCCGCTCCCGGGTGACGAGACGCGGGTACGGCATCATGTCCCGCTGCACGATACGGACGTCGATCCACTCCGGCCGCTCGTCCTCTTCGTCGTCCTCGTCGCCCTCCCACTCGGGCGGTGGCTCGGGCCGTGTCAGGCGCTCGGCGGGCAGGAGGGCCTCCAGCACCCGCCGCGCGCGGTCGATGTTGTCCGGCGTCTCCGGAGCGCGGTACCACTCCCAGCCCCTCGGCCCGGAGACAGGCAGGTCCCGCACCACCGCGGGCAGCAGCGGCTCCTCGCCCTCGATGGACTCCCGGGCGCGGGCGTCGTAGTCCGGCCGGCGCATCCGGATCAGCCACTCCCGCGCCCAGGCCCGGTCGTACTCGTCCACCGACGGGTCCCGCACCAGCCGCAGCAGGACCTCCTCGCCGACCGGACGGCCCAGCGTGTGCAGGAGGCTCACCGCGTCGTGCGCCACGAACTGGGCCCGTACGCAACGCTCCGCCAGCTCCGCGGCCTCGGCCTGCTCGGCAGAGCCCAGGTCGCCGTCTTCCAGGCGCTTCTTGAGAGACCACCACACTTCATGGGTGGAGGAGGACAACCGCTGCCGTTCCCGCTGCTGCTCGAACTTCTGCCGGTACTCCTGTGGAAGCGCCAGGTCCGCCTCACGCAGGAAGCGCTCGAACAGGTCCTGCATCTCATCCGTCCAGCCGTACCCGACGGGCGGCACGGCGGCGAGCGCCGCTGCCACCACGTCGAGGTCGGAACGTGCGCTCGTCACTTCACTCCCAGGTATTCCATGGCCGTCGCCGGATCCTTCATCTTGCCGGTCATCCGGGCCTCGTACTTCTCGGAGTCGGACTTGGCGTTCCACTTGTCGTTCATCTGCTTGAGCTGCGACGGCGAGAGGTCCCAGCCGCCGACACGGATCCCCACGTCGTTCTGCGCCATGTGCGTCGCGGGGGTGCCGTCGGGCCGCGTCTTGGGCACGCCGTTCCGCTTGTCCGTCTTGCTCTGGTGGTGGTATTGGAACTCGTCGAAGATCTTGTCCCAGCGCTCCATGCTGCCGAGCTCGTAGCGGGCCTTCCGACCGGGTTCCGCCTTCTGCCAGTCGCCGAGTCGCTTGACCTGGGCGGCCAGCGACGCCTGGGTGGCGGCGTTCGCCTTGTTCTTGACCTCGACCACGTTGACGGTGCCGTCCTTGCCCCGGTACAGGACGTCGGCGTCAGGGATGCCCTGGATGTCGAATTCGCCGCCCTTGCCGTCCGGCAGGACCGAGCGCTTCTTGTTGTCGCCCACACCCGAGTACACGGTGGAGGCGGGATCCGCCTCGTTCGCGGCGACACGCTGGGTGATGTTGGCCTCGGCCAGGTTCTCGGCCAGCTTGTCGGAATCCTTGGCGTTCAGCACGTTCTCGGTCAGCCTCTGACGGCTGAGCGGTTCGACGTTCTTCTGCCGGGTCAGCTGCGTGAGGTCGTCGAGCGCATCGGCGGCCTCCTTCTTCCCGATCTCCTTCTTGGTCGGGTCCGGGTTGTCCTTCGCCCGCTCCAGCAGGCCGTCCAGCAACTGCGGCTGGGTGTGGACGCCCTCGTTCTTCTTGGCGTCCTTCATGGCCTCGCGGAGGATGTCCGCGCGCGCGTCGAGGACCTTCTGCTGCGCGTCGCGGGCGTCCTTGGCGTCGTCTTCGTC